>DBFADZ010000010.1:0-120162 GCA_048195375.1 Collinsella sp.
CCCTTCGACTCGAATTCTTGACGGCCTGAACAATCGTCAATATCGGTCGGAGGGGTGGCTTTGTAAAGCCGTTCGTCTCCACCCGCGTAGCGGGTGGTTTAAAGCTGGCCGCTGCGCGGCCAGCAGACTAAAGTCTTGAACAAAAACACGCCGCTCAGAAGCGGCGCATTCATTCAAATCCATATTTGAGTGTATCAGCGAACCCAAAAGGTTGCGCAACGAATGGGCAAATTAAGGATGCGAGCGGAAGCATCCATGCGATAAGCGGATACGAAGCATCTTTGTTGCACAACAAACTCACAGTCGCACGGGGAAATTATGACTACCCCGTGCGTCGCGAGGAAAACATACGGCAGGAGCAGGCTCGCCACCTAAATCGCGCGACGGGCCTCAATGGCGCGGCCAAGCGTAAGCTCGTCGGCATACTCCAGGTCGCCGCCCACGGGCAGGCCGCTCGCCAGACGCGACACCTCGACGCCCAGCGGCTTGATAGTGCGGGCCAGGTAGCTCGCCGTGGTTTCGCCCTCGATGTTGGGGTTGGTGGCGATGATGACCTCATGGATATCCTCGTGGCCCAGACGCGCCAGCAGCTCGCGGATGTGCAACTGCTCGGGACCAATCTTGTCCATGGGGCTGATCACGCCGCCCAGCACATGGTACAGGCCATGGTAGCTGCCCGTGCGCTCGATTGCCTGGACGTCGCGCGGCTCGCCCACCACGCAAATGCGAGTGGTATCGCGCATCGGGTCCTGGCAGACGGAGCACTCGTCGGCCGTGGCGTAGTTAAAGCAACGGCTGCAAAAGTGGACCTCCTGCTTGACCTCCAGGATGGCCTCGGCCAGGCGGCGGGCCTCCTCGGCATCGGCCTCGAGCAGGTAATAGGCGATGCGCTGGGCCGACTTGGGACCAATGCCCGGCAGACGGCCCAGCTCATCGAGCAGTTTTTGCAGACTGTGATTCGCACTCATATATATGCGTGTCTTAGAACGGCATGCCCGGGATGTTGAGGCCGCCGGTGATGGCGCCCATCTGCTTGTTGGCGAGCTCGTTGACGCCGCGGACGGCCTCGTTGACGGCAGCCATGATCATATCCTGCAGCATATCGACGTCCTCGGGATCGAGAGCATCGGGATCGATGGTGAGGTTGACGAGCTCCATCTCGCCGTTAACGGTCACCTTGACCATGCCGCCGCCGGCAGAGGCGTCGACGGTCTGGGACTTGAGGTTCTCCTGCGCGGCGGCAAGCTGCTCCTGCATCTTGCGGGCCTGCTTCATCATCTGCTGCATGTTCATACCGGCCATGATGGCTCCTTTACGTGCGGCCGCACGCCGAGCTGCAAGGGCAGCCGGAGCACGGCGGAACTTTCAAACTCAAAAATCGTACCACGGCGCGCGGCCAGCGAGCGGGGCGGTCACGCTACCTCAGTCGATATACATGTCCTGGAGTGCAAGCCGCACCCAAAAAATTATGCAAAGTTGAATAATTCGCATCTGCATAATATTGAAAGCTAAATCTTGTAGAGCCGGAATCCGACATTTTATGCGTCCCACTAAATGGCTAAATGCCGAGCCACTACTCGAGGCGGCGCACATGGCGGTGGGGTATAATTTGATTGCTATAGATAGCAATTTGGAGGTACCCCATGAACGCCCCCGACGCGCTCCAAAACATCCGCTCAAAACACCCCGTTGCATATGTGGTTCTCTATCTCTTTGTCGGCTGGGCATTGCTGGTTGTCATCACCCATGCTATAGCCTTTGGAGCAGAACTGCTGGTAGCCAGCTCGGACCAGCCCACCGTCAAATGGGAAGCGACCGATGAGTGCACCGATGGAACCCGAACCATTTACTACAACAGCCCGTCCCTCTACCAAGAGTTCAAGGTCAAGATAAAGGACTCCAAGATTGTCAATGCCGAACCAGGCGCTTTCTTGACAATCGGAGCAACCCTCAACGCCGAGCAAGTCGAGAACACGGACAGCTATGCGGCGTATCGTATCGACCTCAGCATCCTAGGCCGACCGTCACGCACCTGTCTGCTCGAATGCGATATACGCGGCACCACGTTGTACATGTCCGAAATACAGATGCGCCCGGACAAAGGGTTCTCTTCTTGAGCAGTATACCCGCCTGCGCAGCTACTCCACCGGCTTGAAGATGGTGGCCTGACCGAAGACGCTGCGGATGAGGTCTTTGGCCTCGTCCTCGGTCTGCGGGATGCTCGGGGCTGCGCCCTGGCGGCCGAAGGGGCTGCCGGCGCCGGGGTTGGACTCCCAGGGAGCTGCAGGAGCGTCCTCCTCTTTGGGAGCAGCTACAGCGGACTTGGGCGCGGGCGTCGCACCCGGCACGTCGAACGGAGGAAGATCGTCACCGCTCGCATCGCCAGCGAAGCCGCCGACCATGGCGTCGTCGTAGGGCACCTGCTCGGATTCCCACGGCGCGGCAGGCTGAGCCTTGGGGGCGGACGCGCGCTCGGGCGCACGGGGTGCAGGCTCAGTCGGGAGCTTACCCGTGGCAGGAGCGCCGGCGGGGTTGTCGGAGCGTAGCCAGGGTGCTTTGCCCAGGTCAGACGACTTGGGCGCGGGCGAGGCGGGCTTGGGCGCGGGTGTCGGAGCAGCCGGTTTGGGCGCCGCGGGCTTAGGCGCCGACGGGGTCGATGCCGCTACCGGTGCCGTTTGCCGCTGCGACGCGCTGGCGCTCGAGAATGCAGGGGCCGCCGAGGACACGGGTTGCGGGTCCGCAGATGCCGCAGCCCGTGCAGATGGAGAATGCTCCTCATGTTGAGGAGCCGGCGTGCCACCCCCATCCAGGACATAGTCGACGGTACGACGACCGAAGACCGCGCAGACCGTCGGCAGGACCACCGACTGCGTATCGGCGCGACCGAGCATCTTAATGGCAAAAGTCGAACCCGCGGGGAACGAGACCGTGAGCTTGGAGCCGTCGTCGGCCGTGGCGCGGGCGTTGAGCAAAAGCCCTGCGTAGGAGGCCTGACGAGCCTTGACGCGCTCGACGACCTCGGCCCATTTGCGCTGGAGCTCGCCGGCGTCCTCGACCGCGGGGGTCTCGGCAGCACCGGCGGCGGCAACCTGGGCGGCATTGTTGGACTGGGGCTTAGGTGCCGGAGCGGTGGCAGGCGCGGGGGCCGCAACGGGCTGAGGCGTCGGAGCCGGCGCAGGCTGAGGCGCAGGCGCTGCAGGCTTGGAAGCTGACACGGACGCAGAACGGGGCGCAGGCTGGGCAGTCGGAACAGCAGCACCACGGTCCCAAGGCATACCTCCCTGGCGCGCGAACGTAGCAGCGGGGGCAGCGGATGCCGCCGGAGTGGCAGCACGAGCGCCCGAAATGAGCGTCGGCTGTTGGGCAGCAGCGGGTACGGATGCTGCAGGCGCGGCGGCCTGAGCAGCAGCCACGCTCGCCGGCACGGCGCCGTTGGCAACCATGGCCTCCAGACGCGCCACGCGCTCGGCCAATGCCTCAATCGTTAAATCAGCCTCGGGACGTGCCAGACGCGTGCAGGCAATCTCGAGCACCAGGCGCACGTCGCTCGCGCCCCTCATCTCCAGTGCGGCATCGTCGAGCACCGTCAGTACACGGGCCAGGCGGTCGGCAGGATGCTCGCCAAAGGCAGCGGCCTCGGCAGCAAGCGCCTCGGCCTGCTCAGCACCGCCCTCAAACAACTCGGCACGGGCACCGGCAACGCAGGCAACATACACGTCGCGCACGTGCGCCACCAGGTCGCGCGTCAGCTCCAGCAGGTCGTTTCCTTCCTCGACCTGCGCACGAATCAGTCCATATAGCTCGGCGACATCACGCTCGGCGATGGCGCGGGCAAACTCGCCCAGGATCTGGTCCGAAACCTCGCCTAAAAGCGAGCGGGCGTCGTCCGCATGCACAGAACCGTTGCCAAAGACGCTCAGCTGCTCCAGCGTGGACAACGCGTCGCGCATGCCGCCCTTGGCATGGCGCGCCACGATAGCCAGCGCCTCGTCGTCGTAATCGAAGCCCTCCTGCTCGCACACGTATGCCAGACGATGCTCAATATCCTCGTTGCCGATGCGATGGAAATCGAAACGCTGGCAGCGCGAGAGGATGGTCTCCAGAATCTTTTGCGGGTCGGTGGTGCACAGCACAAAGATCACGTGCGCCGGCGGCTCCTCAAGCGTCTTGAGCAGCGCGTTGAACGCCGCCGTCGTGAGCATGTGGACCTCGTCGATGATATAAATCTTGTACTTGCCGCGCACCGGGGCAAAGTTGACGGAGTTGATAATTTCCTCGCGCACATTGTCCACGCCTGTGCGGGAGGCGGCATCGAGCTCGTAAACATCGGGGTGGTTACCCTCGGCAATGAGCTCGCACTCCTCGCAAGTACCGTCGGGCATGCAGCCGCTTGCACCCTCGGCGCGCGCCGCCTCGGCATTGCGGCACAGCAGAGCCTTGGCCAGAATGCGCGCCATGGTGGTCTTGCCCGTGCCGCGCGGTCCGCAGAACAGGTAGGCGTGGGACAGGCGCCCCTCGGTGATGGCGTGCTCGAGCGTCGAGACGATATGTTGCTGGCCCACCACGGAGTCGAAGGTGAGCGGGCGATACTTTCGGTACAACGATTCCATGGGTGCTCCCCCGGGTATACTGAGTTTTGTTGCCGCGGCGGCCATGCGGTCGCACGGCATACTGCATTCCATAATAACCCGTACGGCGAGCCCGCCGCGATAGGAGTCCAAAGAGCATGGCAGACGCAGAGAGCAACCTCGTTCCCTCCGAAGCAGCCGACCAGGTCGAGGTCGCGCTCGAGGAGCAGGCCGCAGCCGACGACGGCATCCTGTACCTCAACGAGTACCAGTACGAAAACGACCTGGTCACCGACTTCGCCCGCCTGGTCGCCTCGCCCAGGCGTCGCGGCTCGCTGTATGTCGCCGCGGCAATTGCCGCGCTCATCGGCATCGGCATGCTGGTGGCCGGCGGCAGCTGGATCAAGTTTGGCGTCGTCCTAATCGTATTCAGCGCCTTTTTAGCCTGGTGGAGCAAAAACCTGCACCACACCCTCGCCCGCGACTTTATCGACGCCGTCGAGGCCGACGAGTCCATGGGTGGCCGCTATCGCCGCGTCGCCGCCAACGAGGACGGCCTGATGGTCTGGGGCAAGAGCGGCAAGTCGCAGTTCTTCCCGTTTGAGAAGCTCGACCACGTGCTCGACGGCGAGCGCATCTTTGTGGCCATGTTCGCCGACCAGGGCGTGACGATCCCTAAGGACACCTTTGTCCGCGGCGATGCCGAGCAGTTCGGTCCCTTCCTCAAGGCGCGCATCAACAAAAAACTCCGCATCGAGACCAAGAAGAAGAAAATGAAGGCCGAGAAGGCCGCCGCCGAGGCCAAGCAGGGCGACAAGCCCCAGGAGACCAAGGGCAAGCAACGCAAGCAGAAGAAGAACAAGAAGAAGCGCTAAGGCCAAGCCAGACAGGCAACCTCGCATCCCGCTATCCTCCCCATGCACCCGAGCGTGCTACACTAGCAGCATCTATGCCACCGCGAACGGCTCGGCTCCGCGCCCGCCGCTCGCAAACGAACTTTAAACGCACGAGGGTTGGCCATGCCGCTTTTCTCGCAACATACCGCCCGGTTCTCGCCGGACGTTCCCTTGGAGGGCACCAGCTCTCGCGAGCTGCTCAAGCGGTACCAGCCGCTCGAGACACTTGCGACCGGCGGTTTTGGCTCCATCGAGATCTGCCGCGACACGCACCTGCGCCGCCGCGTCGCCATTAAGCGCATCCCCCTTATCAACGGTGCCGGCATGCCCGCCAGCGACATCATGGATGTCCTGCGCGAGGCGCACACTGCCGCCATGCTTCAACATCCCAATATCGTGCAGGTCATCGACTTTACGCACGACACCGCCTATGCCTACCTGGTTATGGAATATGTCGATGGCATGTCGCTGGCCGAGTTTTTGCACCGCGTGGACGGCCACTCACTTACCTTTGACGAGGCCGCGGCCATTGCCGATGCCCTGGGCCAGGCGCTCACCTTCGCCCATAGTAATGGCGTACTCCATCTGGACATTAAGCCCGCCAACGTGCTCATCGACCACTCGGGCAATGTAAAGCTCACCGACTTTGGCATGGCGCGACTGTCGTCCGCCGGCGGCTTTGGCGGCTCACGCGGCGGCACCATCGGCTACATGCCGCCCGAGCAGCTCGATATCGAGACCGGCACGGTCGACGAGCGCGCCGATGTCTTTGCCCTCGCCTGTGTGATCTACGAGAGCCTGTGCGGCAGCGCTCCCTTTATGGCGGCCACGCCCGCCGACTCGCTCGGCCGCATCATCGGCGGCGCCACCTATCCCAGCGAGCTGATACCACACTTTCCCCCGGGAGCCGAGGCCGCGCTCATGAGCGCGCTCTCCCCCATGCCGCAGGACCGCTCCAACAGCATCGAGGCATTTTGCGACCAGCTCCTTGCCGGTCTGGGCAGCGTGCGCGAAGGCCGTCGCAGCCTGGAGCAAATGGTTGGCGAACTTTCGGATGACGAGCAGGAGCTCGACGATATCGAGCCGTCGCACTACGAGGACGACGCCATCGAGGTCGACCCCGCACTCGGCTGGGCGGGCACGCGCTGGAGCCATGCGCGCGACTACACCATGCGCACTATCTCGGCACTAACGTGCGGCACCTTTAGCTTTTTGCTGATGCAAACGACCGGGGTCGCGGCGCTTCCCGGCCTGGTCATTGCGGCCATCGCGATCGGAGCGGCGGCTGGCCTGGCCCCCCAGATTGGCTCGGCCATCTCGGCTGTGGGCTTTTTGGTGCTCATGGCCAACGCCACCATGCAGGCACAGGGCATCCTGTCGATGCTGCCCGTCGCGGTGATCTTTGCCGCCGCCATGTCCGGTTGGTGGATCGCCTGGGGTCGCACCGAGGCTGCCGCGAGCGCCGCGCTCACCTGTGCACTCGCGCTTGGCTGTCTGACCGGCAATACCTTCCTGGCAGCTGGGGTCGCCGCCGGCGTCGCGTCATTTTGGCTCGGCCCGGCAAGCGCCGCCGCGGCAACGGGCATGGGCGCGCTTTTTGCCCGTCTGGCCACGGTCGCGCTTTCAGCCGGAGGCGTGCTGGGGCTCGGTAACGTTGCCGCAGCGCTGGGAGACCCGCTCCTTTGGGCTGCCTTTGTGCTGGTCGCGGCAACTGCCGCAGCGTCATCCGCGCTGCTCAATGCTCATGCCAAGCGTGCCGATCAGGGCTCAAACCTTGCCGCAATCGCCGCCATCGCTGTCACCGGCATCGGCTGCGCAGCGGCGTCCTGTCTTGCACACCATATGGAAATTGCCAGCCTTGCAGCCGCGGTCATCGCCAAGGCGGCGGTTGCGGGAATCCTATCCTCTATAATCGTTGGGATATGCCTATATTTGCTCGGATACCAAAGAACCTATACGGAGAGTGATCTTTCGTGAACTTCCTGAACATCTTCGAGGACCACGTGGCCGGCATCTTCGGTGCCACCCGTGCCCCGTTCTCCTTTAAGAAGCTTGCCAAGCAGGCCGCTCGCGACATGGAGGATCAGACTCTGGTGATCAACGGCGTCAACACGGCGCCGGCACTCTATACCATCCTTATCGCCGCCGACGACGATCCCATGCTCGCCCCGTTCTACCCCGAGCTTTCGCGCGAGGTCCGCGAGTTTGTGAAAGCGCAGGCCGAAAAGCGCCGCTACGTCTTTGTCGGCGAGCCCCTCGTTCGCTTTATGATCGACCCGCAGCTGCGCGGCGGCAAGTTCTCGGTCTTTGCCGAGAACGTCGATGCCCCCACGCTCGGTCGCCTGTACGAGGAAGAGCGCGCCTACCAAAACGGCCTGGGCCAGAACAACTCCGCGGCAAGCCGTGCCGCCAGCGCCCCGCGCGCCGGCCAGCAGCAGTTTGCTGCCCCGCAGCAGCAGCGCCCCGCCGCCATGCCCCAGCAGCAGCCGACGCCTCGCGCCGCCGCTCCCGACCCGCTTGCCGTGGCAGACCCCTTCGCGCCTAGCGTCCCCGACCCCGCCGCAGCACCCATCCCGGTGCCGCAGACCGTCTCGCGCGACGCGCTTGCCGGCATGGGCGGAGCCGCCGCGACCGGTGCCGCCGTGGGCCTAGGCGCCGCAGCCGGCATCGCCTCCAACATGGCGAGCACTCGCGCCCCGCAGCGCCCGCTCGCCCAGCTCGTCGACGTCGTGAGCGGCGAGAGCCATAGCATCACCTCCGCACAGGTGACCATCGGTCGCGAGCGCTCAGTTTCCGACATTGCCCTGCGCGACCCCAACGTGTCGCGCCGCCACGCCCAGCTCACCTTTACGGGCTCGGATTGGTCGATCGAGGACCTCAATTCCACCAACGGCACGCTCGTCAACAACCGCCGCATTACGCGCTGCCCGCTGCGCAACGGCGATCTGCTGACGTTTGGCCTGAGCACCTTTGAATTTAGGGGATAGTCGCTTATGAACATCGATATCGTCCTTTTTGCAGGCCGCATCGTCCTGGTCGCCCTGCTCTATATCTTCCTGTTCGCCGTCATGAAGACCGGCGTGGGACTTGTGCGCGGACAGCGCCGCGACTCGGCTATTTGGACGATCGATGTGGACAAGGGTCCGCGCGGCATCCGCGGCATCCACGTAGACATGCTCGGCCCCGTCATCGTCGGTCGCTCGCCATCTTCGGACATCTGCATCAACGAACCGTTCGTCTCGGCCTCGCATGCGCGCTTTTCGCTGCAGGGCCCGGCGCTCATCATCGAGGACCTCAACTCGCTTAACGGCACGCTCGTCAACGGCCGCCAGCTCGTGGAGCCCGCGACGCTGCGTGAGGGCGACGAAGTCCAGATTGGCGACGTGGTCATGAAGGTGAACCGTCGATGATCGACGAGGAGAACAAGTCCGCAACCATAACCGAGGCACCGGCTGCCGCCGTAGCTGCACCGGCCCACGCCGCTCCGGCGGGCTCCGCACCCGTGGAGCCCGAGGACACCGTGTTCTCCCTGCCTCTTTCGCATGTAACGCATGATATTTCGGATCTCGCCGATAACGAGGACGAAGAGGATGCCGCAGCAGCGCCCATCGGCGCACATGCTGCGGAACAGCCCACAGCGCCCGAAGCAACCCCGGCGCCGGCTCACTTTGCAGAGCCCGTCGCCGCGGCAATCAACGAGAGCGCTGCGGTGTTTGCGGCACCCGAGCCCGCCGCGCCGGCGTTTCCCATAGCCCCGGCATCCGAGTTTGCGCCCGCGTCTACGCCGGCGCCCGAGGCGGGGACATCCCCCGAGGACGGCCCTGCACCCAAGACCCCGCAGCCTGCGCCCGCAAGCGAGTCCGATGCCGTGGCCGAGCCCGCCGCCCAGTCGCAAAACACGCCCGCGCCGTCGCACTTTGCGACGCCCGAGCCTATAGACGTCAGCCCGCAAGATGACGAGTCGACCGCCCGCGCATCCGAGGAGCCCGACTCCCCGGACACCGGCGATTCCGAATCAAACGCCGAGACCGACACCGTCTCTCCCGGTGACACAGCAGAGATCGACGTTGCCGCCGTTGAGGCCAAGCTCAAAGACCCCGGCTCGACCATGAGCTTTGAACCCCTAACCGAGGAGCGCATCGAGACCGACTCGACCTATGATGCCGGCACCACCACGCAACTCATGTGGGGCGCCCGCTCCGACGTTGGCTGCGTGCGCCCGCACAATGAGGATTCCTACCTGGTGCAGTCGCCGCTCTTTTGCGTATGCGACGGCATGGGCGGTCACGCTGCCGGCGAGGTGGCCTCTTCTATCGCTGTCGAGACCATCGCCAAGACAGCTCCTCAGTCTGCCGACGCCGCACGCCTGGCGGCAGCCGTCGAGGCCGCCAACGCCGCCGTAATCGAGGCTGCCTTGAATGGTCTGGGCAAGCCCGGCATGGGCTGCACAGCCACTTGCGCCTATATCGAAAACGACACGCTCGCCATCGCCCACGTGGGTGACTCTCGCGCCTACCTGCTCCACGAGGGCACGCTCATCCGCGTGACCCGCGACCACTCCTACGTGGAGGAGCTCGTGGACGCCGGCGAGATCACGGCAGATGAGGCTCGCGTCCACCCCAACCGTTCGGTCATCACCCGCGCGTTGGGCTCGGACCCCGCTATGTATGCCGACCACTTCACTCTGCATATCGAGGAAGGCGACCGTCTGATCCTGTGCTCCGACGGCCTTTCGAGCATGATTCCCGATAGCGATATCGAGAACATCGCCACGCAGTCCTCAACCGCGCAAATCTGCGTCGACAACCTGGTGGACGCGGCGCTTGCCGCCGGCGGCCACGACAACGTGACCGTAGTTGTCGTTGACCTGGTTGACGATGGCGTTATGCGCGAGGCGCAGCGCGTGCGTCGCCGCAACATTACTATCGCCGCCATCCTGGCCCTCGTCTTTGTGCTGGCAGCTGGCATCTGGGCCTACACGGGTGTCACCGGCTCGTACTACCTGGGTACCTACCAGGGCAATGTCGCCGTCTGGCGCGGCCTGCCCGGCAAGCCACTCGGACTCAAGCTCCACTGGCTCGAAAGCGAAACCAGCATCAAGCTATCCGACCTGCCCGAAGACACGCAAAACCGCCTCAAGGCGGGTATTCCGCAAACAAGTGTCGACGATGCGCAGGACACGATATCCAAGTACCGCCACCAGATCGACGAGGAGCAGACCCGCCAGGTGATCGACGCGCAAACGATTCGCGACAACACCAATCAGGGATCGACCTCCGAATCAGATTCCGAGAAAACCGCCGAACAGTCCGCCGAGGCCGAAGCCTCCGATAAGAATTAGAAAGGGAGTGCCGCTTATGAGTCGCCGCAACACCGAGCTGCTCTTGCTCATCGCCTCGGCGTTCCCCGTCATCCTGCTGTATGCGATGTACGTCCTCACCGCGGGCGCTGCCATCTCCTTTGAGACGCTCGCCGTACCGATCGGCCTCTTTGCCGCCTTTGCCGCGGCCCACATTGCCGTGCGCATCTTGGCGCCCGGTGCCGACCCCGCCATCCTGCCCATCGTATTTATACTTTCGGGCATCGGCATCACGTTCGTGACGCGTCTCGCCCCCGCTCTCGCCATCTCACAGCTCATCATCCTGTTTGTCTCGGTGGCGCTCATGGTGGGAACGCTTGCACTGGTCAAAAACCTCGACGTGGTCATGCGCTACAAGTACACCTTTGGCATTATCGGCATCATCCTGCTGATGCTGCCCATCTTTATCGGCACCACGATCTCGGGCTCCAAGCTCTGGATTCGCATCGCGGGCTTTACCATCCAGCCCGGCGAGTTCGCCAAGGTCTTTATCGTGCTGTTCCTGGCCGGGTATCTGGCCGAGAACCGCGAGCTGCTCTCCATCTCCAACCGCAAGATCCTGGGCTTTAAGATCCCTCGCCTGCGACTGCTGCTGCCGCTGTTTGCCGTGTGGGGTGTGTGCCTGCTCGTCGTCGTCTTCGAACGCGACCTGGGTTCGGCCGCGCTGTTCTACACCATCTTCTTGCTGATGCTCTACGTTGCCACGGGGCGCTTTTCGTATGTCGTTATCGGCCTTGCGCTCTTAGCCGTCGGAGCCGTGGGCGCCTACAAGTTCCTATCGCACGTTCAGGTTCGTTTCCAGGTTTGGGTCGATCCGTTTAAGGACGCCCAGGGCCAGGGCTACCAGATCGTCCAGTCGCTCTTCTCGCTCGCCGATGGCGGCCTGGTCGGTGTTGGCATCGGCAACGGCATGGCCAACAACATCCCTGTCGTCGAGTCCGACTTTATCTTCTCGGCCATCGGCGAAGAGATGGGTCTTTTGGGCGGCGGCGCCGTGCTCATCCTGTTTATGCTCTTTGCCGTGCGTGGCCTCACCACGGCTGCCCGCGCTAAATCCGACCTTGTCGCCTTTAGTGCCACGGGCCTTACGGCAGCCATCAGCTTCCAGGCCTTTTTGATCGTAGGCGGCGTTACCCGCCTGATCCCGCTGACCGGCGTCACCCTGCCCTTTATGAGCCAGGGCGGCTCCTCTCTGCTGGCGAGCTTTATCATCGTCGCGCTCCTGCTGCGCGCCGGTGACGAGGCGACCGGACGCGAGGCCGAGCTTACCGGCACCGGCACCATGGCCGCCATCACCGATGATCAGGTCGCATCTGCCGCCGCCCCGACGGGCACGCGCTTTGCCACCTCGTCTTCCTACGGCAGCGGCAGCCATTCCGTCGGCTCGCGCATGCGCCGTCGCCTGCTCGACACGCCTGAATCCGGTGTGCTCGGCCGCGTGGCGCTCGCCAACCGTCTAACCCGTGCGGTGCTCGCCTTTACGGCGCTGTTCGCCATCCTTATCGGCAACCTCACCTATGTCCAGGTCATCAAGGCCAAGGACTATCAGGACATGCCGACCAACAACCACACCATCGCCCGCTCCAAGTACATCCAGCGCGGCTCCATCATCACGTCCGACGGCGTGACGCTGGCCGAGTCGCTGCAGCAGGAGGACGGCACCTACGTACGCTCCTACCCCAACGGTAACCTGGCAGCGCACGTGGTTGGCTACGTGAGCCAGCAGTATGGCACCACCGCCATCGAGAGCGTCATGAACGACACGCTCACCGGTTCTAAGGACTACTCCAGCTGGAACAACGCCATCGCGTCGCTCGCGGGCCAGACCCAGCCGGGCAACACCGCCAAGCTCACCATCGACTCGCGCATCCAGACGGCTGCCGAGCAGGCGCTCAAGGGCTTTAAGGGCGCTGTAGTGGTCATCGACCCGCGTACCGGCGCGGTGCTCGCATGTGCCAGCTCGCCCACCTACGACAACACCAACATCGATGCCCTGCTGCAGACGGGCGGCGGCGAGGACGGCTCCATGTACAATCGCGCCATGGACGCGCTGTACACGCCGGGCTCAACGTTTAAGGTCGTTACGCTTTCCGCGGCACTCGAGACCGGTACCGCCAGCCTTACCAGCACCTACCAGGCGCCCGGCTCCATGGACATCGGCAACGCACCGGTCACCAACTATGCCAACGAGAGCTACGGCACCATCAGCCTGCAGCAGGCCTTTGCCGTGTCCTCCAACGTCGTCTTTGGCCAGGTGGCAAACGAAGTTGGCGCAAACACGCTCGTACAGTTTGCCAACGCCTTTGGCTACGGCCAAAAGCTCGGCCAGGACCTGACCTCCGCGGCCTCCATCATGGCCGACCCGTCGCTCATGACCGAGTGGGAGACCGCCTGGGCCGGCGCCGGCCAGCCTGTCGGCATGGACCACACGCCCGGCCCGCAGACCACCGTCATGCAAAACGCCGTGATTGCCGCCGCCATCGCTAACAGTGGTGTGGTCATGGACCCGTACTTTGTAGCCCAGGTACTCGCCCCGGACGGAACCGTGGTCAAGACCACGCAGTCCCGCTCGCTGGGTCAGGCCGTCAGCTCCGCCACGGCCGACCAGGTCAAGCAGGCCATGCTTGCCGTCGTCCAATCCGGCACCGGCACCGATGCCCAAATCCCCGGCGTCAAGGTCGCCGGCAAGACCGGCTCGGCCGAGACCGGCGGCACCAACGTCAACTCGATGTTCGTTGGCTTTGCACCTTACGATTCACCCACGGTCGCCATCTCGGTGGCCTTGGAGGATTTCGACAAGCATGACGTCAAGGCCGCCAAGATCGCCGGTATCGTCCTGACCGCGGCGCTTGCCGCACAGGGAGCGTGATGCCCATGATCGAATCGGACACCCGAGGCGCGCCGCGGCCGAAGAGTTAGCGGCAACGCGCCACACGGCCCCAGCGGCCACATCGTAGGTACTACACATCGTTGAGCGAATAGTTATGTTAGGAGCAGGAATGGAACAGAGGGTCCTCGGGGGAAGATACCTCCTCAAGGATAAGGTGGGAACAGGCGGCATGGCGACCGTCTACCGTGCACAGGACCAGGTCCTCGACCGCACGGTTGCCGTCAAGATCATGCTGCCGCAGTATGCTGGCGACGCAACCTTCGCCGCACGCTTTAAGCAGGAGGCCCAGGCAGCAGCCGGTCTCTCCTCCCCCTATATCGTGGGCGTCTACGATTGGGGCAAGGACGGCGACACCTATTACATCGTCATGGAGTACCTGCGCGGCACCGACCTTAAGAGCGGCATCAAGAGCCACGGCGCCCTCGACCCCAAGAAGGTCGCCCAGATCGGCTCGCAGATCAGCTCTGCCCTTTCGGTCGCCCACAAGCACGAAATCATCCACCGCGACATTAAGCCGCAGAACATCATGGTGCTGCCCGACGGCAACATCAAGGTGATGGACTTTGGCATCGCGCGCGCCAAGAACAGCCACCTCACGCAAGACAACAACGTGCTGGGAACCGCCCACTACGTCAGCCCCGAGCAGACCCGCGGTCAGGACCTCGGCCCCACCTCGGATATCTACTCGCTGGGCGTCGTGATGTACGAGTGCGCCACCGGCCGCGTTCCCTTTGACGGTGACGACGCCATCTCGGTCGCACTCAAGCAAGTCAACGAGCTGCCTATTCCGCCGAGCCAGATCAACTCCGGTGTCGACGCCGACCTTGAGCGCATCATCCTCAAGTGCATGGAGAAGGACCCGGCAAACCGCTTCCAGACCGCCGACGAGCTTCGTCAGGTGCTCAACAGCTACCTGTCGGGCCGTGCCGTCAACGTCTCGGAGCCCACGCGCATCATCGGTGCCCCCGGTGAGCTGGGCGCCACCAAGACTCGCGAGCTTTCCGATCAGACGCGCGCCATGGTGCGTCCCGTCTCGGGCGTGAGCGGCCAGAATACCGCCCGTAGCTCGGTTTCGGGCTCCACCGGCTCCTACGAGGTCGAAGAGCCCAAATCCAACAAGAACAAGATCATCGCCGCCGTGGTGGCAGCCGTTGCCGTCATCGGCATCGTGGTGGCCTTTGCCACAGGACTCTTTGGCGGCGAGCAGGTCACCGTGCCCGATGTGCTGGGCAAGGACCAGCAGACTGCCGTCGAGCTGATCAAGGAAGCCGGCCTCGAGGTCGGCACCATCGACCAAAGCTACAACGACGATGTCGACGAGGGCAAGGTCGCCGAGCAGACGCCCAACGGCAACACCAAGAAGGCCAAGGGCACCAAGGTGAACCTGGTAATCTCCAAGGGCCCCAAGCCCTCCGAGAAGGTTGAGGTTCCCCAGCTTCTCGGCCTGACCAAGGACCAGGCCGAGGCCGCGTTGGCAAGCGTTGGCCTGAAGGGCAACGCCTCCGAGGAGGCCAACGAGGCCGATGAGGGCCAGGTCTTTGAGCAGGGCACCGAAGCCGGTAAGGAAGTCGCGAAGGGCACGACCATCTCGTACAAGGTCTCGGGCGGCCCGGATACCACGTCCGTCCCCGACCTGACCGACATGACCGAGGCCCAGGCGCGCAACGCCCTCGATATGGCAGGCTTTGGCGTCGACGTTAGCTACCAGGAGAACGACTCGGTTACCGAGGGCACCGTGATCAGCTGGAACCCCAGCGGCAAGCAGAAGCCCGGCGCCACGATTACCGTCGTCATTGCCAAGAAGTCCGGCAAGGCCGCCGTCCCGGGCAACCTGTACGGTAAGAGCATTTCCGCCGCTGTTACCGCGCTCAACAACGCCGGTTTCTATAACATCGGCTTCTGTGACCAGAACGGCAATCCCGTGAGCGGTAACGAGGATGCCACCGTTACGGGCGTCTCCCCCACCGGCAAGCAGTCCACCGACAGCACGATCACGCTGACGGTCGCACTTTCTGGCTCGGGTTCGGGCTCTGGCTCGGGCACGGGTGACGATTCCGGTACGACCAACTAGTCGCCACCCCACCGCTCATCACGGCTCTCGCCGCAAACATATTCGCTCACAGGCGCCCGCTTGCTCCCCCAGCAAGCGGGCGCTTCGTTTTTGACATGGCATGAACCAGAAGAGCCCGGCACCATAGCGGTACCGGGCTCGATATTCCTCTGGTGCCCCCGGGCGGATTCGAAAACTCCCCCCACGGGGAAATTGGTGACGCGGGTGTCGACGGTCCGAATCCGCCGACAGCTCCCACAAACCAGAAACGGCGCCGCTCTCGCGACGCCGTCATATTCCCTGGTGCCCCCGGGCGGATTCGAACCGTCGACACCCGCTTTAGGAGGTCATGGTCATTTACCTTACCTGGGCAAATGCAATTTTGCCATATTTTATATATTCGCAGGTAGATTAGCTATTTTTGAGTTTCTGCTGGTTCTTATTAGAATTCTATTTCACCTCTTTTTCACCCCTAGCAGTTGCGTTTACGGCTTGCAGGGGTGAAAAGTTTACGTTAGGCTCGGGGCCGAGGCCCTCAAAGCCCCGGCCCCGAGCCTAACGTAATCCCCTTGGAGGACACTTTTGGAAACCAGAATCAAACCAACCGCAAAGGGAACATCTGAACCCATCAAGGGAAAGCCCGGCTCATTCAAGATTTACTTCTCTCTTGGGAGAGACCCGAACTCCGGAAAGAACGGCAGCAAAGTTAAGTATCTCAGAACACCCAAGAGGACCATCCATTGCAAGAGCAAGAACCCGAAGAACTGGCCTAGCGAAGTCGCAAACGCTCTCAACGAGTACCGCGAGGAACTTGAGAGCTATGAACCATCTAGGGATGCTCCGAGCACCGTAGCAGCATATGCCGAATCCTTCCACGTGCTCCGAGAGAGCTCATTCGGCTCCCCTCTCTCATATGAGCGAGAGGGATACGACGTGCGACACATACGCGAACTGTTCGAAGACGTGCCCCTAGCCGACCTGAGGCCCGACGATGTTAAACGCGCCTACGCTGAGGCCCGTTCAAATGGAAGGTTCACCGACGCCGAGATTCGTCGCATTCACGTCAAGCTTAAGCAGGTCATGCAAGATGCCCTTGAGAACGAACTGATTGGCCGCAATCCTTGCATCGGCATAAAGCTGCCGAAACCGGACCTGCGAGCACGAAACTTTCTCCCTCCCGATGAGCTCCCAAGATTCACTGAGTGCTTGCTTTCCGAGCCGATGGGGCCCATGACCGTCTGCACCATGCTTATATTTCACCTTGGGCTGAGGAAAGGCGAGGCTTTAGGGCTCAGCTGGCTCGATTACGACCCCGAAGCCATGGAGCTCCGAATCGTCCGGCAGTACACCAGCGACAAGACCTTGAGGCCCCCGAAATCGGAGATGAGCAGGCGCATTCTCTCCATAGACAAAGCTCTGGCCGAGTATTTAGACAAGTGGAAGACTATGCAGCGCGACATATTCAGACGTCGCGGGTTGGAACAAAAGGATACCGACCCCATCGTCCACGCATTCAGCGTTGGAAAGGATGCCGACGGTTTCCGCAGCATAAGCGTCACCAGACCAAGCGGGCACAACTACTCTCGATGGTTTAGGGACTTCTGCGTCGATAACGGCTATGGGACTTATAGCGATGTGACAAAGCAGTTCATGCGAGACGGCAAGCTTCATACGCGCGGCACTGGTTACTCAGGACTTGTTCCCCATGGCCTCCGTCACACCACCGCGACCGCTCTCGTGGCGAGCAACGTCGATTTAAAGACCGTTCAGGCGCGAATGGGCCATGCCTCCGCAAGCACAACGGCTAATTTCTACACCCATGCAATCAGGGCCAATGACCGAAACGCAGCAGAAGTCTTTGAATTGCTGTCATCTAAGTAATAGCTAGTTTACCTCGATGTTCACTATCTCTTCATACGGTGGGCTATTTCTAGGGCTACATGCGCCGTCTGATGGTACGATGATTGCAGACAAACGATTGGAGGTGAATAAAATGGTCTATAAGAAGAAGGCCGAGAAGCGTATCCGCATACCCGAAAACCTCAAGACCCCCTTCTCACAGATGGTCTCCGACGAGGCTTACCTTCGAGCGACCGATGAGTCAAAAGCCATTATCGGCCTTGTCTTTGACGAGGTGCTTCCCTCCCCGGCATTTCCGAGGGACAGGATGCTCGACGTCTACAGCGGTAGTGGTCTGTTTGCGAGCGTCTCGGACGTTCTGCGTTCGAACGTCACTGGCGCGACGGGAACCGTCGCCCACGGCGGCTATAAGCCCATTGTCGAGTTCGGTTTCGAGCTAATCCACGAGAGGCGTTGTGGGACCGCGCTCTTTACCGGCGCGATGGACATGCCGCACCTTCGCCGCTGCTTTGATTCCGTCATTGACTTTATGGAGCACAAGGTTCCGCGCGATCCCTCAGACCCCTTTGTCGATTACGAGACCGACAGGGCGGTGAAGTACGGCCGCACCCTGATGGACGAGGCGTCCACCAACTATAACCGCGCCCCCGTTGTGGCGCTCGTGCGCTTCGCCATCGAGTATTTTGACGAAATCGGCCAGCTGAACGCGACATGCGCCTATCTCGCCGACGCCTTCTCCGCGCTCGAAGAGAGCGTCACGACCTCTGCCGCAGACTGCGGCAACCAGCACGTACTCCCGGATACCCCGGAGTTGCGTCGCAAATGGAGCAGTCTTCTTGAAGAAGTTTGTTCCGACTGGTAATAAAAAACGGCACCCGACTCCCCTCTCTTAGTCGCCAAACCTCGAAGAGGAGCCGAGCACCCCAAACAAGGAGTTTATCATGCATCTTGCAGATGACCCCAAGGTTGACGCCATTTCCGCAGGCATCAACCTTCGCCGCACTGGCACCAAGCGTATCTTGAGCCGTCTTGATGTTCAGATTCTCATCGGCATTGGCCAGTCAAGTGCCATCCGGCTCATGAAGTCGACTCATCATTGCTTCCGCATCGCCAACCAGTATTTTGTCATGGAGGAAGACCTCTACGACTACTTCAAAAAGCTCGCTGAAGAGGCGAGCGAGTGATGCAGTGCCCGACCTCCAACCTCCTCGTTTTCGAATCCGATAAGCTCGACGAGCATCTAAGCGCCCTTGAGAGCGACCAGCCCGTCGCTCACTTTGGCCTCAAGGCCCTCAACGACGTTCTCGGTGGCGTTTACCCCGGACTGAATTACGCCATCGGCACCGCACCCGGCAAGGGCAAGACGACCCTGGCCTTGCAGGAGGCCGACAAGCTCGCGGACGACGGGCACCCGGTCGTCTACGTCTCCGCCGAGCTCCCCGCGCACAAGCTCCTGGAAAAGAGCCTTACGCGGCTCAGCGGCACCGAGCTTGCCCTCTCCGAGGTCGCAGATGCGGCGGCGGAGAGCCACCCCAAGCACGTGGCCTTCGAAAACGCACTCGGCATGTACCGCGACCGCATCGCCCCCAATCTCTGCATCACCGGTCCGCTGAACACCGTCGAGCTCTCGAACCTCGTCGGCCTGGTGGCACGCGAGCGCAACGAGGCCCCTATCGTCTTCGTGGATTATCTGCAGCTCCTGGCCTGCGGCACCACGGCAGACCAGCAGTTCATCGACGAGCGCCTGGCAATCACCGCATGCGTAAAGGGTTTGCGCGAAATTTCGAACCTCTATGGCTCGCCCGTCATCGCCCTGAGCTCGACCACGCGCAAGTCCTACGAGTCTGGAAAGTCGACCAAGCCAAGCCTCGGCATGTTCGGCGGTTCCTCCGCCGTCGAATACGGCTTCGACTCTGTGCTCTACCTCGCCGATGACAACGGTAAGCCCAGCTTTCCCTATGAGCCTCCCGCAAGCGGAACTCCGCTCAAGCTCATTGCCCTCAAGAACCGTTACGGAATGTTGGCCGAGGCGCGGCTCGATTTCGACGGAGCCCATGCCACCTTCCTCGATAGGGATTAGGCGATGCGCGGCAATAGCAGGACCGCACATATAAAC
Source organism: Collinsella sp. (assembly GCA_048195375.1). Lineage (GTDB taxonomy): Bacteria > Actinomycetota > Coriobacteriia > Coriobacteriales > Coriobacteriaceae > Collinsella. The sequence goes on from DBFADZ010000010.1 coordinate 19,740, forward strand.
GTCAGGATGACCGATGAGGAGCGGGTCGCAATCGTGGCCCGCTCCTCCTCTTTCGGCATGCCCCCATCGACGTTCATGCGCGAGGCCGCGCTCAATCTCGGAGAGAAACCGGTCAAGATCGCCGACGAGTCGACCCTCCGGCAGATGCTCACCGAGATGAAGCGGCAGGGAAACAACCTTAACCAAGCCCAACGGGCCATTAACAAATACGGGGTCGACGGACAGACGGCACATCGGCTCTCGGAGGCCTTAAACCTCATAGCCCGCACGACCTCTCAACTCTCGGACCTTCTGTCAAAAACAAAGGAACAACCATGAAGACAAAGATACTCACGGCGCTCGTCACCTCAATTGTCCTCGCCGCGCTCGCCTGCCCGGTGCTCGCCTCCCCCATAGACCGCCTCGTCGCGGGGCTCCCGCTCGACGCGTCGTTCCTCCCCTCGGCGCTCGACGCAGCCACGGTTCTCGGCTGGTGGCTCTCGGGCTCATTCACCGTCTGCCCGGCGGGCACCGCCCTCACCCTCCTCCTCTCGCTCTGCGCATGCTCGCTCATCGCCTACTCAAGCGCCCTCAACGCGAGGGGCGAGGACGGCGGCGTGCTCGGGGACGCGCATGTAAAGACGGGCCGAGAGGTCGTGAGGGGCTCCGTCACATGGGATGGCTCGGCCAACCCCTCGTCGCGCGGGTTCGTCTACGGGTTCACCAAGCGGCGCGGCAAGCCCTGTTATCTCTTCGAGCCCAAGAAGATGATTTTCGTTTCCGGGGCCACTGGGTCAGGCAAGAGCCGCTTCCTCTACCTTCCCTCTATCGATTTGTTCTCGTACGGCGACGGCTCAAACGGCTCCGAGCCCGCGACCCTCGTCGTCTCCGACGTGAAGAACGAGCTCGTAGAGCTCACGGGCGACGAGCTGGCCCGTCGCGGCTACCGCGTCCTCCTGCTCGACACGCAGCATCCCTATCGCGGCCAGAGGTTCAACCCGCTCAGGCAGGTGCTCGACCTCCACGCCGAGGGCCGGGACCAGGAGGCCGAGCAGGCGGCAGACGCCATCGCTGAGCTCGTGGTACAGGACGACGAGAAGGGCAAGGGCTCGCACTGGACCGCGTCCGCGCGGGGGCTCCTGTCCGCCCTCGTCCTGCTGGTCTCCATGTCCGACGAGTGCCCCGAGGAGTCCAAGCACCTGGCGACCGTCTGCGAGGTGCTGGACCGTGGCACCGAGGCCGAGGGCGACGACCCGGCCGAACCATTGAAGTCCGTCTTTCGCGCCCTGCCGAGCGGGCACCCCGCGAAGAACAGGGCCTCGCAGTTCGTCTCCTCGGGCGGCAACGAGCTCAGGAGTATCCTCTCGACGCTCAAGGTGGCGCTCCGCCCGTTCTCGTCAGCCCCGGTCGCATGGATGACGTCCGGGTCCGACATCGACCCGCGTTCGGTCCTTGAGAACAAGAGCGCCGTGTTCCTCCACGTGCTCGACGAGGGCTCGCCCTACAACTGCATAGCGGCGATATTCCTCTCGCAGCTCTGGGCGTCCGTCCAGGCCACCGCCGACTCCAACGGCGGCAGGCTCCCCCGCCCCGTGCAGATACTCGGCGACGAGTGGGGCAACCTCCCCCGCGTCGAGTGCCTGCCCGCCCTCCTTTCACTTGGAAGGTCGTTCCAGATTTACTGGACGGGGGCAACGCAGGGTATATCCCAGCTTAATAAATACGGTGAGCGAGACGGGCGCAGGAAGATTCTCGCGAACTGCGGCGTCAAGGTCGCCATGAAGCTCGCCGAGGAGGAGGACCGCCGGTACTTCACCGAGCTCATAGGCAAGACCACCCGCCACACGCAGGGCACGAGCAGCAGCAAGGCGGCGTCGGGCTCGTCGGCCTCGACCTCCTACAGCGAGAGCGCCGACGATGTGGTGCACGCATGGGAGTGGCGCGACATGGCCCCGGACCGAGACGGGATAGTCGTCGTGAAACACGCGGACAACGGCATGCCCACCGAGCGAGCCGGGGTCTTCCGCTCACCCGTCACCGATTGCACTAAGACACCCACGAAGGAGCACTTCGACCTCGGGACTCCGGAGCACGAGACGGAGAAGCGCCGCGCTTATCAGAGGCGGCTGGACGAGGCCGCAGCCGGGAAGATGGGCGAGCGCGTCATCCCCTGGTGCCTCGAATGGCCCGAGCCGAAGAAGAAGGCGAAGGCCGAGCCGACCAGCAAGTTCAGCGGTCTCTCGCTCGACTAGGGAGGGCCCATGACGGCAATCAAGCAGACGAGCGTTTGCAGCGAGGGGCACCTCTCCCGGCTCAGGGACTACCTCTCATGGGACAGGGACAAGGCGCTCGCGCACGACACCCAGAACATCATCGACGAAGACCGCTGGTTCCAGGAAATGACAGACACGAGGAGGGCCATGGGCCACGACAGGCCAGGGAAGGCGGGGGCCAAGTGCACCTACATGCAGCACCAAATACTCGGTTTCCTCCCCGACGAGTGCGACCTCAACGGCGGAAAGATGACGCCTGAAATGTGCATGAAATACGCTCGGGCCTATGTGGCCGAGCGCTATCCGAACCAGGAGGTCGTGATGGTGCTTCACCGCGAGCGCTGCCGCGCGGACGGCACCGACCGCTATGCCGTGCACCTCGGCATCAACCGCAGCGACCTTGAGACGGGCAGGAGGCTCGACGAGGGTCCCGCACGCAAGGCCGCAACCGCGAGGGTGAAGACCGTCCGCGCCTTGGACGAGAAGTATGGGCTCAGGCAGCTTGAGCGCGGCAAGGCCAACTCGCGCGTCCACGCGAGACAGCCGGGCAGGGAGGAACGCGACATGGCCCGCAAGGGGCAGGCCGAGCGCTCCGAGAACGCCCGCGTCCGCGTGGCGGTCGCCCGTCGCGTCGAGGAGGTCGGACGAATGAGGGACTGTCCCGACCGCATGGCCGAGCTCGACCGGCGGCTCAGGCGAGACGGCATCGAGCTCGCGAGGTCGAAGGGCGGGAGCCTCCAGTACCGCTTCTTCTCGAAGGCTCTCGGGGCTGTGCGGAAGGTCAACGGCGGCAGGCTCGGCTTCGCGGTCGACCGCTCAACCGGCCTCGTCGTCCGCTTTACGCTGCGCGGGATAGCGACGGCGATGAGGGCGTTCTGGGAACTTGAGCGCAAGTCGTGGGAGAACCAGAACGGGCGAGGGGACTGAGCGCTTGGGCCGGGACGCAACAAGAGTCCCAACTTATTATTGGCGGGAGCGACCTCGGAGCGGTTCGCCGCCCCGCCGCAGGCGGGCAAGATGATTCCGTGCAACGGAATCCATATCTTGCCTGCACGGAGCGAGCCGGTTGCCCAGGCAACGCGAGCCCGAGCAGGTGAGCGACGGTTGAGCCGACGCCGAGGAGACGCGACCCATGGGGAGCGTCGCACGACGGTGCTCGGCGACCCGGCGCGAGAGGCCCCGCCCGGCGACCACGGCGGAGCGATGGCGACTACTGGAAGCCATCGAGCGCAGCCGTTCGGCGGGCGGGACCGGCGTGAGCGGAGGCGGACGAAACGCGACCCTAGGGAGCGTTGCCAGGGAGCCGCAGCGAGAGCGACGCCGTGCGTCGCGGGGGTCCCGCCCATAAGCGGGACCCATCGGCCGCAAGGCCGATCAATGAGCATTAGAAAAAGCCCCGGCCATTTGGTCGGGGCTTTCCTTGCCTGAAATAGACGATTGCCTTGCTCTTTCTAGTTACTTCGTGGCACCGCAGGAAGAGCACTTATATCCAGTGGTCACGGTCTCGTCCCATGCCGCGCTCACCTGCACCTGCTCGTCATAGGCTGCTTGGTCGGTCACGGTTTCATAATACCCCTGCTTTACAGTCACATAGGTAGAGTGATAGCTTCCGCAATTACCACCATTCATAAGAGAGTTGTTAATATGCCCCCAAGGGTCAGACGTGATATCCGCACCGCACTGGTTGCAGATATAGTGTTCCTCCGTCACCGCGTCATGCCATACCTGATGCGTCACCGCATCATGATGGACGGTCTTATACTGCGCGTCGTGATGGACAGTCTTGGTCTGGGCAACCCAGTTGTGCTGGTGCGCCGGGGTCTCATCCTTCTTCGATGAGCCACCCGAGTTCGAGCTTGAACCGGAGTTCCCGCTATTGCCGTCCGACTTATTTCCAGAGCCGTTGTTTCCGCTATCGTTCTTCTTGCTATCGGAGGTCTCCGGTGTCTTCGCATCGGACTTGTCCTCCTTGGCGGTCTCCTCGGCCTTCCCAGTCTCCTTCTCGACGGCATCGGCATCGGCGTTCGGGTTCTTCTTGATGTTGTCCTCGAACTTCTTCACGACCTCGGCACCCTTGTCTCCGGTCAGGGTAGAATCACCCTTCTTCACGGCTGCTGCAACGTCCTTGGCGATGGCGGTCAGGTCATCCTTCGTCACCTTATCCGCATCCACCTTGTTGAAAGTCACACCCGTGCTGGCCGTCTTCTTATCGGCCTTCCCGGCGGTAACCTTCTTCGATGACACCTTATAGATGGAACCGTCGGCGTTCACCGGTGAAATGAATGTGACGGTATAGGTACCGGACTTGTCGACCCTCACGGTCACCTGCTTGTTCGCGGCGATGGCGGTGTAGAAGTCTACTTCCCCGTCCGCATCCTCTATATGGGCGATAACGGGCGTGGAAGTGTCCGCATCCCAGCCGTCAGCCTTTACCTCAAGGGTAAGTACCATGTCCTGCTTCTCATCGTCCTTTGACTAGGACACCGCAGGGGCATTGGAATCTCCCGTCCAACTGGCATGTGAGATGGCGTAAGCCCCGCCGCCGATGAGAAGCGCCGCACAGAGGATTCCCGCACCAGCCGCGCAGACCTGCTTACGGGAGAACTCGCGCCCGAAGAGCACGAGCGGCTTCTTAGCATTCTCCTCCTCCGTCGAATCCAGCTCCGGTGATTTCCGAGAATCGTTCCCATCCATCTCATTGCTCCAATTCAATTCTCATGTAATTAAGCTACAAGCATTGTATTGCAAATTGTCACTTATATAGGTGTGACTTAAATAGGGCTAACCCGAATTATTGGCACCACTGACCAGGAGGTGCCAATGACTCAGTTAGATACAAAGATGAGGGTCGGGCTGAGAATAAAAGAGTTGAGAAACGCACTCGGCTATAGCCAGGAAACCCTTGCGTACTCTATCGAAATGTCCCGAACATACTTCGCTGAGGTAGAAACCGGCAAGCGGAACATATCAATTGAAAATATCGACCGGATTGCACAAGGGCTTTGCGTTTCCCTGAAGGAGTTCTTCAACTCTGACCTCTTTGTCAAATAAGGCAGAGCGCAAATCGAATTAGAACGAAAGGACAGACTTCCAACGTCGTCTAATGTCCAACGGGACTTCAATAGCAATCAAAAGATATCAAAGGCTGCCGGAAACAGGCTCGCCCTACGGCAACGACAACCTTGGTTTTCAACGCTTTCCATAGCCGGAGGGTCCTACATCCAACCCGTAGGCTGTGGGAAGAGTTGAAAACCAGCCCTGAGGGTGAAACTCTGGGGTGAAATATGAAGTCGCGATGTTTTCGCCATAGAATGAACTTTCACCCCTTTTTCACCCCTCAAGGGAGTTTTACACCTATCCATACAGAAACAGGTCAGACGATTTATACCGTCTGACCTGCTATTTCTCTGGTGCCCCCGGGCGGATTCGAACCGTCGACACCCGCTTTAGGAGAGCGGTGCTCTATCCCCTGAGCTACGGAGGCATGTTGTACTAGTGTAGCAGATTTGCACTATCGTCACGAGGTAGTCATTGGGGACGTTCTTTATGACTAGTCGTTTAAGAACGTCGCAGGCGACTAGTTGCCTTTGTGGAAGAGGTTTTTGATAACGGAGGGGATACTCTTGGCGCCCTTGGCCGTCACATCGATAAAGTCGGGCGAACGCACGAGCTTATCCTCGTCGACGTACTTACGAACCGCACGAAGCGTCTCTTTGTCATCGCGCGTCGAAAACGTAAAGTGACCGTTGTCCTTGGTGAAGATGGCAAAACGCGTGATCTTCTTGGTGCCGCGCAAAACCTCGGCGGCGATATAGTCAACCTCGTCCCACGGGATTTGAATATAATCCTCGGGATTGCGCTCGTTGTAATACTCGAACGCCTTATTGCCCACCATCACGTTACCGTGGCTGGTAAGCCCCATCAGGCAGGTTGCCGGCGTTGCCAGATCGACCGTGCTGTTCTGAGATTGCGCCATGCGCGCCTCGCCCTCCAAATAAAACAATCGGACCGCATCCAGTGTACCCACCGGGTGCGGTCCGTTTCAATGGCTCAAAAGCCCTTGCCTAGCAATTCTCGGTCTTAAGCCGAAACGTGCTTACATGAAGCCGCAGACGCGACCGATGATGCCGATGGCGAAGAGAGCCAGGATGATGACAATCGGGCTGACCTTCTTCTTGAGGAGCTTGCAGACCAGCAGGGTCAGGCACACGGCGGCAAGGCCGGGGATGAGCTGATCAAGGTTGGCCTGAAGTGTGGTGACCTTCACCTGATCAAGGGCGTTAGCACCGATGGAGTTATACATCGTCAGTGCTTCCTTGACACCCTCAGAACCGGAGGGCAGGTTAGCCCAGTCGATAAAGGCGCCAGCAGACTGCGTGACCTTGGAGACGACCGGGGTGAAGGAGATGGACACCCAGCGCTCGACCAGGGCGCCGATGATGAACATACCCAGGATGGATGCACCCTCGGTGACCTTGCCCATCAGACCGCCGGAGAGGTCCTTGGCAATGGAGGAGCCGACCTTGTAGCCAAACTCCTGCGTGTACCACAGGAAGGCGTAACGGATGATGTTCCACGCGAAGAAGAACAGCAGCGGACCGGCGATGCTGCCGGACAGGGCCAGGGAAGCGCCCAGAGCGCCCAGAATCGGGCGAAGGGTGAACCAGAAGGCGGGGTCGCCGACGCCGGCGAGCGGGCCCATCATACCGACCTTGACGCCCTGAATGGCGACGTCGTCAATCGGAGCACCGTTGGCGCGCTCCTCCTCGAGAGCGAGGGTAACGCCAATGACGGGGGCGGAAACATAGGGGTGGGTGTTATAGAACTCCAGGTGGCGCTTAAGAGCGGCAATCTGGTCATCCTTGCTGGTGTAGAGCTTCTTGATCGCAGGGATCATTGCGAAGCACCAGCCGCCGTTCTGCATACGCTCGTAGTTCCACGAGCCCTGAAGGAACTGATGACGGAAGCAAACCTTCTTGCGGTCAGCCTTGGTGAGCTGAATCTTGTTCTCTGCCATATGTATCACTCCCCTCCTACTCGTAATCGTTCAGAATGTCGCCGAGCGGGTCACCGGAGCCGCCGCCCATGCCGCCACCCTGCTTGGCCAGATCCTTAAGGCCAAGGTAGATGAGGGCAAGGGAGATGCCGATGAGACCAAGGGCGATCAGCGTGAGCTGAGGGATGGCAGCAAGGACAAAGCCGAGGATGAAGAACGGCCAGGTCTCCTTGGTGGCCATCATGTTGATGACCATGGCGTAACCGACGGAAGCGACCATGCCGCCGCCGACAGCCATGCCGCCGGACAGCCAGTCGGGCATAGCGTTAAGCGCGTTGGTAACAGCCTCAGCCGGGATGATGCACAGAAGTACTGCCGGGATGGCGATACGAAGGCCCTGCATGAGGATGGCAGCGTACTGCCAGCGCTCGATGCCGGCGAAGTCGCCCTTCTCGGCGCAACCGTCCATGGCATGAGCGATAGCGGTAGCCAGGGTACGGCAGATCATGGTCAGGAACAGACCAGCGACCGACAGCGGGACGGCGACGGCGATGGCGGCGGTAACGGCCTTGGCCGAATCGGTGGCGCCGCCGTTGAGGGCGAGCACCATGATGATCGAAGAAGCGACCGAAGCCAGAGCGGCATCAGGCGCGACGGCGGCGCCGACGTTAGCCCAGCCAAGGGCCATCATCTGGAGCGAACCGCCCAGGAGGATGCCCTCCTGAAGGTGGCCGGTTACGAGACCGATAAGCGTGCATGCCACGAGCGGCTGATGGAACTGGAACTCATCCAGAATGCCTTCCATACCGGCAAGCAACGCGACAATCGCAACAAGCAGAATAGTGATTGCAGACATGTATCGGACCCTCCTTTACTATGCTTGAGCGGCCAGTTCGGCCTTAGCTTTCTTCAACATGGCGTCGAGATCCTCGGAGGAATCCGAAGGAACCTTGCGGACCTCGAACTTGACGCCCTTGGCCTTGAGAGCCTCGAGAGTCTTAACGTCATCATCGCCCATAGCGACGGCGTTGGTGACGACGACCTTGCCCTTGGAGTGAGCCATGGAACCGATGTTGACTTCCTTGATGTCGACGCCGGCCTCGATGGCCCTGAGCAGATCCTGCGGGTTCTCGAAGAGCAGCATGGCCTTGGTGTCACCAAAGCGCGTGTCCTTGACGACCTCGGCCATCTTCTTGATGGGCACGACGTTGGCATGGACTCCCGGAGGGGCAGCCTGCTCGATCATGGTCTTGCGGAGCTCGTCGTGAGCAACGCCGTCGGAAACCACGATGATGCGGTTGGGGTTGATCTGCTTGGTCCACGTGGTGGCCACCTGACCATGAAGCAGACGGGTGTCGATACGGACGTGGGCGATCTTGATGTGCCCATCGCCGATGACCGTTCCCGGAGGGATGGCGCCTGCAGGAGCAGCGGCGGCCGCAGCCGGCTTCTTCTCCTCGGGCTCCAGAGACTCGGGCTTGACACGCACGCCAGCCTTAGCCTCAGTCACGAGATGTTTTGCGATCGCATGTGCAGTGTTCTTTGCGTCAAAGCGCTGCGAATATGCCTCGATGAGCATAGGCAGGTTGACACCGGTGACGATAGCCCAGGAATCGTGGCCCTCGATGAGCCCGCTGATCTGGTTGAACGGCGTGCCGCCCCACAGATCAACGAGGAAGAGCACCTGCTCCTGGTCCTCGAAGGAAGCGACTGCTTCCTCGACCTTGGCACGGAAATCGTCGGGGCCCATGCTCGGCTCGAGCGAGACCACGGCAACAGACGGCTGATCGCCAAAGACCATCGAGCCCGTCTGCTTGATTCCAGCTGCCAAGTCCCCGTGGCTAGCAAGAACAATACTTACCATCACATAACCTCCTTTTTGTCTACGTATTTCCTACACGACATGAAAGGAGTATACCTGTTTGGATTGTGGAATTATAGCTAAATTCGCAAAAGGTTGGATTATTTGTTTAAACGTCTAAGTTTGTTACAAATTGATTACGTTGCCGATTTACAGCTTATTGCCTGCTAAAACGTGATTTGCTGATTACTTTCAAAGACATAAAAAGGTGCACTGTTCGTTAAGACCTCTTTTAGGTGGATCTCAATGCGTCTGCGTGCCACCATTTTGTTTAAACAGACATGACTTGACTAACCGAAGCAAATATGTTTAGAACTCTAGCCCATGTAGTCATTGGATGTTAGGCGATGTGGAGAGGGTTGGCGGCGTCGACGGTATCGGGGGCGTCGGAGAGGCCGTCAGGAGCAGCGTCTGCCGGGTCCTCGTCGGGGGTCTCGATCTGTTTGATCATTACCTCTTGACCCTGCAGCAAATAGGTCTCGCCGCTACCGCACTGGGGACAGGTCTTGCCGTGCTCGACCGTCGCGTAGTCGCAGCCGCACGCCTCGCAATGTGTCACGGCCTCGACGGGCTCCACGATAAGCTCCGCGCCCTCGGTGATAGGCTTTTTATCTGCTGCCCAGCGCCAAGCGTCGAGCAGCAAGTCGGGAACGACGCCCGAGACCTCGCCCAGTAGCAACGTCACGCTCGAAACGCGACGCACGCCATGAGCGCGCGCCACATTCTCGACATCGCGAATAATGTGATAGACGATTCCCAATTCATGCAAGGTAGAAACCTTTCAACAACGGTTGATGCGATGCAAACTCAAAGCAAGGGGACGGCGAAATCTAGTCTGCGCCGTCCCCTTACCCGCCATGGTTACCTATTTCGACCGAACTTGATTTTGATTGCACGCTTTAAAGCATACTTGCCAAGGCTCGGGAGCTTTTGCTCGTATTTGACCATCGTGGAGCACTCGGGGCGATCGCGATCCAGATGGATGGCGTCAAACGCGCACTTGGTGGTGCACAGGCCGCAGCCAATGCACTTGTTGGGGTCGACGATCGAGGCGCCGCAGCCCAGGCAGCGGGCGGTCTCGGCGCGCACCTGCTCCTCGGTAAAGGTCTCAACATACTCGCTAAACGGCGCAGCCTTCTCGCGTTCGCGGTCCACATGCGCAACCTCGCGGCTCGCGTTGTCGTAGCTCTCGATCACGACATCGTCGCGGTCGAGCGCGGTGTAGCGGCGCTGGTTGCGGCCGATGGTGAGCGTGGAGCCCGGCTGCACAAAGCGATGGATGGACACGGCGGCCTCGTGACCGGCGGCGATGGCATCGATGGCAAAGCTCGGACCGGTATAGACGTCGCCGCCCACAAAGATGTCGGGTTCGGCGGTCTGGTAGGTCTGGGGATCGGCAAGGGCGCCCTGACCACGGCCAAGCTCCACCTTGGAGCCAGCTAGCAGGTCGCCCCACACGATGGACTGGCCAATCGACATGACCACGCGGTCGGCATCGACGCGGCGCAGGTCGTTCTCGTCGTACTCGGGCGCAAAACGGCCCTCGTCATCGTAGACGCGCGTGCAGCGCTTAAAGGTGATGCCGCACACACGGCCGGCCTCGTCCAGATGGACCTCCTTGGGGCCCCAACCGCAACTGATGTGCGCGCCGTCCTCAACGGCCTCGCGACGCTCCTCCTCGCTGGCGGGCATCTGCGCCTCGCTCTCCAGGCAGAACATCTCAACATGCTCAGAGCCCAGACGGCAGGCGTTGCGGGCAACGTCGATGGCCACGTTGCCGCCGCCCACCACAATGGTGCGGCCGGACAGGGAATCGATCTTGCCGCTGTTAACCTCGCGAAGGAAGTCGACGGCCACGGTCACGTCCTCGGCATCCTCACCCGGAATGCCGGCAAGGCGGCCGCCTTGGCAGCCAATGGCAACGTAGAAGGCCTTGAAGCCCCGCGCGCGCAGCTCGTCGAGCGTCACGTCTCGACCGACTTCCACGCCATAGCGGAACTCGGCACCCATCAGGCGAATGATCTCGACCTCGGCCTCAATGACGTCCTTCTGCAGCTTAAAGCTGGGAATGCCGTAGGTGAGCATGCCACCCGGGCGCTCGTTCTTCTCGAATACGACGGGCTTGTAGCCCTTCTCGGCCAGATAGAAGGCACAGGACAGGCCGGCCGGGCCGGCACCGATAATGGCGATCTTCTGGTTGAAGCCGCCGGCACGCGTCGGGGTCACCACGGGTGGGACATAGCGGGTCGCGGCATCCAGATCGCGCTGGGCGATGAACTTCTTGACCTCGTCGATAGCCACGGCGGCGTCCACACGGCCGCGAGTGCAGGCATCCTCACAGCGGCGGTTGCACACACGGCCGCAGATAGCGGGCAGCGGGTTCTCGCGCTTAATGAGTGCTAGGGCCTCGTCATAGCGACCCTGAGCCGCGAGCTTCAAATAGCCCTGAACGGCAACGTGCGCGGGGCAGGCCGTCTTGCAGGGAGCGGTGCCGGACTCATGCGTCTCGATGCGGTTGTCGTTGCGGTAGTTGGGCGACCACTTGGTGTGGTCCCACTTGGTGGCGTCGGGCAGCTCCTGGCGCGGATACTCGGGCACCTGTCCGCCGGCCTTTTTGCTGCAGAGCTTCTGGCCGAGCTTGGCGGCGCCGGCCGGGCACACCTCAACGCAGCGACCGCAGGCCACGCACTTGTCCTTCTCGACCTTGGCGACATAGGCCGAGCGCGACAGGTTGGGCGTGTTGAACAGCTGAGAGGTGCGCAGGGCGTAGCACACGTTGACGTTGCAGTTGCAGATAGCGAAGATCTTGTTCTCGCCGTCGATATTGGTGATCTGGTGCACAAAGCCGTTGTCCTCGGCCTGGCGCAGGATGTCGTAGACCTCGTCGCGCGTCACGTAATGGCCGCGGTCGGTCTCAACCACATAGTCGGCCATATCGCCCACGGCAATGCACCAGTCGGCGGGGTCGTCGGCGCAGCCCTCACCCATCACGCGACGGCTCGCGCGGCAGCTGCAGGTGCTGGCGGCATATTTGCCATCGTATTTGTCGAGCCAATGCTCGATATGCTCGATCGGCACCGACGTGCTCGCGGCATCGATAGCCTTCTCGACCGGAATGACATGCATGCCGATGCCGGCACCACCGGGCGGCACCATCGGCGTGGCCTTGGACAGCGGTCCCTTGGACGCCTGCTCAAAGAACTTGGCATAGACCGGGTGCTCCTCGAGCTGGCTCACGCGCATGTTGAGGAACTCGGCGGAACCCGGCACCAGCATGGGCAGCACCCACTGCTTGGCGCGCTCGGGGTTTTCCCAGTTGTACTCGAGCAGACCCGTGTAGCTCATGTCGTCGAGCATCTTCTCGATATCGGCTTCGGGCATGCCGGTGAGCTTGACCATCTCGGGCAGCGTATAGGGACGGCGCATCTTCATCTTGCAGAGCACTTCGGCCTGCTCGTCGGTTGCAGCCTCGGCAAACGACCAGTACTCGTAGCCCAGCAGCTCATCGCGATGCAGCAGACGGTTGGTGCAGTGCTCGCACAGCTTGACGATGGCCTCGCGCGGATGCTCCGGCAGCGGCGGCACGAACTCCGAACCGATGTCGGGCTCGGTGTAACTAATCCCCGGTCCGTTGAGAATCATGGTTGTCCCTTCTCTTGCCACAGCCCGGCGAGGCCGCAGCGCCCCTCTTTTTTTGCAGGCCGGGCATGCCCTCATGCCGTTCACCCGCCATTGTTGACATTGTGTCAAAAATAGTATTGACGAACCGTCAACAATATTCAAGACTGTTAGGCGAACGGTCAGGCAAAAGAGGATGAAAGGCGGCAAAACATGGGCAACAACACAGCAGGTACCTCTGTGGTCGATGCCGTCTCCGCATCCGATAGCGCGGCAAAGCGCCTGACGGGCGACGAACGCCGTCGCGAGATCCTCGATGCCGTGCGCACCGTAAGCTCCGAGCTGGGCGTGTCCCACCTATCGGTATCGGCCGTGACCAAGCGAGCCGGCTGCACGCGTTCGTTGTTCTACCACTACTTCGCCGACATGGACGCCGCCGTCACCGCTGTTATGGACGAGGCAATCGACGGTTTTATCTCCGAGCTCGAGCAGTGGAATGCCAACCGCACCGTCGGTGATATCGAGGGCGCGCTCGACACCGTCGCCCCGCTCTTTAAGCGCCTGGTCGCCAGCGGCCACGAACTGCCGCACACTCTGACCTCCAACAGCGGCGCACTCTACGGCGGCTTTTTACACAACGTGGTCCAGCGTGTGGCGCAGTATATCTGCGACACCACCGTGGTGGATTTTGTCGCCCACCACGAACTGCGCATCGACCATGTCTACGAGACGTTCTACACCCTCATCATGGGGTTGTTGATGTATATCCGCACGCACCCCGATGTGCCCGACGAGACGGTCAAGGAAATCATCGCCTCGACGCTCCACATCGAGGGCTATACCGCCAAGTATCCGGAGCGCAAGCCCCGGAACTGACGACATTTGGCCAAACTGCCCGCGATCAGAAGAGGGGCCGCGGGCGTGTGAAAGGAGAGCAGCATGCTGTTCGATGTTTGGGGTAGCGATACCCTTATCCACTGGGCCGGCTGGGCCATGGTCTTTATTGGCCTGATCGTGCTCAACGAGGTCGGCCGCCGCACCAAGCTGGGCGCGGCAATCATCTTTGGCGTGGCTCCGCTGGCCATGACCATCTACTGCGTCGCCATCGCCATCGGCGTCTCGCAGGGCGCCGAGTGGGCACTCACCAACCCCACCCATGTGTACCAGAACAGCTGGTTCCACTACGCCAAGGTATACGCGGCGCTGGCCGGTTGCTGGGGCTTCATTGCCATTAAGTACCAGTGGGGCAAGATCGGCAAGGCGCATTGGTTCCGCGCATGGCCGTTTGTGATCGTCGCCATCAACATCATGATCGCCGTCGTGTCCGACTTTGAGAGCGCCTATCACTTCTTTGTCCTGGGCGAGTCCACCTGGGTCACCTCCGAAGGTGCCACGCAGCTGGCCGGCTGGAACAACGTGTTCAACGGCATCGCCGGTATCATCAACATCTTCTGCATGACCGGTTGGTGGAGCGTCTACGCCTCCGAGGACCAGACCGACATGCTGTGGCCCGACATGACCTGGGTCTACATCATCGCCTACGATATCTGGAACTTCTGCTACACCTACAACTGCCTGCCCACCCACTCCTGGTTCTGCGGCTTTGCGCTGCTGCTGGCGCCCACCGTCGCCGCCTTTATCTGGAACAAGGGCGGCTGGATCCAGAACCGCGCCTTTACGCTGGCTATTTGGTGCATGTTTGCCCAGGTGTTCCCGTACTTCCAGGAGGAGTCCATCTTTGTGACCCACTCCACGCTCGACCCCGGCGCCGCTACCGCGGTCTCAATCGCCGCACTGGTCGCCAACGTCGCCGCGATCATCTACATCGCCTACCGCGCCAAGAAGCTCGGCCGCAACCCCTACAAGCAGGATGTCTTTGAGGGCACCAGCGATTGGGAGAAGGCCACCGCTCGCCGCGCCAAGGTTGATTACGCGCACGCCGAGTAACATGTTGGTCGCTGTTGGCGCTTGGGCATAGGCCCGCCCGCCAGGATTTTCAATCCAATGTCTCGCAGAGCCCCCGGAAAGCGTTTCACTCGCTTTCCGGGGGCTTTTGTCGTTGCGTCTTATTCATCTATTCAAAAACATGCGCATATATAAAATCGGATTTCAAATCATACGGCGGCTCTATGGGGTCCCGTTTTTGGGTACAGTGTTGTCCCGATATTGAGCTTGGGGGATGTATGAATGATGAGACGATGGGCCAAGAGGATGCGGCCCAAGATGCAGAAGCTTGCGCTGAGGCCTTGGAGAGCTTAGACCGGATTTCACTCGATGAGATTGCGTTTGACGATTCGGGCGTTAATGTGCAGGATGAGCCGGAAACCGAGGCGCAGTCCGATGATCAGGATGCAGGCGACGTTGAGCCTGCCGAAGATGAGGCAGATCACGAAGACACCGAAAGCGAGGCCGGCAATCAGCCCGAATCCGACACGGGCGAGGAAACCGTCTTGCTCGACAGCTTGCCGGCCGAGGATTCGCTGACCCGCGAGCTTCCTGGCCTGGGTTCCGCACCAGCCGTGGACGAGACCATCGCCATGGGCGATATTCCCCTGCCGTCCGTTCCCTCGGCACGCGAGGCCGAGGTTCGCCATCGCAAGATGTCGCCCAAGCGCCGCAATCTGATGGTCGCCGGTGTCGTGGCCGTCGCGCTCGTCGCCGGCGGTGCAGGCTATGCTGCCTGGAACGGATATCAGCAAGAGCAGGCTGCCACTGTCGCCGCCAATGCCCACACGATGATGTCAGTGCAAATTGGCGTGCATGCCGCGGGCCTCGACTGTTCCACTGGCTCCAAGATTCCCGTACAGGTGAGCGGTCAGGATTCTGACGGCTCCTCCGTGAGCGAAACGCTCTATGTTGACGAGCACGGCCGCGGCATCAAACTGCTGCCCGGCGATTACACGCTCTCCATCGCCGCCTCCCCCATCGCGGCCGACGGCACCATCTATACCGTCCCGACCACCAAGACGCAGGTCACCGTTAAGAGCGATGAACAGGATTTAAGTGCCCAGGCTACCTTTAAGCTCAAGGTGCCTTCGGCCGACACGGTAACCGACGACCAGATCGATGCCGCCGCCAAGTATGCCGAGGAGGGAGGCGCGAGCTCCGCCGCCACCGCCAAGGTGCTCCAGCAGGCGGCAACCGCGCGGCGCGACGCCGCCGTCAATGCCGTGAGCGCGCAAAAGGCACAGGTGGCCCGTGATGCCGACGCCCGTCACAAGGCAACCGACCTTTACCAGCTCGATATCCCCGTCGAGTGGTACGGCAAGGTCGAGACTTGGCAGAATGGCAGCACGCTATGCATCTATCTTGCAGGCGACAGCGATACGCCGATCGTGACGCTCGTCGCGGTGCGCGAGGGCGAGAGCTTTACGCCCGATGAGGGCGATGCGGTTTTGGGTGCGGCCAACCTAGGCAACGGTTATACCGTCTACGCCAGCGGCCCCGTCTATCCGTACGTGGTGCCCCAGACCATCAACGGACGGACGCAGAATCCCGTGTCGACCTACCCCATGGACACGGCCATTGAGCTTGTCGAGCTCACGACTGGCAACCGCTACACCTATAGCCAGATCAAGAACGTACTGGTCGGTAAAGACGGCAAGGCCGACGCTGCGACCAAGCTCGAGACCGACTACCTCGCGCAGATCCTGCTGCCGAGCATCAAGGCCCAGGACTAGCCGGCCCGAAGACAGCCGCCCAACGCAGTTGCGGTGAAATAGGGATTGTTTTTGCTGGTCAAACCGCAAAACAGTCCCTATTTCACCGCAACTTTTTGGTGGCCTTTTTGGTGGCACTCAGCGCCAGGGGTCGGCTTCGAACAGCGGCTCGCGCTCGGGGCGGCGATCGCTGTAGGGATCGTAGCCGTCATCGTCCTCGTTCTCGGCACGGATGTAGGGGTCGCGCGGCTTGGGCGCCGGCTTAGGCACAGGCTTGGGTGCGGCGGGTGCGGCATCGGTCGCCGGCGCGCTTGTCTTGATCTCGTCTTTCATCTGCATAGCTCCTCGCATCGCATCCGTTCAATATCATCGATTGTCGCACGAAAAAGGGCGGCGGACCCAATTGGATCCGCCGCCCTTGGCGTTTAGAGACGGCTGGTAGATTTTAAGGCATGGCCCAAAACCTACTCGGCGTCGGGGACCTCGTAGGTGGCCGCCGGCGTGTTGTCGCACACGACGGTAAAGCCGCCGTCCTTGTCGGCATCGACCGTCACCTGATCGCCCTCGCGCACCGTGCCGTCGATGATAGCGGCGGCGATGGCATCCACGACCTCGCGCTGAACCAGACGCTTGAGCGGACGGGCGCCAAAGACCGGGTCCAGGCCGCCCACGGCGAGCATCTGCTTGGCCGCCGGGGTGATGGCAAGCGTCATGCGCTCCTTGGCCAGACGCGCGCGGACGTCGGCGAGCTGGATGTCGACGATCTTCTCGATCTGCGCCATGCCGAGCGGATGGAACACCACGATATCGTCGATACGGTTGAGGAACTCGGGGCGGAAGGTCTGAGCCATGGCCGCGTCGACCTGATGGCGCATCTCCTCCTCGTCCTTGCCCGAAAGCTCGGCGATAGCCTTGGAGCCCACGTTAGACGTCATGATGATAATCGTGTTCTTGAAGGACACCTGGCGACCCTGACCGTCGGTCAGACGGCCGTCGTCAAGCACCTGCAACAGCACGTTGAAGACATCTGGATGGGCCTTCTCCATCTCGTCGAGCAAGATCACGGAGTAGGGGCGACGGCGCACGGCCTCGGTGAGCTGGCCGCCCTCGTCGTAACCCACGTATCCCGGGGGCGCACCGATCAGACGCTGGACGCTGAACTTCTCCATGTACTCGGACATGTCGATACGCACGAGCGCGCGCTCGTCGTCGAACAGGCACTCGGCAAGCGCCTTGGCGAGCTCGGTCTTGCCCACGCCGGTGGGGCCCAGGAAGAAGAAGCTGCCGATGGGCTTGTCCGGATCGGAGAGACCCGCACGGCTGCGGCGCACGGCCGCGGCGACGGCGGAGACGGCCTCGTCCTGGCCGATGACGCGCTTATGCAGCTCACCCTCCAAGCCCTTCAGCTTGTCGAGCTCGCCCTGCATCATCTTGGACACGGGCACGCCGGTCCAGGCACTCACGACCTCGGCGATCTCATCGGAGGTCACCTGTTCGTTGAGGCCCTCGCCGTCCTGCTGCTTTTGCGCCTCGAGCGCAGCCTCGGAATCCTGAATCTGCTGTTGCAGGCCCGGAATCACGGAGTAGCGCAGCTCGGACGCACGGCCCAGATCACCATTGCGCGTCGCGCGCTCCTCTTCGCTCCTGGCCTCGTCGAGCTGTCCCTTGAGCTCTTGCACGTGGTCGATGGCGTTCTTCTGGTTGAGCCAGCCAGCCTTTTGCACGTTGAGTTTTTCCTGGACCTCGGCGATCTCCTGACGCAGGGCCTCCAGACGCTCCTTGGAGGCGTCGTCGGTCTCCTTCATGAGCGCCTGCTCCTCGATCTGCAGCTGGGTGAGCTGACGCGTGGTGGCGTCAATCTCGACCGGCATGCTGTCGAGCTCCATGCGCAGGCGGCTTGCCGCCTCATCGACCAGGTCGATGGCCTTGTCGGGCAGGAAGCGGTCGGCGATATAGCGATCGGAGAGGTCGGCGGCGGCCACGAGCGCGCTATCGGTGATGTGCACGCCGTGGAAGATCTCGTACTTCTCCTTGAGGCCACGCAGAATCGAGATGGTGTCCTCGACGGTAGGCTCGCTCACCATAACGGTCTGGAAACGACGGGCGAGCGCCGCGTCCTTCTCGATGTACTTGCGGTATTCGTCGAGCGTGGTCGCGCCGATCGCATGCAGGTCGCCACGGGCGAGCGCCGGCTTGAGGATGTTGCCTGCGTCCATGGAGCCCTCGGTGGCACCCGCGCCCACAATGGTGTGAAGCTCATCGATGAACAGGATGACCTTACCTTCGGATTTTTGCACTTCTTTGAGCACGGCCTTTAAGCGGTCCTCGAACTCACCACGGTACTTGGCGCCGGCGACCAACGCGCTCATGTCGAGCTCGATGAGGTCGCGGTCGCGCAGGGTGCTCGGCACATCGCCGGCCACGATACGCTGGGCGATGCCCTCGACGATAGCCGTTTTACCGACGCCCGGCTCACCGATGAGCACGGGGTTGTTCTTGGTGCGGCGGGACAGAACCTGAATGGTACGGCGGATCTCGTCGGTACGGCCGATGACCGGGTCGAGCTTACCGGCGCGGGCAAGATCGCAGATGTTGCGACCGTACTGCTCCAACGCCTCAAACTGGGTCTTGTCCTCGGCAGACGTCACGCGGTCATCGCCACGCAGCTCCTCGTAGACCTGCTCGATGCGCTCCTTGGTCACGCCAGCGTCACGCAGTACACGACCAGCCTCGCCCTTGTCCTCGGCAAGCGCCATCAGCAGATGCTCGGTCACCACAAAGCTGTCGCCCATCTTGGTGGCCTTCTTCTCGGCCTTTTCGATGACGCGGACGAGCTCGTTGGACAGGCCCATCTGCTGACCCTCGCCCGAAACCTTGGGCGCGCGGTCGACGGCATCCTGCGTGGAGCGTGCGAGCTGGGCCGGATCAGCGCCGATGCGCTCGATGATCACGGAGATATTGCGCTCGCCGGCACCGAGCAGGGCAGACAGCAGGTGAATCGGCTCCACCGCGCCGGCCTGCGCATCGGCAGCCGTGCTCATGGCGGTCTGCAACGCCTCGCGCGACGTCATTGCTAGCTTATCGATTCTCATGGAATCACCTCTCTTGGGGCGGCCGCCCTACGGGGCGGCTTCACGTTGTTCGAGAAGTATTGTTGCCAGCTTTGTGCGATCTTATACATAAATCTAAGTCTCTATATATAAGATTTTCTGAGTGTTCCCACGACATGCAAACCACCACAAAGGGGACAGACACCTTTGTGGTGGTCGCGGTCTCTACTCCTTCGCCGGACCCGTACTTCCCGATTCGACGGTCCAGGGCATCTCATCCTCGAACAGCCATGTACGGGCAGACCCACTATCGCGTGCAGCCTGCGGGTCAGGCAAGCAGGTCTGTTTATAGGCATCTTGGATACACTGGCCCATAAAATCGTTGAGCTCGGTCTGGTCGCCCTCCATGACATAGGCGACATCGCCGTCCATGATGTAGATGCCCGGACCCTCATTGTCCTCGTAGCCCGGATCGTACGAGACATCACATAACTTTGCGCCGTTTGCAGTGTCCAGCTCGATGGAAGAGTGGCATCCGCCAACCATGTCGTTCGCTTTTGCCCGATAGGACGCATATCCATACCAGCGCTTAAAGATTTTGCCCTTGAGCAGCTCGGACGCCCTGTCGATCAGACCAGAATCCGTGGTATAGCGCATAGCCCCAAGCTGAATGCGTGGATAATTACTAATGCCCAGCGCAGCCGGTTGCTCATCAAAATCAACGGTAATGGTCTCAGGCTTGTCGTCGCCGGTCAGAAGTTCGACAGATTGAGTCACAGGCTTGACCACCGGCTCCGTCACCGCAGCAGGTAGAAATGCCATACCGACAGCGCCCGCGCCAACCACAGCGATCGCAAGCGCCAAGACAATCAATCCAATACGGGCAGGACTTCTCACAGCAAAGCACCTCACAATGCAAACCCGCGCCATTTGTCCTAATGATACCGCCGGCTAACACTATCACCAAAGAAGCCGCGCGCTCCCCACCACCACAAAGGGGACAGGCACCTTTGTGGTGGTTTTCGACGCTAACGGTCGACCATCTCACGCCATGAGATTAAACTTGAATTGTTCTCTGAACATATCCATTTCTGCCTATCCTCAACAGCTCTTTGTCTCGAGGAGCGCATATGAAGCCGTCTCATTCCACCGGTCGCAACGTCATCGCCATTCTCGCCATACCCATCGTGATGCTCTTCCTTATCGTCATCACGCCCTTTTCTTTTGGTATCGCCTCGCCCTTCGATCTTTGCGGGATGATCGACGCCGGCTCGCGTGCCACCTCGCTCTCCTTTGTCTGCCGTGGCGTGTTCTACGAATATGCAATTCCCACCGGAAGTTGGCAGTCCAAGTTACCGTTGCTCGGCAAGGTCGACGGATGCTCTCCTTATTTCTGCCTCGAACCTCAGACAATGAATTATCTGATCGACGACCAGCCCCTTGACTCCATCACCCTCGCCTACGACTACGCACCAAACACCGATGAGCGCCACATGAACCAAGTCCTCGACAAGCTGCTTGGACAGTGCGGGCTCACCGCGGAAGCCGGTCGAACCATCTATAGCAACCAGAAATTAAAGCGAACAGAACTCCGCCGTGTCGGAAAAATCAAAGGGCGAAACGGGGCCGCCTACTGGGATGCCTGGGCAACACGCGACAAGGGCGAATTCGGACACAGCACCTATATGGTCACTGTCTACACCAAAGACGGAATTAAGGACAATGTTGACGATTTCGCGTCATCCAAACTCGGCATCCCCAAAACAACCAAACCCGCCAGCCCAGATGAAATTCTGTAGAGGTGCCCATTAACATGCCGCTCAACGATCACAACAACATCGAGCTCGTCCCCACCGCCACAAAGGTGCCTGTCCCCTTTGTGGCGGTTTTCGACAAAAAGAAGCCGCCCCGATAACAGAGGCGGCATCAAGCAAGCCTATTTATTAGCGTCCCTCAAGACCCAACGAAAACGCAGCGATGGAATCGAGAACCGACAATAGCCCGTTCGCACAGATAGAGGCGGAGATTCAAGGTCAGAGTCCGGCTTAAACGGCTTAGCTATCGCACGTCACAACGTTCTCGTCGTCCTCCCTATCGTATTTATAGTGCTTACTGTGAAAATAGTGAGTTTAGTGAGAATAGTATCGCTCAAGACTCGTGAACTGAATTATTGACCTCTCGCCCAGAATGAGTGGGGCAAATATTCCTATTAGAGGTCAAATCGAAGCCCAATAGGGCCTTTTCGCCCCGTCATTTCGACCGATCGCTTTCTTTTGAATATTGTCGTAAGCTGGTATCACTTATCTTAATGAATGCATACTGTTTGCGAGGTACCCGCCGTGAAACGCTCCACCTATATCGGCCTGCTCGTCTTAGCGTTTGCGATTACCGCAGTCGGCGTAGGAATTATCTATCTCGCATTTCTCCCTGCCTCGGCAACGCAGGCGGCGGTTGAAACCGTAAGCTACCCCATCGAAATCCTCACCGATATCGTCAAACCCGATTCGATCACCGTCGATTTCGACGGTACGCCCGCAGCGCTTGGGGTCAGTAACTATCCCCGAATCGAACTTGGAGCCACGCGCTATACCCAAGATGAGCAGCTTATCGGTAAGGCAACCAGTTTACTCAAAGGCAAGACGTTTAAGCGGTGGTACGGCGCCGCAACATATCGAGCCAAGAACGGCCAAATGGTTGGCGGGTATCATTCGACCCTTGAGCTCGATGCGGCAAACGGGAGCAAATTGTGCAACGTCTCATACGACCCCGGCTGCGTGGACAATGAAGGACCGGGGGTCTATATCTCGGATGGCGACGTAATCTACGTCATGGAGGGCGACCAGACGGCAGTCGTCGATTTTATGGATCGGTGTACCGAGGATGCCTACGAACAAACCTGCGAGCCCGATCCGCAGACAGCGCGCAACAGTGGCTCGGCACGCACTTGGCTATTTGACGATGAAATAACCTGGACCCCATCGAAATAAGGACCCGCCGGGCAGGCACCTTTGTGGTGGTTTCGGCTCCGATGTTCCACTGTCTCGATCTGTAACATCTAGCGGCCCTTTTCGATCCTAGATGTTACAGATTGAGATGAAATGATCGGCGGCGATCGTTTGTCTCAATCTGTAACAACCGCTCGTCAAATAGGGGCCCAGATGTTACAGGTCGAGACAAACGGAACCACCGCAAAGGCGCCTACCCCTTCATGGTGGTTTTCGACAAAAGAAGCCGCCCCGATAACAGAGGCGGCATCAAGCAAGTCTATTTATTAGCGTCCCTCAAGACCCAACGAGAACGCAGAAATGTAGCCCGGGGCTTACCCTTTCCCGAACGCGACCCTCGCGAAGCGCGTGAGCGGGCGGGAAAGGGTAAGCCCCGGGCGGACAATTAAGTGCGTTACTCGGCAGCGGCCTTGAACTTGTTGTAGTTGATCAGGCAGCCGGCCTTGACGATGGCACGCTCCTCTGCCGTCATATCGGCAATGTAGAGCTCAATCTGCTCGACCGCACCGTCGGCGCGCACCACGTAGGCGGCGATGTCCTTTAGGTCACCGTCGAGCGCGGCACGGATACCCGGCACAAAGACATAGTCGCCCACCTCAAAGCTGGGCTCGGCCTCCATCTGGAAGGGCACCATACCCCAGTTCATCACGTTGGAGCGATAGCGCTTGGTGGCGTACTCGTGGACGATGTTGGCCAGACCGCCGATCACGCGCTGACAGCTCGCGGCCTGCTCGCGGGCGGAACCGTCACCGGGCTTCTTGGCATAGAGCATGGAGCCGTACTCAGTCGCCTTGGCATCGGCCGCGACACCCGCGCCGACCAGCGCCTCAAACACGCCCGCAAGCTCGGCATCGAGTGCCGCCAGATCGCCTGCTGCCTCGCCGGCAACGCGGCGCTTCTCCACGGCGTCGACCTCCTTGGAGCGACCCACGTAGGCCGGATCGCGACGGCTGAGCGTAAACTCGGCCAGGCCCAGCGGGTTGGAGCGGAAGGAGCTCGTCTCGCCCGAAGGAATGAGCTCGTCGGTCGTGGTGACCGGATCCATGATCTTGGAGCACACCTTGAGCAGGATATCGTCGCCGAGCGGCTCCATCGCGGGCCACGGCTTGATGTTGGGACCCTCGACCAGCTCGTCGGCAGGCTCCGCCTTGCCAAAGCCCCAGTACACGCGCTTTTTGTACGGCGCGTCGTCAAAGGTGTACTCGCAGGCCTCGTCCCAAGTCTCCTCGGGCAGGTCGGTCGCCGGCGTCAGGACGCCGCCGTTGGCAGCCGTCGCCGCAATGGAGCGGGCGTCCATCAGGGCCACGGCGCTCAGCTGGCCATTGCCCGGCTTGGAACCCTCGCGGTTGGGGAAGTTGCGCGTAGTGTGGCGGATCGAAAGGCCGTTGTTGGCGGGCGTGTCGCCGGCGCCGAAGCACGGGCCGCAGAACGCCGTGCGCACGATCGCGCCGGCCTCCATGAGGTCGTAGATGTAGCCGCGGCGTGTAAGCTCGAGTGCCACGGGCTGGCTCGTGGGATAGACCGACAGCGAGAACTCGCCGCAGCCGGTGTTGGCGCCCTTGAGCACGCGGGCAGCCTGGACCACGGAGTCGTAGTTGCCGCCCGAGCAGCCGGCGATAACGCCCTGCTGCACGTGCAGCTTGCCGTCGACGATCTTGTCGAGCAGGCTAAAGTGCGTCTTGCCCTCGCCGATCTTGGCGGCCTCGAGCTCCACCTCGTGCAGGATGTCCTCGAGGTTCTCGTTGAGCTCGTCAATCTCAAAGCCGTTGGAAGGATGGAACGGCAGCGCGATCATGGGCTTGATGCTCGACAGATCGACCTCGACGCAGCCGTCGTAGTAGGCGACATCGGCGGGCTTGAACTCGCGGTAGTCGTCGCCGCGGCCGTGCATGGCCAAAAACGCGTGTGTGTCCTCGTCGGTGGCCCAGATGGAGGAAAGGCAGGTGGTCTCGGTGGTCATGACGTCGACGCCGTTGCGATAGTCAGTCGTCATGCTCGCGATGCCGGGGCCCACGAACTCCATGACCTTGTTCTTGACGTAGCCCTTGGCAAAGACGGCGCGGATGATGGCGAGCGCCACATCGTGCGGGCCGACGCCGGGGCGCGGAGCGCCCGTGAGGTAGATGGCGACGACGCCGGGATAGGCGACATCGTAGGTGTCGCGCAGCAGCTGCTTTGCCAGCTCGCCGCCGCCCTCGCCCACGGCCATGGTGCCCAGGGCGCCGTAGCGGGTGTGCGAGTCGGAGCCCAAGATCATCTTGCCGCAGCCGGCGAAGTTCTCACGCATAAAGGAGTGGATGACCGCAATATGGGGCGGAACGAAGATGCCGCCGTACTTCTTAGCAGCGGAAAGGCCAAAGACGTGGTCGTCCTCGTTGATGGTGCCGCCCACGGCGCACAGCGAGTTATGGCAGTTGGTGAGCACGTAGGGCAGCGGGAACTGCTCCATGCCCGAGGCACGCGCCGTTTGGATGATGCCGACAAAGGTGATGTCGTGGCTCGCCATGGCGTCGAAGCGGATCTTGAGCGCCTCGGGATCTCCGGACGTATTGTGTGCCTGGAGGATCGAATACGCGATGGTGCCACGCTTGGCATCCTCGGGCGTCTGCGTAATACCGCGCTCGGCAGCCTCGGCCGCAGGCACAACCTCGCTGCCGCCGCGCAGGTAGATGCCGTCCTCGTACAGCTTGACCATACTGTCTCCCACTCTGCCCGAAAGGCTCGGGCGCATAGCATACATTCATTCAATATCGTGCCATAGAACAGTTGCGAGTGGGTTGCGAATCTGCACGTTCACTTTATCTCGGTAAAGTAAAGGACGAGCCCCTTGCATCACTCTCCTAACAAGGAGTGTCCCAAAGTGCCGGCACAGACGATATGAGCAGGACATAAAAACATTGAGAGCCCCTGCTGCATGAAAGACCGCGGATTAGGCCGACAATGGTGAGTGTCTAATCCAACCGTGGCGGCCACGCCGCATTCATGGAAGGGGCTCCCATGCTCGATACTACCACCTTCATCGGCCTCGACGTCCACGCCCGCTCGATAAAGGCCGTCTCCCTCGACGTCATGACCGGGGAGGTACGTGCCGCGACCTTCGGCTACGACGCCGGCGCCGTCGCGGAGTGGGTCCGTTCCGTGGACCCCAGGGCCAGGTGCGTGTACGAGTCCGGGGTCACGGGCTTCGACCTGCAGAAGAGGCTTTCCGGCCTGGGGGTCGACTGCGTGGTCGGCGCCGTCTCGAAGATGATCAAGCCCAGCGCGGACAGGCGCAGGAAGAACGACCGCAACGACGCCGAGTTCCTCGCCCGCATGCTGTCGGTCGGCAACGTGGTCGAGGTGTGGGTCCCCGACGACGAGTGCGAGGCCGCCCGCGACCTGACCAGGGCGCTCGAGGACGCGAGGGACGACCTCTCGCGCTCGAAGCAGCGGCTCTCCAAGTTCCTGCTCAGGCACGGGCTCGTCTTCGACGAGAGGACGCCCACCGGCCGCAGGAAGGGCAACTGGACCCGGGCGCACTGGTCCTGGATCGAGTCGATAAGGTTCGCGGAGAGGGCCGACAACGACGTGCTCGCCTACTACGTCGACGCGGTCAGGCGGGCGGCGGAGGAGAAGGCGAGGCTCGAGGGGCTCGTCGAGGCCGAGGCCCGCAAGCCCAGGTGGAGGAAGAGGGTCGACTCCCTCCGCTGCCTCAAGGGCGTAGACACCGCGTCCGCCGCCGACCTCGTGTTCGAGGCCGGCGAGTTCTCGAGGTTCAGGAATGCCCGCTCGTTCGCGGCGTGGGTCGGCCTGACGCCCTCCGAGCACTCCAGCGGGGAGAGCGACCGCAGGGGCGCGATCACCAAGGCCGGCAACAAGCACCTGAGGAAGACGCTGGTCGAGGCCGCGTGGCACTACCTGACGTGCTCGGGGCGGCCGAAGGGCCTCGCCAAGGGCCAGGCCCCGGACCGGGGCGCCCGGAGGCATGCCGCCAAGGGCGTGCGGAGGCTGGTCGAGAGGCGGGAGGCGCTGCTCGCGCGCGGGGTCCACGGCAACAAGGCGAACGTGGCCACGGCGCGCGAGCTCGCCTGCTGGGTATGGGCGGTCGGCCTCATGGCCGAGGAGGCGTAGGGGGGGGCGGTCCCCCGCACATAAGCCAGTCACCCCGGAAGCGGTTCGATCCGAAGCCGTTGAGGCGAACCTCAGGTCCCTTTTCTGCGAGCGCCCAGGGCGCCACACGCGTGCACAGACTGTCGGTTCGACGTAGAAGCCTCAGCCGTAGCAACGGATTGCCCAGCGAGAGATCGCCGCGGGCGGATATTAAACTGCAAAGACGAGCGTCGGTAAGACACGCCGAGGTCGCCGCGGACGGGCTGATATAGGGAGAGGGCCTGACCCCATATCGTTGGGGCCAGGCCCGATTTTGCCTCTTGACAATGTCCTGCTCATATTAAAAGGAACGTCCCTAGCTGCCGGGCTTGGGATACCATGGTGGCACCCTAGCGAAAGGATGTTTCATGGCACATGTCGATGACCAGCGTGTGGCGCGCGTGCTCGATGCGCTCGAGGCTCAGCACCCCGGCGCGCAGCTGCTTGTAAACGACTCGTGGTCGATTTATTACCTGACCGGCTTTTATGCCGATATGTTCGAGCGTTTTTGCGGCGTACTGCTCGCACGCGGTAGCGAGCCCGTAATCTTGGTCAACGCGCTGCATCAGCTGCCGGAATATGACAATGCCCGCGTCGCCTATCACACCGACACCGACGTCGTGGCCGACGCCATCGTTCGCGAGGTCAATCCATCCAAGCCCCTCGGCATCGACACCGTCATGCGTTCCGGCTTTTTGATGCCGCTCATGGAGCGCCATGCCGCCAGCGAGTTTTTCCTGGGCGACTTTGCCGTCACCGCCGCACGCGTCCACAAGGACGAAGCCGAGCAGGAGCTCATGCGCGCGTCCTCGGCCGCCAACGACGCCGTGATGGCCGACGCCATCAAGCTCGTTCACGAGGGCGTGACGGAGCGCGAAATTGCCGACCAGATGCTCGGCCTGTATCGCAAGCACGGCTGCGAGGGCTTTAGCTTTCCGCCCATCGTAAGCTTTGGCGCCAACGCCGGCGACCCGCACCACGAGCCCGACGACACCGTACTCAAGCGCGGCGACGTGGTGCTGTTCGACATTGGCGGGCGTCATCGCAACTACTGCTCGGACATGACACGCACGTTCTTTTGGGGCGAGCCGGACGAGGAGACTGTACGCATCTACGACATCGTGCGTCGCGCCAACGAGGCCGCCGAAGCGCTCATCGCACCGGGCGTGCGCATGTGCGACCTGGACCGCGCCGCGCGAGACGTAATTGAGGAAGCGGGCTATGGGCAGTACTTTACGCACCGTCTGGGACACTCGATCGGTCTGCAGGACCATGAGCCAGGCGATGTCTCGCTTGTTAACGAGCAAGTCGTAGAGCCGGGCATGACGTTCTCCATCGAGCCGGGTATCTACCTCCCCGGCCGCACCGGCGTCCGCATCGAGGACCTTGCCCTGGTCACCGAGTCCGGCGTCGAGATTCTCAACGCCTACCCCCACGACCCAGTCCGCCTAGACTAGGCACGCAACCAAAGCTCCCCTAGAAGTTGCGGTGGAATAGTTCCTGGATGGGCTGCTAGAACCCAAAAATAGGAACTATTTCACCGCAACTGATGAGGGGATGGGCTAGCGCAGCAGCCCCGCTACTTCGCCGCCCAGGGTGATGGTGCCGGCTGCTACGAAGGGCTCGCCCGCGGCATCGAGGGCTGCGAGGGCCTCGGATACGCTGGGGTACACGCTCACGAGCTTATTGGCGTCCACCAGGGCAGCGAGCTCCTCTGCCGGCAGGGCGCGATCGGAATCGGTTTGCGTCACGACCACACGGGGGAACGCCGGAACAAGCACGTCGACGATGCCCGCCACGTCCTTATCGGCCAGCGCGGCGCACAGCAACGTTGGGCGATTCTCTACGCACGGATCAATCTCGTCCAGTGCGCTCACAAAGTTCTCGCAGCTCTGGGGGTTATGGCAGGCGTCAATCAGCTTGAGTGGATCGGTTCCCAGCACATCAAAGCGACCCGGCGTGGGGCAGCCCATAAGCGAAGCGTCGAGCGCATCGTGGTCGAGCTCGCGGCCCAGATACCCCTCGCACAGCATAATCGCGCACGCGGCATTCTGCGGCTGATACGCCGGTTTAACCATCCTCGACGTATAGATCGCGCGCGGCGTGGTGCAGCTGAACTCAACCGTGTCGCCCACATGCGCCGGCACCTTAGTCGTGACATGGTTCACCACGAGCGGCACCACACCGCATTCGCGGCAACGGGCATCCATCACGCGCTGCACGCTCGCCTCATGCGAACCCTCGCCCAAAACAACCAAACGCCCGGGTTTGATAACCGCAGCCTTCTCCCCCGCAATGGCCTCGAGCGTATCGCCAAGGACCTTCGTATGGTCGAGTCCAATGCCCGTAATGGCGACGGCCACGGGATCGGTCGCACTCGTAGCATCCCAGCGTCCGCCCATGCCAACCTCAAGCACGGCCACGTCCACGCAAGCCTCGGCAAACATAGTCAAACCGGCCACGGACAAAAGATCGAAGGGCGTAATAGAACGAAGCTCCTCGCCCGCCGCCTCACGACGTGCGTTGAGACGACGACCTGCCTCATACGCCGCAGAGACACCATGGGCAAAGACCTCGTCTGAGACGACCTTTCCATCAATCTCCATACGCTCGGGATAACGCACCAGATGAGGAGACGTAAAGAGCGCCGTCTTAAGGCCCTCACCACGAAGAATGGCAGCCGAGAATCGCGTCGTCGAGGTCTTTCCATTGGTACCGGCTATCTGGACGCAATCATAGAACTCGTCAGGACGACCAAGCTCATCGAGCATCTCAACGACGGTCTCGAGCAGCGGCGTGGAATAGCGCGCAATCTTGCCCGTATCGGCCGCAAGTGCAACAGCCTCATCAAAAGAAAGTTCCGGAACCCCAAACGGCACCGAATACAACCCAGAACGCTTCGCCATAACCAAAGTCCCCTCAACATAAAAAGAGGCCCGTAAGCAACAACGAGCCCCTCCCATTCAAAATATCAGCCAAACACCGCTTGCAGCAGATTCAAGGCCACAACCCAGTGGCCCAAACGCGCCAGATGCAAACAACCACGTAACCGCACAAGGAGCGGCCCGACGCTTTGCTCGATACAAGTTCCGCACGCAAAGGACAGCACTTAATGTGCTGTCCGTCTTGCGCAGGACTGTCCGCAGTAGCGAGCAAAGCGTCGGGACGCGCCCCTCAGTAAGATCTACGAGAAGTCAGCGACCTGAGCAGTCAGTGCCGTCAGGATCTCCTTGAGCTCAGCTGCACGGTCCTTCTTCTTCTGGACCACGGCGGGCGCGGCCTTGGCCACAAAGCCCTCGTTGGCGAGCGTCTTCTCGCAGCCGGCGAGCTCCTTCTGGGCCGCGGCAATCTCCTTCTCCAGGCGTGCCTTCTCGGCCGAAAGGTCGACCTTGCCCTCGAGCACCACAAAGACCTCGACGCCGCTATCGACCACGGCGATGCTCGCAGCCGGCTTCTCAACGTCGGTACCCATAACCAGCGAAGCGGTGTTGGCCAGCGGCTCAATCGTGGAGCGCAGGCTCTCGAGCTTCTCGATGTCCTCGGCGCCGGCGCGCACGACCACGTCGAGCTCGGCCTTGGGGCTCAAGCGATAACGCGAACGCGTGGCGCGGGCGGCAGACACGACGGCGCGGCACAGTTCAAACGCGCGCTCGGCGTCCTCGTCGACATACTTGGCATAGTCGGCGGGCTCGGGCCACTTGGCGATCATGAGCGCCTCGGCGCGGTCAACGTTGCCCTCGGCGTCCAGATCAAGCACGCTCGCCGGCATGTTGTCCCAGATCTCCTCGGTGACAAACGGCATGAGCGGGTGCATCAGGCGAATGGAGGTATCGAGCACAAAGATCAGGTTGCGCTGCGCCTGCAGACGGCCCTCGCCCTTCAGGCGGGCCTTGGTGACCTCGACGTACCAGTCGCAGACCTCGTTCCAGAAGAACTGCTGCACGCCGCGAGCCATATCGCCAAAGGTGTAGTTCTCGATACCCTCGGTGACCATCTTGACGGCCTTGGCCAGACGGCTGAACATCCAGGCGTCGGCCGGCGTCTCCACGACGGGCTCACCGGGCGCGTAGCCCTCCATGTTCATAAGCAAGAAGCGGCTGGCGTTCCAGATCTTGGTCACAAACGACTTGGCCTGCTCGGTACGCGGGCTGTCGATGAGCTTCTTGGTCTTCTTGTCGATGTTCGCGTCGAACTTGACGTCCTGGTTGTTGGTGCACAGCGTGAGCAGGTTGAAGCGCATGGCATCGGCGCCGTACATGCCAATAAGGTCCATGGGGTCAACGCCGTTGCCCTTGGACTTGGACATGCGGCTGCCGTCCTTGGCCAGGATCGTCGGGTAGATGACGACGTCCTTAAACGGCACCTCGTCCAGGAAGTACAGCGAGCTCATGACCATGCGGGCGACCCACAGCGCGATGATGTCGCGCGCGGTGACGAGCGCCGTCGTGGGGTGATGGCCCTCGAGCAGCTCCGGCTTTTGCGGCCAGCCCTGCGTGGCGAAGGTCCACAGCTGCG
This sequence comes from Collinsella sp., assembly GCA_048195375.1. Classification (GTDB taxonomy): domain Bacteria; phylum Actinomycetota; class Coriobacteriia; order Coriobacteriales; family Coriobacteriaceae; genus Collinsella. The sequence continues at coordinate 50,824 of DBFADZ010000010.1, forward strand.
AGCTGAACCAGGTGTCCAGCACGTTCTCGTCCTGATGCACATGATGGCCGCCGCACTTGGGGCACACATCGGTGTCCTCGGTAAGAGCGTCCTCCCAGCCGCAGTCCTCGCAGTAGAACACGGGGATGCGGTGGCCCCACCACAGCTGGCGGCTAATGCACCAGTCCTTAAGGTTCTCCATCCAGGTGGTGTAGGTCTGCGTCCAGCGCGCGGGGTGGAAGATAACCTTACCGGAGTTAACGGCGTCAAGCGCCGGCCCCTTGAGCTTGTCAACGGCCACGAACCACTGCTCGGACAGCCACGGCTCAAGCGCGGCGTCGCAGCGGTAGCAGTGCATGACGGAGTGATCAAGGTCCTCGACGTGATCGAGCAGGTCGTGCTCCTCGAACCACTTGATGACGGCCTCGCGGCACTCGTCGCGGTTCATGCCGGTGAACTCGCCGTAGCCCTCGACGACCACCGCGTGCTCGTCGAAGATATTGATCTGCGGCAGGTCGTGGGCCTGACCCATGGCGTAGTCGTTGGGGTCGTGAGCAGGCGTTACCTTGACGAAGCCGGAGCCGAAGTTGGCGTCGACATGCCAATCCTCAAAGATGGGGATTTCGCGGTCGACGATGGGGAGCTTGACGGTCTTACCCACAAAGGCGGCCTTCTCGGGGTCCTTCGGGGAGACAGCGACGCCCGTGTCGCCGAGCATGGTCTCGGGGCGCGTGGTGGCGACGACGATGTAATCCTGGCCGTTGACCGGCTCGGTCAGCGGGTAGCGCAGGTGCCACAGGTGGCCCTTCTCGTCCTTATATTCGGCCTCGTCGTCCGAGATGGCGGTGGTGCAGTTGGGGCACCAGTTAACGATACGCTTGCCACGGTAGATCAGGCCGTCGTGGTACCAATCGCAGAAGACCTTGCGCACGGCCTGTGCGTAATCCTCGTCCATGGTAAAGCGCTCGTTGTCGAAGTCAACGGAGCAGCCCATACGCTTGATCTGCTCGACGATGATGCCGCCGTACTCGTGGGTCCAATCCCAGCAAGCGTCGACAAACTTGTCGCGACCGATCTCCAGGCGGCTAATGCCCTCGCTCTTGAGTTTCTTGTCGACCTTGGTCTGCGTAGCGATACCGGCGTGATCGGTGCCCAGCACCCAGCGCGTGGACTTGCCGCGCATGCGGGCCATACGGATGATGGCGTCCTGGATGGAGTCATCGGTGGCGTGGCCCATGTGGAGTTTGCCGGTCACGTTGGGAGGCGGAATGGTGACGGTGCAGTCGCCCACGCCCTCGCGGCGCTTGTAGTAGCCGCCGTCGAGCCACTTCTGCAGGATCGCCGGCTCGTTGGTCGACGGATCGTAGTTCTTGGGCATTTCTTCCATATATCTCTCCCTGTCCCGCCGGGGAGGAATGTAGGCCCGTCAGGGTCTGCATTCCTCCCCTTAGGTATCGATTACTTCAGTCTGATATGACTTCGCTGAGGCTTAAACAAACACACAGAATAACACAGGTAGTTGGGGTTATTGCGTATATATAAAATAGCCTCCGACCGCGGATGGTCGGAGGCTATCGACAAAAACGTTTTGACAGGTTTTAACCGTAGATGCGCTGGGGCTGTTCTTCGCCCTTTACGGAGGCTTCGGTCACAACGACCTTGGCGACACCTTCCTCGCTGGGGAGGTCGAACATCGTCTGCTGCAGTACGTCCTCGCAGATGGAACGCAGGCCGCGGGCGCCGGTCTTGCGGGCAAGCGCCATGCGGGCGATCTCGTGCAAGGCCGCGTCCTCAAACTCAAGATCGACGTCCTCGAGCTGGAACATCTTACGGTACTGACGCACCACGGCGTTCTTGGGCTCGGTCAGGATCGACACCAGGTCGTCCTCGTCGAGCGCCTGCGTCTGGGTCACGACGGGCGTACGTCCCACAAACTCGGGAATCATGCCAAAGGCGTTGAGGTCCTGAGGGAGCACCTGACGCAGTAGGTCGTTCTCGTCGACCGAGGTGGGGCCGGCGATCTCGGAGTTGAAGCCCACGCCCTTGTTGCCCACGCGATCGGCGATGATCTTATCCAGACCCACAAAGGCACCGCCGCAGATGAACAGGATGTTGGTCGTGTCGATCTGCAGCAGCTCCTGCTGGGGATGCTTGCGGCCGCCGGTGGGCGGAACGCTTGCCACCGTGCCCTCAAGGATCTTCAGCAGCGCCTGCTGAACACCCTCGCCCGAGACATCGCGGGTAATGGAGAGGTTCTCGGCCTTGCGGGCGATCTTGTCAATCTCGTCCACGTAGATAATGCCCACCTGTGCGCGCTCGATATCGCCATCGGCAGCATTGATGAGCTTGAGCAGGATGTTCTCCACATCCTCGCCCACGTAGCCGGCCTCGGTGAGCGCGGTAGCGTCGGCGATGGCAAACGGCACCTCGAGGATGCGCGCAAGCGTCTGGGCGAGCAGGGTCTTGCCGGTACCGGTGGGACCGAGCAGCAAAATGTTGGACTTGGCGAGCTCTACCTCGTCCATATCGTCGTCGAACTGCGAGCCCATGCCGTCGTCAAAGGCAGACACCGCGGCGCCGCCCTCGATCACGCGGCGATAGTGGTTGTACACGGCAACCGACATGGCGCGCTTGGCGTCCTCCTGGCCCATAACATAGGCCGAAAGCTCGTCATAGATCTCGTGCGGCGTCGGCACGTGCGTGATGACCTGACGGTCGTCCTCGAGCTCAAAACCCTCGGTCTCGGGGTCCACGGCGGGCTGGGATGCAGCCTGACCATAGTCGTTGAGGAAGCCCGGCAGTTTGCCGTTGCGGGCAGCGTCCATAAAGTCCGAAGCAAGCGACTCCTCAAGGATCTCGGAGCAGGCGGCGACGCACTCGTCACAGATAAAGATGTTGGTCGGGCCCTTTACGAGGCGACGGACCTGGCCCTGCTCTTTTCCGCAAAAGGAGCAGCGGATGGGGTTGCCGTTCTCGTCAAAGTTGTCCTGCATGTTACCGGCCATCCTAGGCGTCCTTCGCGGCGAGGTCGCGCGAGGTGACGATACGGTCGATCAGGCCGTAGTCGAGGGCCTCGGCAGCGGTCAAGTAGTTATCGCGCTCGGTGTCGGCCTGGACCTTCTCGATAGGCTGGCCAGAGGCGTCGGACAGGATCTGGTTGAGCTCGCGGCGAGTCTTCTTGATCTCCTCGGCAACGATCTCGATCTCGGTCTGCTGACCCTGGGCACCGCCACTGGGCTGGTGAATCATGACCTTGGAGTGCGGCAGGCAGAAGCGCTTGCCCTTAGCGCCGGCCGAAAGCAGCACGGCGGCCATGGACGCAGCCATACCGACGCAGATGGTGGAGACCTGCGGCTTGATGAAGTTCATAGTGTCAAGAATCGCCAGGCCGGAGTAGACCTCGCCACCGGGCGAATTGATGTAGAGCGAGATATCCTTCTCGGCATCCTGGCTCTCAAGATGCAGCAGCTGGGCAACGACCAGGTTGGCGCTGACGGAGTTGATCTCCTCGCCCAAGAAGATGATGCGGTCGTTGAGCAGGCGCGAATAGATATCGTAGCTGCGCTCGCCGCGCGGCGTCTGCTCGATAACGTATGGCACGAGGGCGGAATCGAACTTGGCGATCATACGCATCTCCATTTCTCTCTTGCGGACCAAATTGGTTCTAGATAAACGTACGGTGCCCGCATGCTATGCATTGGCTGGCACCGTACGAAGCAACCGGATAACCGGTGTATAACTTTACCCCATCACGGGCGCACCCATGCGCTCGCGGGCAAGGTGGCGAGAATTACTTGGCGTCCTTGGCGGTCTCGTCGACCTCGGTCACCTTGGCGTTCTCGACCAGGTGGTCGACGGCCTTGGAGCGACGGATGGACTCGCGGACGGCAGGCATGCGGCCATCGGCGATGAACTCGGCCTTGGAAGCCTCGATGTCCTTGACGCCAGCCTTCTCGAACTCGGCGTTGATGTCGTCCTCGGTGACCTCAATCTTGAGCTCACGGGCGAGGGCGTCGAGCGCCAGGGACTCACGGGCAACGTCGTTGGCCTGCTTGTGCAGGTCGCCGATGAACTGCTCCATGGTCAGACCGGAAGCGGGAAGCCAGGTGTCCAGGGTCATGCCGCGGGCAGCAAGGTTGGACAGGAAGTTCTGGCCAAGCTCCTCAAAGACGGACTGCTCGTAGTCGGCGTCCATCTCGTCGAGCTGCAGACGCTCAGCGAGAGCGGAGACGCAACGGTTCTCCTTCTCAGCCGGCAGGCGGGAAGCCTTGTCCTGCTCGATCTCGATCTTGATGGCGTCGCGCATGGCATCGATGCTGTCGAAGCCGAAGTCGGACTTGACAAGCTCGTCGGTGAGCTCGGGGGTGTTGCGGACCTTGATGCCCTTGACGGTGACCTCGACGGTGTGGGTCTCGGCCTCCTCGCCCTCCTCGACCTCGTCGGTCCAGGTGACCTTCTTAACGTCGTCAACGTTAGCGCCGATCAGGGCCTCGTTGAACTCCTTGGGGTTGCTGTCGCTACCGGCGATGAGCATGCGGCCCTCGGCGGCAAAGTTGTCGGCGTTCTCGACGGCCTTGAGGTCGACGGTGACGTAGTCCTCGGCCTCGACGGCGCGACCCTCGACGTCCTCGAAGGTGGCACGGTAGTTGAGGAGCATCTCGACCTGGTTGTTAATCTCGGACTCGGTGACCTCCGCAGGAGGCATCTCGATCTCGACAGCGTCGAAGGAGGAGAGCTCAGCAGCAGGACGCAGGGAGAACTCGACGGTGTAGGTGTAGTCCTCGTGATCCTTGGCGAGGTCGAGCTCCTTGTAGTCACCGTTCTTGGTGGGGACGATGTCCAGCTCGTTGAGGACGGCGGGCTCGTTGGCGGCGATCAGGTCGTTGGTGGCCTGAGCGAGGGTAGCCTCGGCGCCAAGAGCGGAGTCGATGACCGGACGGGGGGCCTTGCCGGCACGGAAGCCCGGGAAGCGGTACTTCTTGGCGGTGTCCTTGTAGGCCTTCTTGATCGCGGCGTCGACGTCGGCGGCCGGGATGGTGACCGTAGCGGTGAGCTTGGCGTCCTTGACGTCAGAAGCGGTGATGTTCAACACGTTCCTCCTCATACTGCCCAGCTTATCTGAGGTGCTGGTACCTTTATGCAACAAAGTATCGCGACGGCCAAGGCCGACGCAGGTGCGATGGTGCGGGCGAAAGGACTCGAACCTTCACGGGAATCCCACCAGAACCTAAATCTGGCGCGTCTACCAATTCCGCCACGCCCGCATGAGCGCACAGACTAGGAATGATAGCAGATACGAACGGCAAGCGCACGCACACCTTTTACAGGCTCACGACCTCACCACGAGTGCAAAAGGCGGGGCGAGTTGTCCCGCCCCGCCAATTACGACCTGTTCGATGACCCGCTACTCCCCCAGCAGGGCCTTCTCGGGCGTGATCGGCAGCGAGCGAACCTGGTGGCCGGTGGCGTGCGCCACGGCCGAGGCAACGGCGGCGAGCGGCGTGTTGATGACGACCTCGCCGATCGACTTGGCACCAAACGGGCCCGTCGGCTCGTAGCTCGGCTCAAAGGCCACGCGAATGCTGCCGATATCCAGGCGCGTGGGCAGCTTGTAACTCATAAAGTTGCCGGTGCGCAGGCGGCCGCGCTCATCGTGATCAACGATCTCGTAGAGCGCGTGACCGATACCCTGGGCAATACCGCCCTCGGCCTGGACGCGCGCGAGCGCCTCGTTGATCACGGTGCCGCAGTCGACGGCTGCCGCATAGTCCACCACAGTCACCTTGCCGGTGGCCTTGTCGACCTCGACCTCGGCAATACCGGCCATAAACGGCGGAGGCGAAACGGGCAGGCAGGCGGAGGCATGCGAGGTGAGCGCGTCGCCGCCCGCGATGTTCTTGACGCACAGGTTGGCAAAGTCGCGCAGCGTGAGGTAGCGGTTCTGCTCGCGCGCGGCACGCTCGTCAGACAGACGCACGTACTGGCCATCGAAGACCACGTCGGCGGCATCCACGTCCCACATCTGGGCGGCCTTGGCGCAGATCTTCTCACGCAGCTCGGTCGCGGCGTTCTTGGCGGCAAGTCCCGTCACGTACGTACCCGAGCTCGCGTACGAGCCGGCATCAAACGGCGACACATCGGTGTCCACGCCGCGCACCACAATGAGCGAGCTCTCCACACCCAGCTCCTCGGCGGCAATCTGCGCCAGGATCGTGTCGACGCCCATGCCGTTATCGGTGGCTCCGGTGCCGATGGTAATGAAGCCGTCCTCTTCCAGGCGCATGTCGATGCCGGCGATGTCCACGTTGGAAATGCCCGAGCCCTGCATGGTGAGCGCGCAGCCCAGGGCGCGCACGCGATCGCCCAGATCCACGGCCAGCGGCTTGTCGCGCCAGCCGATCATGTCCATCGCGCGCAGCAGGCAGCGGTCGAGCGCACAGGCGTTGAGCTTCTCGTTGTAGTACTGCGGCATGACCTCGCCCTCGCGCACGATGTTCTTAAGGCGCAGGTCGGCGGGGTCCATGTGCAGCATGTCGGCGAGCTCGTTGACGGCGCTCTCCACGGCAAACTGGCCCTGGGTGGCACCGTAGCCGCGATACGCGCCGCCGCGGTTGGTGTTGGTGTAGACGGCGTCCCAGCTAAAGCGGCTCGCCTTCACGTGGTTGTAGATGGGCAGGCTCTTGTGGCCCGAGAGGCCGATCGTCGTGGTGGCGTGCTCGCCATAGGCGCCGGCGTTGGACAGCGTGTGCAGGTCGATGGCCGTGATAGTGCCGTCGTTCATGGCGCCCAGCTTAACGGTCATCTGCATCTGGTGACGCGAGTTGCCCGCGGTGATGGTCTCCTCGCGCGTGTAGCAGCAGTAGCTCGGACGGCCGGTCTGCTGCGTCACAAACGCCACGAAGATCTCGCAGCAGCCCGTCTGCTTGGAGCCAAAGCCGCCGCCGATGCGCGGCTTAATGACCTGCACCTGCGACTGCGGAATGTCGAGCGACTGCGCGACCATGCGGCGCACGTGGAAGGGCACCTGCGTAGAGGTGGTCACCGAGATGCGGCCGAAGGCGTCGGTCGTCGCGAAGGCGCGGAAGGTTTCCATGGGCGCGGTCTGCGTGGCCTGGCTGGTGTAGGTGCGCTCAAAGACGATGTCGCTCTGGGCGAAGGCCTCGTCCAGGTCGCCAAAGTCGCTCGTACCGCTGCACACCAGGTTGCGCGGAACGTCGCCGCCCTGCGGGAACATAAAGGTCACATCGCCCTCGGGGTGGACCACGATGTCATTATCGAGCGCCTGGGTAAAGTCGAGCAGGGGCTCGAGTACCTCGTAGTCAACCTTGATGAGCTTGAGCGCCTTGTCGGCGGCCTCCTCGGTTTCGGCGGCGACGATAGCCACCTCTTCGTTTTGGTAACGGACGAGATTCTCGAGAATCAGGCGGTCGTAGGGACTCGGCTGCGGATAGCTCTGGCCGGCGATGGTAAAGCGGCGCTTGGGCACGTCCTCGTAAGTGTAGACGCCCACCACGCCGGGCACCTTCAGGACGCGCGACGTATCGATGGAGCGGATCTTGGCGCGGGCATACGGGCTGCGCTTGAGCTTGACGATCAGGGCGCCGGCAGGCACCAGGTCGCCCGTGTAGACGGGACGCCCCTCGAGCAGGGCCTTCGAGTCCTTCTTGGGCTGCTTGTGAGTGATCTGCTTATACGAGACGCCATCGCAGCTGGTGTTATTGACCGGCAGCTTGGGCATCTCAAAGCCCACCTGCACGCCAGACTCGTTGAGGAAGCGAACGATGGCGCGCAGCTGGCTCTCGTAGCCGCTGCAACGGCAGAGGTTACCGGCGAGCTGGCGCGAGAGCTCCTCGCGCGTGGCGACGAGGCTCGGGTCCTCCTTGGCAGCGCGGGCGAGCGCCAGCACGTTCATGATGAGGCCGGGGGCGCAAAAACCGCACTGCTCGGCACCTTCGGCAGCCATTGCACGGGCGAGTGCCTCGGACTCGGCTTTGAGGCCCTCAAGCGTGGTGATGGTGTGGCCCTCGACGCGAGCGGCGGGAACCGAGCAGCTCAGCACCGGGTCGCCGTCGAGCCACACCGTGCACAGGCCGCAGTTGGTGGTCTCGCAGGCGCAGCGCACCGACGCGCAGCCCTGCTCGCGCAACAGCGCAAAGAGCATGGTGTCGGGGGCAATCTGAACCTTGACCTTACGGCCGTTGAGCGTAAAGGAAAGATCGATGAGTTTGGCAGCCATTAGCGCACCTCGCTAGAATCGACGCCGGGCACGCGGCGGCAGGAATACTCGTCCGTGGCAAACTTAGGCACTTGCACGGTCTCGAGCTCGCGGGCAAGCGCGGCCGAAAGCTCAATGCCGGCGGCGCGGCGCACGGCCTGCACGGCAAGCGGGGCCGAGATGCAGCGGCGGTAGTCGGCCGAGCCCCACAGGTTGGTGCCGTAGCTCAGGGCACGCACGGATGCGGCTAGGGCGCGCAGCTCGTCCTCGGAAGGCTGCTCGCTGGTAAGGCCGCATGCCTCGCCCCGAAGCAAGGTCGCGCGAAGCGGGCGAGCGCCCACGGTGACGTGCCAGGAGCCGTCCCACCAGGCGGCGGTGACGTTCAGCGAGGGGAAGTCGGTCGCGGCCTTGCGCACGGCTTCGTAGCTCGCACGGTAATCGTGCTTGACGACCACGACGCGCTCGATCACGTCGCGCACGTAGCCCATGTCAACGAACTCGGCGAGCGGCACGCGGCCGGCACCCGTCAGCTCAACATACGAATCGAGCGCCAAAAAGGCCGAGAGCACGTCAGAGAAGCCAAAGCGGCCGTAGATGCTGCCGCCCACCGTGGCGGTGTTGCGCAACTGAACGCCCACGATATCGTGGACGGCAAACTCAAAGACATTGTTGACAAGCGCGTTGAGCTCGGCATGACGCTCGAGCTGGCGCAGGGTGCACATGGCACCGATGCGAAATTCGGTATCGGTCTCCTCGATCTGATCGAGTCCACAGGCCGAAAGGTCAATCGCCGTCGCCACGCGACGCGAACCCAGGCGCATCCAGATGCCACCGCCCACAATCTTGTTGTTGCGGTTCTTCTGCAAGAGCTCATAGGCTTCGGCCGCGTTTCCAACACGGACGTAGGTACCGAACTTGAGCACGTTCTCCCCCATCTCTTCACTTGTCCAGTACTTTTAAGTGTACCAAACGAGGGGCCGCACACCGTTTTAGGACAAAATCCACCCACCCATCCATAACTTGCGGTGAAATACGGACTGATTAGCCGTTCTGGGACGCTAAACAGTCCGTATTTCACCGCAAGTTATGAAGAGTCCTCCGGGATAGAAAAGGCTCCCAGCCAGATAGCTGGGAGCCTCATCACATGCTATGTCGAGCGAAGAATTAGCAGACGCCCTGGGCGAGCATGGCGTCGGCAACCTTCAGGAAGCCGGCGATGTTGGCGCCCATGACAAAGTTGCCCTCCTGGCCATACTCCTTGGCGGTGTCGTCCACGTTGTGGAACATGCCGCGCATGAGCTGCTCGAGCTTGCCGTCGACCTCCTCGAAGGTCCAGGACAGGTGCTCGGCGTTCTGGCTCATCTCCAGGCCGGACACGAGCACGCCGCCGGCGTTGGCAGCCTTACCGGGCATAAAGGCAACGCCGTTCTCCTGGAAGTAAGTCGTGGCCTCGATGGTCGTGGGCATGTTCGCGCCCTCGCCGACCACCTTGCAGCCGTTGGCGACGAGCGCCTGGGCGTCCTCGAGCAGCAGCGTGTTCTCGCGAGCGCAGGGCAGCGCGATGTCGCAGGGCAGCTGCCAAACGCCACGGCCGTCGCCCTCGTGCCACACGGCGTTGGGCTTCTCGTCAACATACATAGCGAGCGTAACGCCCTTGTCGTGGCCGGAGCGCTTCTTGTTGTAGATGTGCTCGAGCACGGTGTAGTCGATGCCGTCGGGATCCTCGACCCAGCCATGGGTGTCGGAGCAGGCCAGGACCTTACCGCCGAGCTGGGCGACCTTCTGGACCGCGTAGATGGCGACGTTACCGGAGCCGTGAACGACGACGTTCTTGCCCTCGAAGGACTCGCCGCGGCTCTTGAGGTACTCGTCCACAAAGTAGACCAGGCCGTAGCCGGTGGCCTCGGTACGGGCGAGCGAGCCGCCAAAGGAGAGGCCCTTGCCGGTAAGGACGCCAGTCCACTCGTTGGTCAGGCGCTTGTACTGACCGAACAGGTAGGCAACCTCACGGCCGCCAACGCCCAGGTCGCCGGCGGGAACGTCGGTGTTGGGGCCAATGTGGCGATAGAGCTCGGTCATGAAGGACTGGCAGAAGTGCATAATCTCGTTGTTGGACTTGCCCTTGGGGTCAAAGTCGGAACCGCCCTTGCCGCCGCCCATGGGAAGGGTGGTCAGGCTGTTCTTGAGAATCTGCTCCAGGCCCAGGAACTTGAGCATGCCCAGGGTGACCGTCGGGTTAAAGCGCAGGCCGCCCTTGTAGGGTCCAATGGCAGAGTTGAACTCGACGCGGTAACCGCGGTTGACCTGAACCTTGCCCTGATCGTCGACCCAGGGAACACGGAACATAACGATGCGCTCGGGCTCGACGAGACGCTCCAACAGGGCGGCCTCCTCGTACTCGGGGTGGGCGTCGAGCGCCGGCTGGATGGTGCCGAGGATCTCGGTCGCGGCCTGGATGAACTCAGGCTGCTCGGGATAGCGGGCCTTGAGCTCGTCGAGAACTTTCTGCGTATAGCTCATGCTTCCTCCAATTGATGGAAAAGAAAGGTGTCGTTCGCGGCGTACCATGCGCCGCGAGCTTTATCGAGTATGGATAATATCGCACTGTTGCAGCAAAGTTTCGCATAAGCCGACGAGCAGATGTTTCGTTTTGATTACGATGCAGGTAGAAGCGTTTTTGAGTGCCTGACGTGCAAAACCTGTGTTTCAAACCTGTTTCGTCCACGTGTTCCAAACCACCACATTGGGGACAGGCACCTTTGTGGTGGTTTTGATGGCTAGAGGACGAGCTGATGGTAGTCGGCGGGGGTTATGCGGCCTTCGGTGGCAGCGCGGAAGGCGGCGAGGGCATCGCCGGAGAACGGCATGACCCAGCAAAGCCCACAGCCGGCAGTTATGGAGCCCGGCAATGGCATGATGCGCCCAGGCACACCGGCGGCAAGGCACAGCTGCTCGCATTCCATCACATCGAAAGTGCTGTCGAACGACACGATGATCTTGCGTTCGTGGTCTAGGGCATCGCCGGACGGGCCGCCGCGGTGTGTCTCACGATACGCCGCGGCGGCCGCTTCCTCTTCCGCAGTATGTCCACAGCCACCGCAACCGCAGGTACAGGGCTCAGACCCATCGCAAGTGCAGGGTTCTCCGGTGTCGGGACAGATATCGTGAGGCATGGCATCTCCCATCGTCTAGGCGAGCAGCTCGGCTGCCGCAAATTCCTCGGGTGTATTGACGTTCTCGAAGCAGAGCGTCGAGCCTGCGACCTTAACGATCTGCGGCTCATCCATATAACCAGCCTGAACGCGATTGATCAGGCAGCGAATGCGCTGACGGTCGCAGGCGAGCAGCTCTTGGGCAACCGGCGCACACGCGTCACGGCGCCAGACGGCACAAAGCGGCTCAATCCCCCGCTCCTCGCGCGGCACGCACACGTCGAGCGCCTCGGCCTCGACACGATCGGCAAGCGCGCCGATGAGTTCCGGCGAGACAAACGGCATATCGCAGGCGACGATCGCCACGAGCGGCAATCGGGCCGCGGCCAACGAGCTCGCGATGCCGCGCATGGCGCCCGCCGATCCCTCAAGGTCCGGCACTATTCGCGGCACCAAGCCGCCAAACGCGCGCTCCTCAAGATAGGCAAGCTCACTGGGACGCGAAGTCGTCACGACCAACTCGCCGGCAACTGGCGCCAGCCGACCCAGGACGCGCTCGATGAGCGGCTCGCCGCAAAACGACATGCGCGCCTTATCGCAGCCCATGCGTGAAGACAGCCCGCCCGCCTGGACGACACAAGAAAGATCGGCACGTCTTACGGTAGTCATACGGCAAAACACCTCCATCGGCACGTTCAAAATCCAGCGCACGGGGCAAATACCGCAGACGACATGACAGGCGACACGGCGGACCCGTACAAAAACAAAACAGCGCCTTTGCGGCACGCAGCAAGACCGCGAGCACAAAAGCGCTGGTAGTGTGTGGCGGGAACGTATGTGAATCGAACACATCCAAGACGTTTTGCACGCCTCGCAACGGTTTTGAGGACCGCGGAGCCCACCGGAGCCCATCCGTTCCCAAGTGCGGCGGTATTTTACCAAACCGAGCAGCCAATCTAGCGCAGGGAGCGCAGACCGCCGGCTTCCTTGTCGAGTACCGTAAAGCGCACGGCGTCCAGATGCTCCAGGATGCTGATGGCACGTTTGCGCGACACGCCCAGGGCCTCGCGCAGCACGCTCGTGGTGGCTGCGCCGCCGGCTGCCTCAATGGCAGCGGCGACGAGCTCGCGCGCATGGGCCTCGGCGGCAGCGGACAGAGCCACGTCGCGCTCGACCTTGACGATCGAGCGGTTGAGCGAAAGCTCGCGCAGGGCACGCGTCATGGTGTCGCGATCGAGCTGCAGTTGCTCGCCCACCTCGGGCAACGTCGGCGCATCGAGGCCGGCCTCATCCAGCAAGGCAACGATACGCTCGCAGGCCTCGCGCACCACACGCGCCGCGGCGGCTGCAGAGTGCGGGTCAAACACCTCGGCGCCTTCGGCGGCACAAACGCCGCGCGAACAGCCCTCGGCGATCAAGGCAGCGGCAACAGCATCGTCGGCAGCAGGCCAGGCAGCATGGGCGACGGCACCGGGCGTAAAGCCCGTCTCCTTGGGAGCCGCCGCGTGCATGGCCGACAGGGTCGTCGCGAGCGTGTCCATCACAGCGTCGAGCACGGCCGTACTCGCGTACAGCGCCACGTCGCCCGCGGTAAGCTCACACACCGTGCCCTGGTCCACCAGCGCACGCAACGCAGTATCAACATCTCCGGCAGCCATATCCAGCGCCACAGCAACATCGGCAGCCGCCACCGGCAGTGCCTGAAGCGCCAGCCACGAATCCACCGCGCCGGTAACATCCCCGGCCTCGAGCGCCGCATATAATGCGCGCTCCCCCGCCGAAAGCTCGCGTGAACGACGGCAACGCGACAGCAGCACGCGACCGCCGCCAATGAGCATCACCGGCGAATACGACAGCACCACGGCATGGTCGCCGGCGCGCAACGGCAGCGGGTCCTCAAGACGCACCTGAACGGTACGCGTCTCGCCCACCGCCACAGGCGCCTCGCCCTCCATGAGCATAATGCGGCCGACAACCTCGGCCGTACCCGCCATCACGTGCACGCGCGCGCCCGACTCGAGCACGCGCGGCATGGCGCCCTCACGGCCCAGGTAGGTCAACGTCATCATAAAGCGCAGCGTCTGGCCAAAACGGCCTTCCACGCCAAGCATCTCGCCGCGATCGAGCGAAGCGGCACCGTCGCCCACCAGGTTGAGTGCCACGCGCTGACCGGGCAACGCCCGCTGCGTGTCACCATGAACCTGAATCCCGCGCACACGACAGACCGTGCGCGACGGCAGCGCGACCAGCTCATCGCCCACCGCAACCGGCGCGTCGTGCAGCGTACCCGTCACGACGGTGCCGGCACCCTTGATCGTAAAGCAGCGATCGATCGGCAGGCGCGGCGCGGCGTCGGTTCGCTCGGCGCGATCGCGACAGGCAGCCCAACAGGCGTCAACGCACTCGTCGAGCGCTGCCAGCAGCGCATCAATCCCCTCGCCCGTCTTTGACGACACGGGAACGATCGGCGCGCCCGCAAACACGGTGCCCGACAAAAAGTCATCAACATCGAGCTCGGCAAGCTCGATCATCTCGGCATCGGCCAGGTCGCACATCGTCAGCGCGACCACCATATGCGAGACGCCCAGCAGCTCCAGCACATGCACGTGCTCGCGGGTCTGCGGCATCACGCCCTCGACGGCCGAAACCACCAGCACGGCAACGTCGATGCCTGTCGCACCCTGCACCATGGCACGCAGGTAGTGCGCATGGCCCGGCACGTCGACCAGGCCGACGATATTGCCGCTCGGCAGCGCCAGCTCGCCAAAGCCGAGCTCCACGGTCATGCCACGGCGACGCTCGACCTCCAAGCGGTCGGGATTCTTACCGGTCAGCGCCTCGATGAGCGCCGACTTACCGTGGTCGACGTGACCCGCCGTACCTACGATAACGGGGCATTCTGCCAACGCTTGAACCTCACTCATCGGCGCACCGCCTTGGCAACGCATGCGGCAAGCGTCGATGCCGCTGTCTCGATATCGCGGTCGCCCACAAGCGTACGGACGTCAAACAAAATGCGATCGTGCGAGGTTCGCGTGACAACCGGCGTATCGAAGTCTTGGACGAGCGAGCGCTTGAGCGCGTCGACGGACAGGCGCCCGTCGACCGGGCAGACGGCCACGCACATCGTGGGCAGCTCCACGGTAGGCAGCGAACCACCGCCGGGAGTCGACGACTCCTCGACGATTTTCACCTGCACGGCACACGGGCAGCCAGCCTTATCGAGGCCCGCCACCATCAGCTCGCGCAGCTTGCGTGCGCGACGCTCCAGATGAGCCTGCGGAAGCGTGAGCATGTTGAGCACCGGCACCTCGCGATGGGCCACATCCGCCCCGTCCATGTAGATGCGCAGTGTAGCCTCGAGCGCCGACAGAGCCAGTTTGCCCGGGCGCAGGGCGCGCATAAGCGGATGCGACCCACAGGCCTGGACCAGATCGCGACGGCCCATGATAATGCCCGCCTGCGCGGCGCCCAGCAGCTTATCACCCGAGCACGAAACGATATCGAGTCCCGCCGCGACCGAAGCCGGCGTGGGCTCCTCACCGCCGCGCACCAGGATGTCATCGGGCAGAAGCGCGCCCGAACCCTGGTCCTCGTAGAACAGCAGGCCATGCTTGTGGGCCAGGGTGGCAAGCTCCCGAGAGCCCACCTCCTCGTGAAAGCCCTCGATGCGATAGTTGGAAGGATGAACCTTGAGGATCATGGCCGTATCGGGCGTGATGGCGCGCTCGTAGTCGCTCAAATGCGTGCGGTTGGTAGCCCCGACCTCGACGAGTTTGGCGCCCGAAGCCGCCATGACATCGGGGATGCGAAAGCTGCCGCCAATCTCGACAAGCTCGCCGCGGCTGACGATAACCTCTTTGCCCGCAGCGTGAGTCGCCAACACCAGCAGCACCGCGGCGGCGTTGTTATTGACCACAAGCGCGTCCTCGGCACCGGTGAGAGAGCGAATCAGCTGCGCGGCATGCTCCTTGCGCGAGCCGCGCGAGCAGGTGTCCACACTGTACTCGAGCGTGCTGTAGCCGCGCGCGACCTCGGCCACGGCCTTTGCCGCCGACTCCGCGAGCGGGGCTCGACCCAGGTTGGTATGGATGACCACGCCCGTAGCGTTGACGGCAGGGCGCAGGCTCGGCAGCGCGGAGCGGTGCGCACGCCACTCGATGGCCGAAGCCAGGTCGCGCTTAGAGCGCGGGGCGGCGCCGGCACGAATAGCGGCGCGCTCCTCGTCAAGCTCGGCCGTCACGGCAGCATGGACCACCGCGTCGCAGGTCTCCCCCACCGCCTTCACTACCGGCCACTCGGCAAGCAGCTCGTTGACGGAAGGAATGGCGCGAAGGCGGGCGCGTACCTCATCGGACATGTTCTGGCTATCGCTCATGTGCGACCTTTCAAAACCAAAGGTGAATCAATCGTTCGAACGTCAAACTATCAGCCAATTCGATCGGCTGAGTCAATCAATCGCTATTATCCCCGCGCGCGACAATCTTTTCCACGCGAACGGCGTTTTCCTGGGTGAGCGCGGCGCCCGTCAACGGGTCCCAACGCAACGGCGTATGGTCGAGCGGACCCACGCCCAAGCCTTGAGCGCCACCGGCATCGGCGCCAAACGAACGTCCACCGGGGGCGGCCGACGTAAAGATGCACGCCGGATGCAGATAGGGCGTCGTCTCCACGCGCACGCGATCGCGGCCCATGTCGCTCACAAGCTCGACGACCTCGCCGTCGGCGATGCCCATGCGCGCAGCAGCATCGGCATTCATCTGCACGGCATCCAGGTCCGATCCAGCCTCGGCGGCACCTTGGGCTGCAAGCCTTCGCGAGGTATGCGACTCAAAGGGACGGTTGCCGCTAATGAGGCGAAACAACCCCGGGCCAGGCTCCACCATGGGAGCGATCCAGTTGGGCACACGACCCATGCCGGCTCGCTCCCATATGTCGCTTGCCAGCGCAATCTTGCCGCCGGCAAGCGGAATCACCGGCTTACCCGTGCGCGTCGGCAGCGCCATGCCCGTATCGGCCCAGCCGCGCTCCTTGAGCTCGTCCAGATCGATCCCAAAAGGCGCCACCTGGGCAGCCGCCAGATCGTCAGACGTAAACTGGAAGTACTCGCCCACGCCACACGCCTGCGCCAGACCGGCAAAAATCTCCCGACCGGGACGTGTGTCGTCATGTTGCACGGGCAGAACGGCGTTGCGGTAGAACACGCACGAATCATTGGCACCCACGACTGTGCCCACACCGCGGTCGGCCTCCAGATACGTCACGTCGGGCAGCACGAAGTCGGAAGCACGCGCCGTCTCGGACCAGCGAATATCAATCGTCACGAGCAAGTCGAGCTGCTGCAAAATACCCAACCAAGCCTGCGCATTGCCATAGCCCGCACCGGGGTTACTGGCATAGACGATAAGTCCACGCAAATCGCCGGCAAGAATCGACTGACCGATGGTCGTGCACAGACCGCGCACCGGATCGACCAGTGGATAGCGCTCGGACCCCAACTTGGGCTCACGTGGCATCGACGGCGTCGCGAAACGCGCAGGGTCCAAATCGCCCAACACGAGTGGCATGGGTGGATTGAGCGCGCCGCCCGCATGTCCGATACAGCCCAGCAGCACATCGACCAAGCAGATAGCGCGCGCGGTCTGGGTGCTATTGGCATACGCGATGCCGATGCCACCATGAAAACCCGCATCCACCACAGCGGCAGGCGCGGCGGCAGCGAGATCGCGCGCCGTGGCGACAATCTCTGCGGCCGGCACGTCGCACATCGACTCGGCCCACTCGGGCGTCCAAGCAGCGGCCGCCTGCGCCAGCTCGTCAAAGCCTGTGGTGTAGCGGGCAACGAACTCGTGGTCGTACAGGCCCTCGGCAATGAGCACATGCGCAATGCCCAACAGCAGCGCCAAGTCGCAGCCCGGGCGCACGCGGAGCCAGCGATCGGCAATAGCAGCCGAGCCGCTGCGCCGGGGGTCGACCACGATGACCTTCGCCCCGCGCCGGCGCGCATCGTTGAGTGCATCAACGGCCCCCATCGTCGACGAATCGACAATGGAACGCCCCAGGTACATAATGCAATCGGTATGCGCCAGGTCGGAGGCGGGGCTATAGCCCAAGCTATGCTCCCAACCAGTGAGACGGCTTACCTCGCAGGCGCCATCGGCACCGTACACGTTGGGCGAACCCAGCGCATGCATAAAGCGATACGCCCAGTAGCGGTCGAACGAGGGCAAGCCGAGCGTCATGCCCAGCGCACGAGGCCCACACTCGTCAACAATCCCCAAAAGACGCTCGGCAATCTGAGCAAACGCCTCGTCCCACGAAATCGCATCGAACCCCGAGCCATCAGCTCGCCGACGCATGGGGTGCACGATGCGGTCGCGTTCATCAAACGGCATTGCCAGGCGATGGCGCCCGCGGGCGCAGAGGGCACGCGCCGCGCACGGATGCCCCGGCACCGGCAACTCGGCCACCATGCGACCGTCCTCAACGTGTGCCGCAAAGGCGCAATCGGCATAGCATCCCCCGCATGTGGTCACCACGGCGCGACCGTCACGCTTCACAGCAGATGCCATCTCGATTACCCCTTTCATCAGCCAAACACAACAGGCCAATAGCACGCAAACGAGTCCCAGACCCAAAAGCCTCCCGCACGGCAACGCCCCGCGGGAGGCCCAACGTCAAACAGACGGTACCTTACGCCTGGGACTTCTTGGCATAGATAAACCAGTAGCCGAGCGCGACCAGAACCGCGCCGCCCACGATGTTGCCCAGCGTGGCGGCGGACAGGTTAAACGCAATGCCCGCGGCGTTGAGCGCATCGGCGCCGGCGACCTTGGCACCGTAGCCGCATGCATGCATCACGGCGCCCATGGGCAAAAAGTACATGTTGGCGACGCAGTGCTCAAAACCGCAGGCCACAAAGGCGGCGATGGGCAGCAGAATGCCCACAACCTTATCGACCACGGTCTTGCCGGCGGTACCGATCCACACGGCCAGGCACACAAAGATGTTGCACAGGATGCCGCGGAAGAAGATCGTCACCCAGTCGATCGTCACCTTGCCGGCGGCGACGCTCACCATGGAATTGGCAACCGCCTCGCCGTTGAGCTTGTAAATGCCGGCCATGTACACCAAAAAGACGATGAACAGGGCACCGGCAAAGTTACCAAGCCACACGACGAGCCATGCCTTGAGCATCTGAGCCAGGGTGATCTTTTTGCTCTTGAGTGCGCAGACCATAAGCGAGTTACCGGTGAACAGCTCGGCGCCGCACACCAGCACCAGCACCAGGCCCAGGCAAAAGCACAGACCGCCCACGACGCGCTGGCCGCCCCAGCCCAGCGTGCTATCGCTCAAGAACACGGTAAAGAACAGGCCACCGAAGGCAATGAACGCGCCGGCGAACATTGCCAACAGAAAGGCCTTAGCGACCGGCAGGTTAGCCTTGGTCACGCCGGCGGCCTCGGTCTTGGCCTCGATCGCGGCGGGCGCCAGGCAATCGGGAGCGGGATACTCCACCTTGGAATCTGCCATGTCAATCACTTCTTTCCTAATCAGCAGGGACAAGCGCTCCTATTGCTCTTGCCCCAAGCGGACAAAGTGGGAAAAATCGTTGGCGGCCACGGCGTCGTACACGGCGTCGACGGCCTCAAAGACTTCCGGGGACATGGGGTTGTAGAACTCCGTGTCGCCCGGCTGAATCCCGACGAAGACGATATCATCACACGATTGCTCAATCTCTTCGATCAGAATCGACAAGGGAAGCGAATGCGTGGTGAACATCGACTTGCGGGCCACATCGCGCTTGTCGAGCAAACGGATGGACCCGACGGGCAGTGCCATGTCGGCGGCATCGACCAAGACCAGGCGAGGCGGACGCTCGCGCTTGACCTCGATGATGTCGTCCTCGGGCGTTTGGCCGCCGTCGATGGTGTACCAACCGGCGATGGGTGCGTCTTCCATCTTTTTGGAGAGCACGGGGCCGGCGGCATCGTCGGCACGCAGCACGCTTCCCGCCGTGAGCACGATACCCGCAAACGGGGCTCCGTTCACACGTCCATCTACAACGCGACCCATTACTGCAACCTTCCCGTCAGATACACGCCCGACACATCGCGCACGCGCTCAACCAGATCGCGGAACTTCATCAGAAACGCGACCTGCCGGGCATGCAGGCCAAAGTCGTCGTCGAACACCGAGATGCCGGCCTTGGCCGACCCGCGAAAACCGCGCTCGTCGAGCAGCGCATCGCAAGCCTCAAGCAGCGACGGCACGGCCGCCTTGTCGAGCTGGCACTCACCAAAGGAGCGGATGGCCTCGAACTTGGTCTTGGCCTCCCCCTCCGGCAGTGCGTCGACGAGCGTATAGAACACATCCACCGGCACCGACAGGCGCGGCTCAAAGCAGTCGAGCACGCCGGTGTGGTGGCCCACGGCGAGCGTGTAGTACAGCACGTCGCAGGCCTCCTGGGGAACGTCTTCCTCGGTCTCCACAAACTTACGCGTGAGCTCATAGAAGACCACCTGGTCGGGCGCATGACCCAGGCAGGGGTCGGCGACGCCCTCGGCAGCCTCGTCGCTTGCGCGCGAGGCGTCGCCAAAGGAGCCGCCGAGCATACCGGGGCCCGCAAAGTAACCAGAGCGGTCCGTGAGCTCCATCTAGCGACCTCCGGCCAGCACCAGATCCTGCAGCGCCGAGTAGACCTCAACGCGGCGAGGATCGTCCTGCTTGTCGATGAGCAGCGCCATGGCACCGCGGATATCGCCCTTGGGCGCACCCTCAAGCGTGTCCATAAACTCGTTGGCCAGGTCGCGGCCGTAACGGTAGCCGCTCATGGCGCGAGCCTCGCGCTCGATGGCAACGCGCAGCTTGTACGGCACGCCGGGGTGCAGGATATCGGCCTGCTCGCCGGCGGCCTCCACCGTGGTCTCGGCATGGAGCTTTTGGTCCAGCAGGCCAAGCGCCATGGCAAAGCCGTAGATGGTCTGCGCGGGGCTGGGCGGGCAGCCGGGGATGTAGACATCGACCGGCAGAATCTTATCCGTGCCGCCCCAGACGCAGTAGTTGTCGTAGAAGATGCCGCCGGTGCAGCCGCACGCGCCATAGGACACCACGATCTTGGGATCAGGTGCGGCCTCAAACGCGCGCAGGGCCGGCATGCGCATGGCACGCGTCACGGCGCCGGTGTACAGCAGCACATCGGCGTGACGGGGCGAGGGCACGACCTTGATGCCAAAGCGCTCGACGTCGAAGACGGGCGTGATGGAACCAAAGATCTCGATCTCGCAGCCGTTGCAGCCGCCGCAGTCGACACGGTAGACGTACACCGAGCGCTTGATCTTCTTAAGAAGGGTCGCCTTGGCCTTCTCGATGCTCTCGTCGAGCTCGATCTTGGTCGGGCGGTACTGAAGCCGCTCGGGCAAAAGCGTGGGTTCGGCCATGGTTACTCCTCCTTCGTATCAAAATCCATGATGATGCCCTCGACCGGCGCCGGACCGGCGGGGATCTCGGGCGCATCGGGGTTGAGCTCGCGGTCGATATACTCCGGGTTCACGCCGTGGCCGCCCAGATACTCCATGCCGGGGCCCTGGGGCTCACCGGGCGCAAGCGTCTCGTTGGCAGCCATGCCGTGCGCGTTGCCGGTCTTTACGGCCGAGGCGGCGCGCAGGGCGTCGAGCTCGCGCTTGCACTCCTGGCACATACCGACAGTACGGGCGGCCTGCTCGGCCTCCATGCCGCCAGCCTTTTGCAGCAGGCGCTTGGCGTAGTCGATCTCCTTGTGCGGGGCAAACGGCTTGCCGCAGCGCGAGCAGTGCTCGAGCGTGTAGACGCTCTTGCTGGTGAGGTCGTCCTTGCTCATGACGGCCAGCTCAAACTCCTCGGTGAGCTTGATGGCCTCCATGGGGCAGGCCTCCTCGCAGCGGCCGCAGAAGATGCAGCGACCGTAGTCGATCGACCAGGTGATGGTATCGGCCGCAAGGTCGGTGTCCATGCGAATGGCATCGGCCGGGCACGCCACGCCGCAGGCTCCGCAGGCGATGCAGAGCTCGGCGTTGTGCTCGGGCTTGCCGCGCATGTCCTTGTTGGTGGGAAACGGCGCAAACGGGTACTTGACCGTCGCGTCGCCGGCCTTGGCGTTGACCTTCCAAAGCTTCAGCATATTAGAGCGCCTCCTCATCGAGCGGAGCGGCCATGGTGCCCTCGCCCGCAAGCGGCGACTTGTCGCGCCAGACGTTCTCGAACTGCTCCTTGTCGAGCACGTGGTCGCGCTTGGCGGCGACATCGGTCACCGTCACGCGGTCGGTGCAGGAGTAGCACGGGTCGAGCGAGCCGACGATCAGCGCCGCGTCGCCCACGGTGTTGCCGCGGAACATGTAGCGCAGGACCGGCCAGTTACTGTACGTGGCGGCCTTGGCGCGCCAGCGGTAGCACTTCTGGTTATTGCCGAGCATGGCCCAGTGCACGTCCTCGCCGCGCGGCGCCTCGGTGGCACCGATGGCGTACTTGTGCGGGGTGTACTCCCAATCCGTGGTGAGGATGGGGCCCGACGGGCAGTTCTCGAGCATGGTCTCGATCATATCGATCGAATCGTAGACCTCCTGGATGCGGACGGCGGTACGGCCGAAGGCATCGCAGGTGTCAGCCGTGGCGGCGTGCATCTTTTGAACGTCCGGATCGGCGTAACCGTCGAAGGGATGGTCGAAGCGCACGTCGCGGGCATAGCCCGAGCCACGCATGAGCGGGCCGACCGGCGAGAAGTCGCGTGCGATCTTGCGGTCCAAGATGCCGATGCCACTCGTACGCTCAATAAAGTTGGGCGTGGAGAGCAAGACGTCGACGAGCTCCTGAACCTCGGAGCGCAGCTGGTGGATGGTCGTGAGCGTGGAGAGCTTCTGCTCGGCCAAAATGTCGCGACGCACGCCGCCGATCACGTTGAGGCCGTAGGTCTTGCGGTGACCGGAGAGCTTCTCGGCCAGGTCCATGGACTTCTCGCGGACGCGGAAGAACTGCTGGAAGCCGGAGTCGAAGCCCGTGTAGTGCGACGCCAGACCAATGTTGAGCAGATGCGAGTGCAGACGCTCGACCTCGAGCATGATGGCGCGAATGTACTGGGCGCGCGGCGGGACATGGATGCCCTGAGCGCGCTCGACGGCCTCGGCATAGGCCACCGAGTGGGCGCAGCCGCAGATGCCGCAGATGCGGTCGGCGAGGAACGTCACGGCGTCATAGTTCAGGCGCGTCTCGGCGACCTTCTCCATGCCGCGGTGCACGTAGAACAGACGGTAGTCGGCATCGACGATCGTCTCGCCCTCGACGAACAGGCGGAAGTGGCCGGGCTCGTCGGAGGTAATGTGCAACGGGCCCATGGGGACAAGCGTGGTCTCCTTGCCCTTGGTATCGGCCAAGAACTCGTAGTTTTCCATGTCGCTCGCGGGAGCGGGACGGAAACGGTAATCCATCGAATCCTTGCGCAACGGGTACAGCCCGCTGGGCCAATCGTCGGGAAGCACCAGGCGACGGCGGTCGGGCAGACCCTCGGGAATCAGGCCGAACATATCGCGCAGCTCGCGCTCGCCCCACACGCAGGCGGGGACGAACGGCGTCACGGACGGGAACGTCATCTTGGCGGGGTCGACCTCGGCACGCACGGTAACCCAGCCGGGGTCCTCCCCCTCCATGGAGATGACGTAGTACACGGCGTAACGGCCGCACAGGGAGCGCTCGTCGTTGCCGACAATCACGGGAATCCAGCCGTAGCGCTCGTAGTACAGGTAGTGGACGGCCTCGGGCAGACGGTCCAGCTTGACGGTGATCGTCAGCTGGTCCTCGCACTGCCACTCAACCTTCTCGATAGCGCCCGGCACTGCGGCGCGCAGGGCCTCGACGTGGCTTTCGCAACGACGAGCGTAGTCCTTCTTTTCAGGTTCTGCCATGGTGCTAATTCACCTCGCTTGTCTTGGTCTGGGAACTGAACACCATGCGGTAGAGAGGAGCCTCGTGGAGCTCTTCGACGCTCTGGTTCAAAACGACGGACGTTGCATCCTCGACGCCGCTCGTGATGGCGACCGGGGTGGCGATACCGAACCACATGACCACGATCGCGAGGGCGATCTCGGGGATGATCATGAGGGCGGGCACCTCGTGGCGCTTCATGCCCTCGGGCGCCTTGCCGAAGATGGACTTGAGCGCGATGCCGGTAAGGGCAAAGTACACGCCGGTGAGGCCAATGGCCACGAGCACGACCACCCAGATGGGACCGGACTGGACGCCGGCCACGAAGGTGAGGAACTCGGAGATGAACAGGGCGAACGGCGGGAAGGCGGCGAGCGCGAGCAGGGCGATGATGGTGAGCGCTGCCGTGACGGGAGCGATCTCGACGACGCCCTTGATCTTGTTCAGGTCGCGGGTGTGGTAGATGTGCTGGATGTTACCGGCCATGCAGAAGGCGAGCGCCTTCGTGAAACCGTGGAAGATGCAGTGCAGCAGGCAGGCGGCGATACCGAGCGGACCACCGATACCCAGGCACAGCGCGACCACGCCGACGTTGTCGACGGAGGAGTACGCGAAGCGGCGCTTGATATCGTCCTGCTTAAAGATGCACAGGGCGGCCACCAGGATGGACAGCGTGCCCAGGATGAGCAGGAGCGTACGTGGATAGGTGTCGCCCACCGTGATGATGGACAGGGAGTAGAAGCGGATGATCACCAGCATGGCGCACTTGAGCAGCACGCCCGAGAGCAGCGCGGAGACCGGGCTCGGAGCCTGGGAGTGCGCGTCGGGCAGCCAGGTGTGCATGGGGAACAGGCCCGCCTTGGTGCCAAAGCCGATCACGATAAACGCGAACGCGAGGCGCACGAGCATCGGGTCGAACTGGTCGGCGTAGGGCATGATGGAGGTGAGGAAGGCGGCCTCATGCGCGTTGGGCATGATATCGGCGGCGTTCGCGTAGATGAGCAGCGTGCCGAACAGGCCGAAGGCCACACCGGCGGTGCAGACCATCGCGTACTTCCAAGACGCCTCGAGCGCCTGCTTGTTCTTGTAGATGCCCACGAGGAACACGGTCGACAGCGTAGTGGCCTCGACCGCCGCCCAGGTGAGGATGATGTTGTTGGACAGGCAGGCGAGCAGCATCGTGAAGACGAACAGGCTGAACAGCGCGTAGTACTGCTTGGTGCGCTCGGCCGGCATGGTCTTCTCCTCGATATCGATCTTGATATAGGAGATGGAGTACACGCCGGTGATGAACCCGATGATGCCTACCAGAAGGACGAAGATCGACGAGAGCGAATCGAGATGGAGCCACAGGCCCAAAGCGTCGATATTCTGCCCGCTCGAGAGCATGGTTCCCGCGGTGACGACCGAAAGGACAAGGGTCGCCGCGACGGAGATGGTGTTGAGCCCCGCGAAGACGCTGTAGGACGTCGTCTTGGGGAGCGCAGCCATAATCAGGGAGAACACGAGAGGACAAGCGAGCAGGGCGACCGTCAGCATTGAAACATCCATGGCCTACCCCTTCAATTCGGTCAGGTCGTGGGAGTCGAGCGACTTGGTGTCGTTCCAAATCCTCACGACGACGGCGGACATGATGATGACGGCGAAGATGGCGTCGGTGGCGATGCCGATCTCGATGATCTCGGGGGCCGTGGGCGCGAGCAGAGCGAGCGTCACGTGGCTACCGTTCTCCATAAGGCAGTACCCGAAGATCTGCTTGAGGATGTTGCGCTGGGAGATGATGCACGTGAGGCCGACGAAGAAGTGCGCGAAGCTGATGGCGAGGGCCGGAGTGGCCACCTCGGCGGTGGGCAGGCTCAGGCGCGTGACCACCGCGAAGCAGACGGCCACCTCCAGACCGGTGAGGATGATGGTCCAGGCCGGCTTGATGGAGGAGGTCAGCGTGCTATCGGCAGGCGAACCCATCTTCTTGTAGGCACGGTTGAGAATGAACGGAACGAGGATCACCTTGGTGACGAAGGCCGACGCGGCCCACATGAGAAGCTCGGTGGCACCGGTGGTGAGGCCCAGGGTGAGCAGCACGCCCACCAGGACAACCGACTGGATCGCGTACCACTTGATGGCGGACGGGATGGTCTTCGAGACGACCACCATGGTGGAGGTCACGATCAGAAGACCGCCCAGGATATTGACTAACGAATAACCCATGTCCTACCTCCTAACCCATCCAACTAGAGGACAGAGGACCGGCGACGACGACCATGATCATGAGGACGACGAACACGAACGCCATGGCGCGCGGAAGGGGCTGGCCGGCGGCCACGGTCTCGCTCGGCTCACCGGGCAGGACCTTACCCATCCAACGCAGGAACCATGCGAAGGTGGCGACGGTCTCGACGACCATGACGCACACGAGGACAAAGATGACCGTGTTGGTAGCACCAACCGCGAAGCCACCGGAAATGATCTGGAACTTGGAAAAGAACGTGCTCATGGGGGGCACGCCGGAGATAGCGGTCGCGGCGACCGCAAAGCCCACGCCCGTGACCGGGTACTTCTTCATGAGGCCCTGGATCTTGGGCAGCATACGGGTTCCCAGCGTGAAGCTGAGAGAGCCAGCGATGAGGAAGAACAGGGTCTTGGTGAACGCGTGGTTGAAGATGTGCTCGACGGCGCCGTTAAACGCCATCTGGCTTCCGAACACGGAGAGGCCCAGGCCAAAGAACACGTAGGCGAGCTGCGCGATCGTCGAGAAGGCGAGCAGGCGCTTCATATCCTTCTGGGGCAGGTACATGAGGAAGCCGAAGAGCATGGTCACGACGGCGTCGATGATGGCGACCCAACCGACGATCTCGGGGATATCGCCGGCGCTCGCAAGAGCGCGGGCGAACACGCACACGCCGACCTTAACCATGGACGCGCCATGAAGGTAGGCGGAAACGGGCGTGGGGGCCTCCATTGCGGAGGGCAGCCACATGTAGAGCGGGAACTGGGCGGACTTGGCCCAAGCAGCGAACAGGATGAGCAGCAGCACGACGGTCTTCATACCGGAATCGAGCTGGGAGATCGCGCTCAGCGCGAACGTGCCGGTTCCGGCGAACAGGAAGGCCGCGCCGATGTAGAGTCCCAGAGCGCCGATATGGGTGATGATGAGCGCCTTCATACCGGCCTTCTTGGCCGTGGGCGTCATGTAGTAGCTGATGAGGCCCCAGGAGCACACGCCGGTGATCTCGAAGAAAACGAGCTGGCCGACGATGGTGGAGCTGTAGGCGAGACCGGCCATGGCGCCGATGAACGTGGAGAAGTACACGTAGAAGCGGCGACGGGGCGCGTCGGGATGCTCCTTGTTCTTATCGCTCATGTACGGGAACGAATAGATGACGACGAGCAGGCCGATAGCGACGAACGCGGGTGCGAGCAGCGTGCTCATCCGGTCGAATATGAAGCCCATGACCAAGGTCTGGCCCATACTCGCCCAGGTTACATCGACCGCGTTCATGCCGTTTCCGGCAAACGTCGCGGCCAAGCCAACGGAAGCGACCGTGGCGATGCCGCCGGCAAAGGCGCAGATCCATTTAGCGTAGGGACGCGGCAGCATGACGATGAGCAGGGAGCCCAGCATGGGGACGGCGATCGCCACCATGGCAAAGAGGGACAAGCTCGATTCGATTGACATAGTTTCTCCCTTCTCCCTACACGCCTACGACGACGAAGACGAACGCGAGGACCGCGATGCCGACGACGGCCCAGGTCTGGTTACCGAGCACCTTGAAGCGCGAACGGGAAACGGAGTTCTCGAGCACGCCGCAGACAACGAAATCGACCAGGCACTTGACAAGGAAGACGACGGCGCCCACGAGAGCGGTGACGCCGATGGTCGCGGGCTCTCCCCAGGGGATGAAGATGGAGGTGAACCAAGCGACGACCACGACCTGCTTCATGCCCATGGCGAGCTTCATCATGGCCAGGGACGGGCCGGAGAGCTCGGCGAGCGGGCCCTCCTGGAGCTCCTGCTCGGCTTCGGCCTGATCGAACGGAAGCTTGCCGAGCTCCATATAGCAGGCGGCCGCGAAGGCGACGCCGGCGAGGATGACGGCGACGACGCTCGAGACGTTGCCTGTAACGATGTGCTGACCCATGGTCGCAATGTCCGTGGAGCCGCACACGATGGCGACGGTAAACAGCGCGATGAGCATGGACGGCTCGATGAGCACGCTCATGAGGAGCTCGCGGATACCGCCGAAGCCCGCGTAGGCGTTGGAGGAATCCACGCCGGACAGCGCGAAGAAGAAGCGGGACAGCGCGAGCGCGTACATGATGGTGATGGCGTCACCAAAGACGGGCATGGGGCTCTCGAGCGTGAACATGGGCAGGCCCATGGCGAGCATGAACGACACCGCGAGGAACAGCGGCGGCATGATGCGCAGCACGAAGCTCGAGTCGGAACTCACGGACTCGGGACGCGCCATGAGCTTCGCGAGGTCCCGGTAATCCTGAAGAATGGACGGACCGCGGCGATTGTGCATCTTCGCGCGAATCACACGGGCGAGGCCGGAGAAGAAGGGCGCGACCAGCATGACCACGAGGCCCTGCGCTATCGCAAGAACGATGTTCATAATATCCTCTCCCCTCTCTAGACCATGACCACGGCGAGCACGAGGAAGACCACGAGCGCCGCGACGATGTAGCAGATGTATACGGAGTAGTTGCCGCCCTCGATCTTGGAGGCGAGGCCGGCCAGCTTATCGGCACCCTCGCTCGGTGCATCGACCAGGAAGCGGTCGGGCAGGGGCTCAACGCCCTGGGCGACACCGGTGAGCTTCTGGAACACGTGCGCGATGGACCAGCAGATCTTGGTGCATACCTCGCGCAGGGTGTAGAGCGGGCCCATGAAGAGCTCGACGTCGGACGCGAAGCTCGTGGCGACAACGGGCATGTGCTCGTTGGGCTCGTAGCCGCACGCCCAAGGGTCGGTCTTCTTAGCGGGGACCTTGGTGCCGAGGTAGGACCTCAACGCAAACGCGAGGCCGGTGAGGACCACGAGCGCGATGGCGATCGCGGGGGTGGAGGTGGCGGCACCGGAAATCTCGTTCACCAGAGACACGCCCGAGGTGGCTGTGACGGCGGAACCGGCAAGCACGCTCTGGGCGACGTCGCCCAGAACCGGGGCGATGACGGGAGAGCCGATTCCCAGCACCACGCAGATAGCCGCGAGGAGCATCTGCGAGAACAACATCGGAGCCGGGGACTCCTTGGCGTTCGCGGCCTCCTGGGAACGAGGGCTGCTCGCGAACGAAACGCCGTAGGCCTTCACGAAGCACGTGACTGCCAGGGCACCGGTGATGGCGAGCGCGGCCGCGGAGGCGACGGCGAACACCATGACGACCGGGTCGGAGAGCGTCGAGATGTTGAACAGGGACTGGTAGGTGAACCACTCGGAAACGAAGCCGTTGAGCGGCGGGATGGCCGAGATGGCAAGGGCACCGATGAGGAAGCAGACGGCCGTGACCGGCATGCGACGGAACAGACCGCCCATCTTCTCCATGTTGCGCGTACCCGTGGCATAGAGCAGGGAGCCCGCGCCGAGGAACAGCTCGCCCTTGAACATGGCGTGGTTGAGCGTGTGGTAGAGGGCGGCCATGAGCGCGATCGTCGCGATGACGTCGTTGCCCAGGGCGTGCGCCGTCATGGACGCGCCGACACCGAGCAAGATGATGCCAATGTTCTCGACGGAGTGGTAGGCCAGCAGGCGCTTGATGTCGTGCTCGTGGAGGGCGTAGACGACGCCCAGGACCGACGAGATGGATCCGAAGACCAGGACCATGAGGCCCCACCAGAGCTGGACGCCCGAACCCGCGAGCAGGTCGAGACCGACCTTGAGGATTCCCAGGATACCGATCTTGATCATGCCGCCGGACATGAGGGCGGACACGTTGGACGGCGCCTCGGGGTGCGCCTGGGGCAGCCAGGAGTGCAGCGGGATGATACCGGCCTTCGCGCCAAATCCGAAGAACGCGAGGACGAAGCACGCGGAGGAGATGGCGGGTCCAAAGTCATGCGTACGGAAATCACTGAAGCTGAAGGAACCGCCCACGCCGTTGGTCATGAGCAGGAAGCTCGCCATGATGAGAACGAAGCCCACGTGCGCGATGACGAAGTAGAGCCAACCGCCCCTAATGGAGTTCTTGTTCTCCTCGATGACGACAAGGAAGTAACTCGTAAGCGACATGAGCTCGAAGGCGACCAGGAACCAGAACACGTTGTCGGCGGTGATGACGAGCATCATCGAGGCGACGAAGGTGTTCATAAAGAAGCCGGCGCGCCCGACCTTGCCCGGGTACTCGTCGAAGTAGGACAGACCGTAGATGAAGCCCGCAAAGGCGAGAATCGAGATGAGGACCACGATCAGGCCCGCAAGGCCGTTGAGCAAGAGCTCGAGACGGGCGAACGGGAAGAAGAAGACCGTGTTGAGGGACGAAACGTCGCCAAGCACGGCCTCGAGGCCCGCGATGAACGACAGCACGGCCGCGACGGCGCCGATCAGGCAGCCGGCGGTCTTGGCGGCGTTGTCGGCCTTAATCAGCAGAACCGAGGCGAGCGCACCGATGCACGAGACGGCAAGCGATGCGATAAACAGCGTCATGCTATCCATTGTTTACGCTCCCTTCTGCTTTCTCGGACAGACCCTGGGCCACAGCGGTAACGTCGACGACCGGACCGTTTTCGATCGAGCGCAGGCGCTTGGCCTCGTCGAGCTCGCGATCGGCCGCGCCGCCCATGACGGTCAGCGCCTTGGTGGGGCACGCCGCCACACAATGCGGGCCGTCCGGATCGAAGGCGCACAGGTCGCACTTAACAGCGCAGGTGTACTGGCCGGGAGCCCACGTAAGCAGGCTGCTCAGGGACTTAGGATACGAAGGCGTCGGGTCGCACATGCCTGCGACACCGGCGATAGACGTGCCATCGGGATGGATGGCTCCGAAGGGGCACGCGATGGCGCACAGCCTGCACCCGATGCACTCCTGCTCCTTGACGTGGATGCGATCGCCATCGTGCTCGATGGCATTCACCGGGCAGACCTCGGCGCAGGGGGCACCCTCGCAATGGTGGCAGGCAAGGGCGGCCGAAATACCGCCGGTCTTCACGAGCGCCAGGCGCGGCGTATCCTGAAGACCCTGCATCCGGTGGGCGTCGGCACAGGCGGACTGGCATGTTCCGCAGCCGATGCACCTCTCCGGGTTGATGTCGATGAAGCGGTTCATCCCCACTTCCTTTCAAAATAACGGGCCGGGCTCCCGAACGTACGGGACGCCCGGCCCAAAAAGCCAACGAGAACGGGACTACACGATTTGATTCACGTGCGTCTCGTCGTCGAACTTGGCGGCGCCAGGCTCAACGTCCTGGGGAGCGGCGGCGTCCACCAGAGCCTGCTTGAGCTCGGTGTACTGACGCTCGACCTCGCCCTCGGCCCAGACCTGGTCGGCGATAGCGTCGACCTGGCAGGCGGAGAACTTGTCCTCGGGCGTATGCGAGACCGGGTCGACCTTGTGCATGGTCAGCTCGTTGCACTTGCCGATCCACCACTGGTAGGTCATATAGACCGTGCCCTTGTTGATGCGGTCGCTCACGTCGGCGCGGCTGTATACCTGGCCGCGGCGGCTGTGGATCGAGACGATGTCGCCATTCTTGATGCCGCGTGCCTGGGCGTCCGCGGGATTCATGCGGACAAAGCCGGGCTCGTCGGCAAGCAGTGCCAGCGTCTTGCAGTTGCCGGTCATCGAGCGGCAGCTGTAGTGGCCGACCTCGCGGACGGTGCACAGGATGAGCGGGTACTCATCGTCGGGAAGCTCGGAGGGCGCCTCCCAGTCGTGCGCCATCAGGTTGGCGCGGCCGTCCTTGGTGGTGAACTTGCCACCAGCGAACATGTCGGGCGTACCGTGGTCGTTCACATCGGTGCTCTTGACCGGCCACTGGGCGTAACCGCCCTCGGGAGCCATCTTCTCGTAGGTCGCGCCCACAAAGTTGGGGCACAGGCTAATGCACTCGTTCCAGATCTGCTCGGTGTTGTCGTAGTGCATGGGATAGCCCATACGCGTGGACAGGTCCGCGAAGATCTCCCAGTCGTGGCGGCACTCGCCCTTGGGCGGAACAGCCGCGTCAAAGTGCTGGAAGCTACGGTCGGATGCGGTAAAGACACCCTCGTGCTCGCCCCAAGAGGTAGCGGGCAGGATGACGTCGGCGAGCATGGTCGTCTGCGTCATAAAGATGTCCTGGCAAATGAACAGATCCAGCTCGGAGAGCGTCTTGCGCATACCGGCCGAATCGGGCTCGGTCTGCACCGGGTCCTCGCCGTAGTTGTAGAAGCAGTGCACCTTGCCCTCGTCGACCAGGTGGCCCAGGTCGGTGAGCTTGTAGCCCTCCTCGAGCGGGAGCTTTTCCTCGGGCACGCCCCAAGCCTTTGCAAACTTGGCGCGCACGGCGGGGTCGGTGACTTTCTGGTAGCCAGGGTACAGGTTAGGCAGCATGCCCATATCGCAGGAGCCCTGGACGTTGTTCTGACCACGCACGGGCGCGAGGCCGGAATTGGGTTTGCCGATCTGGCCGGCAACGCAGGCGATGGAGGCGATGGTGTGCACCGTCTTCAGGTTCTGCTTCTGCTGGCATACGCCCATGCCCCAGCCAATGATGGCGGAGGGCTTCGCCGTGGCGTACATCTCGGCAGCTTGGTGGATCAACGCGGGCTCGACACCCGTGATGTCCTGTACGGATTCGGGAGTGTAGTTCTTGATGGTCTCCCACCACTCGTCAAAGCCGTTCGTGTGCTCGGCGACGAATTCCTTGTCGTAGAGGCCATCGTTGACCAAGCAGTTGGCAAAGGCGTTGAGGAACGCAACATTGCAACCGTTCTTGATCGGAAGGTAGAGATCGGCGATACGCGCGGTTTCGATATGGCGCGGGTCGGCGACGATGATCTTACAACCCTTTTCTTTGGCTCGCACGATACGCCTTGCGACGATGGGGTGCGAATCGGCAGGGTTATAGCCGAAGAGGAAAATGCAGCCCGCATCCTCCATACCGGGGATGGAGCATGACATGCAACCTGAACCAACCGTGTCCATCAGACCGAGGACAGTAGGGCCGTGTCAAGTACGGGCGCAGTTGTCCACGCTGTGGGTGCCGATGCACGCACGCGTAAACTTCTGCATGACGTAGTTCGCCTCATTGCCGCCGCCTCGCGAGGAGCCGGTGGTCATGACAGCGTTAGGACCATATTCGTCAATTATGGCCTGCATCTTAGATGCGGTGAAATCCAGTGCCTCGTCCCAGCTTACGCGCTCAAGATCCGCGCCCTTGGTGCGGCGGATCATCGGGTGCAGTACGCGAGGAGTCAAGATCTTGGTGTCGTTGATGAAGTCGTAGCCGCTCATGCCCTTAAGGCACAGCTCGCTCTGGTTGGTGATGCCGTTGAGCGGTTCGGTACCCACGACCTGGCCGTTTTGGACCAAGAGGTTAAACTGGCAACCGGCGCCGCAGTACGGGCAAATCACTTTATGCTTCTCCATGACACCCTCCTTCCTTTCTCTGCTACCGAATACTCGGTACTTATTTGACAATCATTGGGCCTGTCGCCCGACGCTTACGCCTCGTTTTCGATGGTGGCGCGGGCACGCTCGGCAGTCAGTTCTGCCAGACGCTCCTCGTCTACCAGGGTGAGGCCCTTGGTCGGGCACGCCTCGGCACACGCCGGACCGCCGGGACGGTCCACGCACAGGTCGCACTTGAGCACGAAGCTCTTAGTCTGCGAACCCACGCGAACGTCACCCATCAAGACGGGGACCTGCGTGGTCACCACGCTCACGGCGCCAAAGGGGCATGCCATGACGCAGCTCTTGCAGCCGATGCAGTTGTCCTCGTTGACGCCGATACGATGGTTCTTTGGATCAAAGAACAAGGCGCCCGTAGGACAGGCCTTCGCGCACGGAGCGTCCTCGCAGTGGTGACATGCCACCGGCGCGGAGATCTCGTAGGTGCGCGTTACGCGCAAGCGAGGTGCGGCGATGTTGCCGGGAATATCGTGTGCCTCGATGCACGCCGCCATACAGGTTTGGCACCCAATGCAGCGTGAAGAATCAGCCACGACTCGTTTATTGCCCATGTTGTTCACTCCCTCCTGAATCCCATGCCGGAGAGACCCTGTCGACGTTGCCCCGGACCGCCCGTGGTCCGGCATCGACGTATCGAGTGCATGCGGCGAAACAGGCACTTCGATAGAATTCCTCCAACGATATACAGGTTAAATATACGCAGTTGCAGGGGGCAAACTTGAGCATAGGCCCTGCAATACGAGTGTATTGCAGGGGTTTTGGCAGGTTGGAATTATTCTCTAGAGGCTATAAAGGTGAGTGTATTACATGCGTACATCCAGGGGAGATTTCACGCTCGTTTCTGAAGGATGTAGTACGTTTGTAATATCGTTTACACTCAATTACTCTAGTGCAATAAAGTAGTGGTTGTAAGATTGGCTATTATTAGCCGATGTTGTATTTGACTATTCAAATTGCACGCTCATTAAGGGAGGCCAGTGATGTCATCGACTCAAAAACGAGCCATCCTGCAGGTGCGCATTCGCGAGGAAGACAAGCAGCATGCCGAGCGTCTCTACGACGCCATGGGCACATCGCTCGCCGAGGCTGTCCGTCTATTTGTCGCGCAGAGTATTTTGATGCGCAAGCTCCCATTTCAACCGGTCGCCGTGCGCTCCAAGGACGGCACGGCCGCCTATGGGCTGCTCAAAGCATACGGGGACCCCAATCGCCGCTCCGAGGAGCGCAATGCCTGGATTGAATACCTAGCCGCAGAAAGCGACGAGTCGGTTTTGGGTCCCGAGGAAGTAGATATCCATGAGTAGCACCATCATCGACGAGACCGTCATCCTTCGCTACCTGCTTGACGACGACGAGGTCCTGTCACCGCGCGCCGCCAAGGTCATCGCCACGCGCACCGCACGTGTCTACCCCGAAATCATCACGCGCGTCGTGGTCACGCTGCGCGACGTCTATAAGGTTCCCCGCGTTGAAATTGCTGCGGCCATGAAAAGGTTGCTCGATGACGTCATGGTCGACGAGCCCACCGTTGTCGCCCTTGCCGTCAAACTCTTTGGCAAGACCCATATGGACTTTACCGACTGCCTCCTCGCAGCCCGAACCGCCATCTACAACGATGATGTCGTGAGCTTTGGCAAGCCCATCATCCAAGGCATGATCGATTACCGCCGCAAGCACCAAACCGCCGCCGACGCCCGCAGCCGCAGCACCGACGCCACTATCGACAAGCTCCGCCACCACCCCCGCAGCTAACCCCATCCCCACCTAAGTTGTGGTGAAATACGGACTGTTTCATGCCTTTAAAGGCCTCAACAGCCCGTATTTCACCACAACTTATTGTTAGGCGGCGGAGTCGGCTGTCTCTGCTATCAGGAATCCGCAAAAGGCTTTGTAGTTGGGATACCGTAGCCGCGCATCATAGCGCCAAACTCTTCGACAACATATGTGTCCGAGAGTTTGAAATGAATGACATTGTGGCCCATGGCACGAAGGTTCGCGTCGCGCATGAGGGCCGCTCGATAGGTTTTTGCCGCTGCTTGCTCTGGATCATTTTGAGTTTCGTCTTCAAACTTACCTAGCCCATGCAGCTCTGCCAGCGTCCATGATCCGTCTGGCATCTGCCAGCCATAATCTGCTAGATAATAACCAGCGTTTCCCGGTCGCGTTATCTCAACTTGAAGCTCAGGCGCGGCAACCCCAGCGAGAATCATCGCTGCTCTCGCCTCGGACTCGCCGCCATTGTCTGACCTGCCATCCATATAATCAAAAACGTCAAAAGCACGCGCGATGCCATGCAACCCTCGACAATTTGCCTGCGCATATGCTCGCAGCTCTTCGCGTTCGACATCGTACTCACGAGCCAAGCCATCGACATAGCCCAGCGCATAGCGAAAGGCGCTCGTTCGGGCGATATCAACAACCGTTCGATACGGATCCGTCAGCGTAAACAGACCGAGCCGCCACACTTCGCCCGCCCGCCAGCGCTTGTATTCAACGAACTCATACGTATCACGCCTTGTAGACCGCGGCAGCAGCACTTGCACTTTATCCAGTAGCGTATACGCAGAGCCGATGCCGTAGAGCAGCGCTGCCGTCGATCCGCAAAACACAGCATCCGGTTCAACGACCGCAATAGCGGATGCCAGCTGAAAGATACGATCTTCAACCCCAAGATTATTCCAATAGACCGGATCCGCATACACGTGGTTGTAAAGACGAAGCATGAGCTCTTCCTGCATAAGTTCACGCGCACGGCGTTCATCCCAAGGATCAATTGTTATAAGCAGCTGTCCATCTTGATGAATTCCAACGGCCGAGAATAGCATTCTTGCATATGACTGCGGAAAATGTTTGCCTTTATCGAGCATGGCCAACCCCATAACCATCACGGCGGAGAGAATACCATTACGCTATCGCATGCTTCCGTCCGCAGGCCTTGCCAAAAGCTGACCAAAAGCTTGACGCCGCAGGTCAGAGCTTCAAAAAATATTTCCACTCTCGGTAGACGGTCGCTACGACCCTCCCAACGGCATCAAAATCCAACCTTACAAATAGTTGCGGTGAGATACGGACTACATGGGCCATAAAAGCCGAAAAACAGTCCGTATTTCACCGCAACTTAGGGGGGATGTGGGGTCCCCGGCATGTAAATGAAAACGGCTCTGGCACTAAAAGGAGCCAAAGCCGTTAAAACTATCCTATGGAGCGGGCGACGGGAATCGAACCCGCGTCATCAGCTTGGAAGGCTGGGGTTCTACCATTGAACTACGCCCGCAAGATATGGTCGGGACGACAGGATTTGAACCTGCGACATCCTGCTCCCAAAGCAGGCGCGCTACCAAACTGCGCCACGTCCCGAAGGTGTTGAGCAGCTAAGGTCTAAACCTTGCGTGTCCCAAAGCGAAGGAAATTATAGGGGAGACTCCCCGCCTGTGCAAGCATTGATGCCTTAGCTCCTCGAATGTGCGACAAACTGGCTATGAACCAGACCGATCAAAAACGCCACCACAGCAACCGGTGCCCACGCAGCACCGATATCTGCCAGCGGCAACGCATCGAACGGCAGCCACACGCCAGCAAAGAACGCATCGCGGACCGAAGTGATTACGCTCTGCACCGCGACAACGCCGCCGACCCAGATCCACACCTGCGGATGAGTGTCGCAAAAGCCGTGCACCAGGCCCATCAGTACCAGCACAATGGCAACGGGATACAGGGCGTTGAGCATAGGCACCGAGAACATAAGAATCACGTCGAGGCCCACGTTGGAGAGCACGCACGAAAACGCCGCGAACACAAAGGCGAGAACCGCAAAGGGGCGGCGCATGGCCTCCTCGGAGGCCTCCGCCCCCCCTTCGACCACATACGTCTCGCAGAAGTAACGCGAGCAGCAGCTGATAAGGCCGATGCACACGTTCATGCAAGCGAGGAAAAAGATCGCGAAGACAACGACCGTGCCGACAAGGCCAAAGTGCATGGAGGCAGAGCGGGCAAGGATGGCGGCGCCATTGGTGGCATCGGGCATCACGGTGCCGAGCTGCATACCGGCAAGGCCCAAGCCGCAGTAGATGATGGCCATAAGCACGCCTGCGATCACGCCGGAACGCGAAATCTCGAAGGCCACGCGCTTCTCATCGGTAACACCCAGCTCGTGGATGGTCTCGGCGATGATAATGCCAAAGGCGAGCGACGCGAGCAGGTCCATGGTCTGATAGCCAGTCAGAAAGCCCTGCACGGCGGCGCCTGCATCGTAGGGAGCCTGAGGCGCGGCAGCCGGTCCCAGCGGCGAGATCACGGCAGCACCCACGACGAGCACGATGAGCGCAATGAGCGCGGGGCCCGTAATGCGACCGAGCACGCGTGTGATGACACCCGGGCGCAGCGTGAGCGCAAACGCGACGACGAAGAACCCGATTGCAAACACCAGACGTGCCGTGCCGAGTGAAACACCCTCGGGTAGCAGCGGCACCAGCATTTCGAACGCCGTAGAGCTTGTGCGCGGAATGGCCAGGCACGGACCGATGGCCAGGTAGACTGCCGCAACGAAGAATTCGCCAAACTTGGGGTGCACGCGGCCGGCAAGCTCGCGCGCCGTTCCGGCAAGCGCTACGGCGATAAAACCCATGACGGGCAGACCGATAGCGGCAATCAAAAAGCCGATCATGGCAAGCGGCGTGGCCGTGCCGGCCTGAAGTGCCAGCAGCGGCGGAATGATGAGGTTACCGGCGCCAAAGAGCATCGAGAACAGCGCAATGCCGACGGTAACGACATGGTCGGAACGCAGACCGCGCGGGGCGGATGAAGCCATAGGCACACCTTTCGGGTCGAAACAAAAACGGGACGGGCAAAAGACCCGTCCCGCAAGTATATACGCTCTAGCAGGCTAAATCGCGCAAAGCGTCAATCGCGGTATCGACTTCTTCGTCCGTGTTGAAATACCCAAACGAAAAGCGAACGACACCCTGGCGCTCGGTCCCGAGCGCGCGGTGCATGAGCGGAGCGCAATGGGCGCCGGGACGCGTCGCAATCCCCCACCCTTGCATGAGCGCGTCCGAGATCTCGGCCGAATCGATATCACCCACGTTGAGTGAGACGATCGCCGAGCGCGCGGGTTGGTCAAACGCACCGTAGAGCGCAATGCCGGGGATTTCGCGAACGCCGTCGAGGAAGCGCTCTGCAAGCGAGCGCTCATGCGCCGCAATCGCCTCAACCCCGCCTTGTGCCTCGATAAAGTCGAGACCGGCAGAAAGGCCCGCGATACCGTGACCGTTGAGCGTGCCCGCCTCAAGTCGCGTGGGCCACTCAAGCGGCTGCAGCGCATTGAAGCTGTGCACGCCCGTGCCGCCCATGGCCCACGGAGCCACGTCAACGCCCTCCGCCACGGCCAGGCCGCCGGTGCCTTGAGGTCCCATGAGCCCTTTGTGGCCGGTAAAGCACACGACGTCGAGTCCCATGGCATCCATGTCAATCTTCGCCGTACCGGCAGACTGCGAGGCATCAACGATCACAAGCGCACCTGCCGCATGGGCGATGGCAGCCACACGCGAAACGTCGACCGCGTTGCCGGTCACATTGGAGGCGTGCGTCACCACCACGGCACGCGTGCCCGGCGTGACCAACCGCTCGAGCTCATCATAGTCGAGCACGCCGCTCGCATCGCAACCCGCATGCTCAACCGTCACACCCCGCTCCGTCGCCAGGCGATTGAGCGGACGCAGCACGGAGTTGTGCTCGAGCACCGTCGTGACCACACGATCGCCGGGGTGCACCACACCGTTAATGGCAGTGTTGAGCGCCGCTGTCGAGTTAGGCGTAAAGCACACGTGGTCAGCCCGCGGGCATCCCAACAGGCGCGCAAGCTTGGTGCGGCAGCCGTGAATCGCACGAGCGGCATCGAGCGCACCCGACGTGGCACCGCGCCCGGCATTGCCGAGCGAGCACATCGCCTGCGTCACGGCATCGATGACCGTCTGCGGCTTGTGCATGGTCGTCGCCGCGTTATCCAGGTAGATCATCGCACGACCTCCCACATATCAATCACGGTATAGCCCCCGGTAGGAACACTCGCCGCGGCGAGTTCGGCGCGCAGCAGCTCCTCATCGGCAGGCGACGCCTTCCACGCCAAACCGCAGCCGGCAGCGACCTCCCCGGGCACGGGAATCGTTCGCCCGGGAAGGCCGCGCTCAATGCACAGGGACTCGCAACCCATGGCGGCCGCCGTGGTGGGGAACGTGATGACAAGCGCCGGGCGCTTCTCCCTCATGGCAACTCCAACCAATACGCTACGGGCGCACGACGCGCACGGCCTGCTCCATCTTCTCCACGATAACGTACATGTTGGTGACCTCGCCCACTGCAAGTTGGTCTTTAATGCCATAGTGGTCGAGGCAGGTACCGCAGGTGAGAATCTCGACACCCTGCTCAGCCAGCCCCTTCAGGTCGTCGAGCACCGGTGAGCCCTCGACGGTGAGCTTGGCACCGCCGTTGTAGAACAGCATGGTCGCGGGCAGCTCCTCCTGCTGCGTCACGGCAAAGATAAACGCCTTCATGAGCTTGTGGCCCAGCTCGTCATCGCCACGGCCCATGCAGTCGGTGTAGACGGAAATGACGAGCTTGCCCTTGCCGGCGCTGGCGTCGCAGAAGGCAGCGCCATCCTGCTCAGGATCGGCCACGGCAACGGCGCCAGAGGTCGCCACGGTCACGTGCCACTCGGCGTCAGAAACCTTCTCGACCGAGGCCGTGCAGCCCTTCTCCTGCGCCATCTTGGAGATGTTCTTGACGGCGGTCTCGTTGTCGACCGAGGTCACCACGGCACCCTCGCCATCAAGCTGTTTGAGTGCCTTAAGTGTCTTGACGACGGGCAGCGGGCAGGCATCGCCCATGGCATTGACTTCAATTTTGGTAGACATAGCTTTTCCTTTCGAAAGAACCGTTCTAGAGAACGGTAAACAGTTACATAAACGTGCGGGCTAGCGGACAACGCGGACGGCAGGACCGCCCGGCTCCGCCTCGCAAACGCGACCGACGACGGCGGCAACGCGCCCCTCGGCATGCAGACGACGCGCAAGCTCATCCACATCCGCCGCGGGCGCCGCAATAAGCAAACCGCCCGAGGTCTGCGGATCGTACAGCGCATCCAGCATGCCCGGCTCCAGGTCCTCGTCGGCCGCCACGCGCGGGCCAAAGAAGTCCTGGTTGCGGTAGGAGCCCGCGGGGATAATGCCCAGACGCGCCATGTCGAGCACCTGGTCAAAGAGCGGCACCGCCCCCGATGCAAGCTCAACCTGCACGCCCGAGCCCTCGGCCATCTCGCACGCGTGCCCGATCAGACCAAAGCCCGTAATGTCGGTGCAGCCGTGAAGCTCAAGTCCCTCGGCCAGACGAATCGGTGCCTCGTTGAGGGTGCGCATCGAGTCAAACATGGCTGCGGCCTCGTCCTGCTCGATGAGCTCGCCCTTAATGGCCGTGGTGATAATGCCCGAGCCGATGGCCTTGGTCAGCAGCAGAACATCGCCCACGCGCGCGCCGCTGTTGGCGAGCATACGGTCAAGCGCGACAAAACCGCTCACGGACAGGCCGTACTTGGGCTCGTCGTCGTTGATGGTGTGACCGCCCGCGATGGAGCAGCCGGCCTCGACGCACTTGTCGGCGCCGCCCGCCAGAATCTGACCGGCAACCTCAACGCCCAGGCAGCTCGGGATGCACAGCAAGTTCATGGCATGGCTCGGCCGCCCGCCCATGGCGTAGATGTCCGACAGCGAGTTGGCCGCGGCGATCTGGCCAAACAGAAACGGGTCGTCGACCATCGGTGGGAAGAAGTCGATGGACTGCACGAGTCCCAGGTTCTCCCCTACGCGGAAGACGCTCGCATCGTCGGAGGTATCGAACCCCACGAGCAAGTTGTCGTTATGCACATTGGGTAAATCGCCCAGGACCTGGGCGAGGGCTCCGGGGGCCAACTTAGCGGCTCAACCGCTCGCGGCAGTCATAGACGTAAGCTTAATCTGATCGTCAGCCATCGATACCTCCTCTCATCGGTCAATCATTTTCTCCCAGTATACGCATGAATGCGAGCCTACGGCGGATGCATTAATTGAGCGCCTGTGCGCGAATCGCCGCGCCGATGGCACCGGCGAAGCGGGCCTGGGGCGAGGTGGTGACCGGCGACCCCAGCAGCGCCGCCAGCCGCTCCACAACGTAAGCGTTCTCGCACAAGCCTCCCGTCAGGTAGTACGGAGCACCCGTCGCCTGCCCGGCCATAGTGGCCACGCGCGAGACCACGCTGTCGATCACGCCACGCGCAATGTTCTCGCGCGGCTCACCGCGACCGATCAGGCTGATAACCTCACTTTCGGCAAACACCGTGCACATGCTGCTGATCTTGGTGGGCTCACCGGAACGCGCCAGGACGGCCATCTGCTGCTGGGAAATGCCTAGGCGGTCGGCCATGATCTCCAAAAAGCGCCCCGTGCCGGCAGCGCACTTGTCGTTCATGGCAAATTTGGCCACGCGACCGCCCTTGATCTGAATGACCTTGGTGTCCTGACCGCCCACGTCGATCACGGTGCCGTGGTCGCCAAACAGGCGCACAGCACCGGTACCGTGGCAGGTAATCTCAGTCACGACCTTATGCGCATAGGGCACGGCGACACGACCGTAGCCGGTCGCGATCACGCGCACGTCGTCGGCAGCCACGTCATAGCCGGCCGCGGCAAGCTCGCCGCGCAGACGCTCCGCCGCATCGACCGAGGAGAACCCGGTTGGCTGCACGCACGTCCACGCCACCGAACCCTCCCCGTCGACCACAGCAGCCTTAGCCGCCGTAGACCCGATATCGATCCCGATCCCTATCATGGCTCTCTCCCAATCTAAATATCAAAGGTAGCGGCGCGTTCAGGCGCCTTAGCTCTAGGTTTCTCAGGTGCCGGAGATTGCCCCGAAAGAGGAGCGCAGCGTACTTTGGGTACGCAAGCGACGGTTTGAGGAGCAAGATCCGGTGCCTGAGGAAGCTAGAGGGTTTCGATAAAGGCGGCGATGCGAGTCTCGATCTGGCCCATGTCGCCGTTGCTGTAGTCGGTCTCGATCTTCATATACGGAATGCCCGCACCCTCGACGGCCTCCTGCATGCGTGCACTCTCCACGTTAAAGGTGTGGCACGCCTGGAGCACGCTCTCCACTACGCCATCGACGTGATACTTCTCGCACATGGCCAGCGTGTTTTCCATACGACCGTCGTTGGGCGTCATGACCGAGCAGTTGATATCCAGATAGCGGTCGGCGATGGCGCGCAGAATGTCGGGAGCCTCCGGGTCGATCATCATGGCCGCCGTGCGCTCGCCCGAGCAGTCGTCCATGCACACGACCACACCGCCGTTGGACTCGATAGTACGGCCGATCTTGTTGATCACGCCGCCCACCGGGCAGCCGGTGATCAGAATGCGCTTGGCGTCTGCCGCGACCGGGCGCTCACCCGCGTCGTAGGTCTCGCGCAGCTTGGCAACCTTTTGCTCCAGCTGCTGCGTATAGGCCTCGATATCAAAGCTGAACGTACCGGCAAACATGGTGCTCATCAGATCGACGCCGCTCATGGCCGCCGGCTGGTTGGCCTGCAGCGCAAACATCTCGAGCTGGGCCGCACGCAAGCGGTTGCGACGACGGACGGCAGCGCGCAGATCATCGTCGGTAATCGCGATGCCGTAGAAGTTCTCGAGCTCCTCCTTGAGCAGGCGGCACTCCTCGTACCAGCCTTCACGCTCGTAGGCGCGATCGCGACCCTGCGGCAGGTGCAGAATGTGCGTACGCTTGAGCTCGTTGAGTAGCTCGTACATCTTCTTCTTGCCGTCGCAGGTGGTCTCACCGATGATCATGTCGCTAAAGTACGTAAACGGGCACTTTTGCGAGTAGGCAAAGCCGTACGTCGACTTGATGAGCGGACAGAGATTTGCCGGCAGCACCTTCTCGGCCTCGGGAATCACCTCGTCGGACGTGCCGCACAGCGCCACGCTCGCAGCCCCCGCGGCATCGATAATCTCGAGCGGCGTGTAGCTGCACAGAAAACCGACCAGGCGATTACCCGCCTGCTTATAATCCTTGACGCGAATAAACGCCGCCTTGCGCTGCTCGTTGAACTCCTCAAACGTGGACGGCAACGGCTGCTCAATATTTTCCGACATATAACTCCTAAACCTTTCAACCAACCAAGGAAACGGCTTTCCCAGGTGCCCGAGGTTGCCGTAAAAGAGGAGCGCCGCGTACTTTGGTACACAAGCGACGGTTTGAACGGCAAGATCGGGTGCCCGGGAAAGCCGCCGGGGCGGATAGTCCTAAATGGTCTCCAAGAAAGCTTCGATCCTGGTTTGTAACTGACCTGCATCCTCGCCAGCGTAGTCGGTCGTGATGTGCATAAACGGAATGCCTGCCTCCTCGGCGGCCTTCTCCACGGTGAAGGACTCCATCTCGTAGAGCGTGCAGAACTGCAGGGCCACGTCGACGATGCCATCGGCATGCAGGTCCTTGGCCATCTGGACAATGTCCTTCATACGCTGGTCGTTGGGCGTAAAGACGGCGCAGTTGATCTTAAAGTAGCGCTCGGCGATGGCGTCGAGCATCTCGTCGACCGTCTCGCCGGACTCGTCGACCAGGTCCTTGTAGTAGCGCGAGCCCGTGCAGGACTCCTCGCCTACCACAACGCCGCCGGCCTTCTCGATAAGGTTGAACAGCTTCCAGTTGGGCACGGCCATGGGCGTACCGGTGTACAGGATGCGCTTGGTCCCCTTGGGCGCCACGCCCTCGCCGGCCTCGACACGCTGCTCGCACTCAGCCGCCATATCGTTAATGGCTCCGGTCAGACGCGGCGTGTCGTCCATAAAGGCGGCCT
The DNA here is from genome assembly GCA_048195375.1 of Collinsella sp. Lineage (GTDB taxonomy): Bacteria > Actinomycetota > Coriobacteriia > Coriobacteriales > Coriobacteriaceae > Collinsella. The sequence continues at coordinate 94,603 of DBFADZ010000010.1, forward strand.
GAACGGTCAGCAGGCTGTCGAGACCACTGATGGGCGCAGGGTCGGCAGCGCGCGTGGCAGCGAGGCGCTGTAGGGCGCGGCGCTTCTCATTGACGGCGTGGATGGCAGCCTTCAGACGCGCGGGCGTAATCTTGACGCCGCACTCGTCCTCGATCTTGGCGGCGAGCTTCTTGACCGCGGCCTTCCAGGTCACGAGCGTCGACTCGTCGTGTACGTTGGGAATATCCATGACGTACATGTTCTTTTGCGTGGCAAAGAACTCGTAGGCTTTCTTCTTGCCATCGCAGGTGTTCTCGCCTACCACCAGGTCGCTCGACTCGATGTAGGGGCAGACCTCGCCCAGCTTAAAGCCGGCAAAGCTCTTGATAAGCGGACAGGTGTTGCGCGGCAGGTGCTCCTCGACCTTATCGGTTGCCCAATCGGCACCAGAGCACAGACCCACGGGGATACCGTCGCAGGCAAGTACGATCTCCTCGGGCACGTACACGCAGAACGAACCCACGATCTTGGTGGCCTCGCCAGCCTCCTTCTTGTCGAGCATCTCCTTAATGCGGCCGCTATGGATGTTGGTGGCCACAAAGTCCAGGTAGGACGTTGACTTGGGGCGGTTGTTCTGCGACAGGAACATGTCCCCGTACATCTGGCCCACGGCGCCCAGCAGCATGTCGTGGTCGGCAAGATTCATGCCGAGGCTCTCCCACATCGGATGGAAATCGAATTCTTCAGCCATGACGGTTCCCCTCTCGAACCAAAAACGGATAACAGCGGTATCGATGCACGACGGGCGACGATTGCCCGGCCGTGCTCAAACCCGGAATTTTAGGGAACCTGCTTTGCGGTCGATTATTTAGTTGTGCGTCGTCTCTCCCGGAGCCGTGAACATACCTGCTCATATGCGACTCCGAGCCATATACAGGGCGCGCGCGGCAACGCGGCGAATATATGTCGTCTGCGGCATGTGCGCACCCTCCTTTTATCTTATCGAAGGCAACTATATCAGCGGTCATCGACCATGCGAACACCGTTGACATTCGTACGACAGCGTCGTGTGCCGTCGTTTAATAAATAATTATTTTGATTGATAAGAGTTTGCCATTCCTCATTCGGCGAACGGCAAGACAAAGCCGCCTAGGCTTATATCCCCGACGGCATTACCCGGCGCTATCGACAAACCAAATGGATCCTACTCGCATCGAAGTGCATGCGCAGCGTCTCGCCTGCTTGCGGCAGCTCGTCGACAGGCACGCCCACCTTGTTGACCTTCCACTGCAGACGCGTGGGCGCATCAGCGCGCGGCACGTCCAGCAGCACCAGCCGCTCAAAGCGCGAATCACTCACACGGGCCACGTGCAAATCATAGCTGTTACGACCCCGCTCCGCGCGATTGTCAACATGGAAGTAGCTTGCGCGAATGCCCAGGTACGCCACATTATCGGGAACCTCGCGACCCACGTTAAAGGTCATGCCCCAATCGAGGGCCTCAACTTCTTCGTCGCCGATCTTGCGCGCGCGGCTCGTGTTCTTGCAGCCCGTCAGGCGCAGCGCCGCCAGCGTCTGCGGACGGCGGACCACGTCCTCGATGGAGCCGATCTCCTCAACATGTCCGTTATGCATCACGCAGATGCGCTCGCACAGGCGGCACGCTTCGTCGATGTCGTGGCTCACGTAGAGTACGGTGCGGTTGCACACATCGAACAGGTCGAGCATGTTCTGCTCGAGCGCGCTCTTAAGATAGGAATCGAGTGCGCTCATGGGCTCGTCGAACATAAAGATGCCCGGGTGCGCCGCCACCATACGGGCAAGCGCCACGCGCTGCTGCTGGCCACCCGAAAGGCGCGCGGGATAGCGGTCGGCAAAATCGGCCAGGCCAAAAATGCCCAGGTAGCGTTCAGCAAGCTTTCTGCGCGCCGCGGCGTCGCCCGCGTCCTTTACGCCGGCGCACACGTTGTCGGCCACCGTCATGTTGGGAAACAGCTGATAGTTTTGGAACAGCAGGGCGCATTTACGCTCCTGGGGCGACAGGTTGATGCCTGCCGCCGAATCAAAAAAGGTCACGCCGTTGACGACGATCTTGCCTTCGTCGGGAGTCTCCACACCGGCAATGCAGCGCAGCGTGCAGCTCTTGCCGCAACCGGAGGCGCCAAGCAGCGCCACACGCTCCTCGCCAGCCTCGAGCTGCATGTCGAGCACAAACCCGGGATAGCGCTTTTTGATATCCAAAACGAGCGACATAGCTTATCGACCTCCCTGCGGCGCCGCATCATCGCGCATGAGCTCGGCCAGCGCTTCGCGATCGATACGCAGTGCATCGCCGCCGACCGGGTCGAGCGAATCGGTCTGGCCGCCCAGCTGCTTGGCCTGCTTGCGCTCCGCACGGGAGAGACCACGCTCGCGATACTTTTGCGAATGCGCCGTGTACATGTTGATGAATAGGATGACCAGGAAGCTGAACGCGATTACGACCACGACCCAAAAGAGGGCCACCGACGTATTGCCGCCCATCCACTCAAAGTAAATCGCAATGGGAATGGTCTGCGTAATACCGGCGTAGTTGCCCGCAAAGAACAGCGTGCAGCCAAACTCGCCCATCGCGCGGGCAAAGGCGAGCACCGTGCCGGCGGCGATGGAGGGCCAGCCGAGCGGCATCATGAGCTTGGCAAAGATGCGACGTTCGGGCCATCCCAAGGTTCGCGCGGCGTCGAGCATCTGCGTATCGAGGCTCTCGAAGGCACCGAGCGCCGTACGGTAGACCAGGGGAAACGACACAACGACGGCCGAAATGACCGCCGCGGGCCAGGTAAAGACGATCGAGATGCCGTGTGCGATCAGCCACTGGCCCACCCCGGTCGAGCGGCCAAACAGCATGAGGAGCAAAAAGCCGCAGACCGTGGGCGGCAGCACCATAGGGATGGTAAAGACCGAGTCGAGCAGGCCCTTGATGCGACTCGAGGTACCCATAGTCTTCCACGCGGCGAACAGGCCCAGTGCAAAGGAGATCAGCAGGGCAAGGCCGCTCGTTTTAATGGACACCCAAAACGGGCGATAGTCGATGTCGCTCAAAAAGGAAGCCAGAGAGGTCAAGGGCCCCTGCTCATCCCGCAGCACGACAGACGACGCTTCTACCATTTGAGCGCTATCAAGCCAACGCGCGCCGCCCTTGGCATCACCCGAGGCTGATGCAATCACCACATAGCGGTCCCCATCCGCACCGCGCTCGTCAAAGCCATAGGTATACCCACCGGCATCAAACGTTGTTTCCACTGTGACATACCAAGGAAGATCCACGTCCCCCAGCTGCGCACCTCCCATGCAGTTTGCGCTGTCGAGCTTGCAGACGAGGGCCTTGAGACCCGATACGCACTCGTTGTCCTGCAGATCCAATCCATACTTCTCGACAGCCTTGGGCGATATCCACACCACAACGCGATCGGCAGCAGGCGCCACTACAAGGTCCACGTCCTCGTCAACGGGAAACCGGTAGCCCTCAGGCTGGTCCTCCATGGCACGAGCGGTCCCCTTGGCCAACCGCTCAAAACCCTCGATCCCATAGGAAAGCCCATGAGCGGTCGCAGCAACCTGGGCCCCGTCCTCAGCGTCCCCAGCAAACGCAAATCCCGGCACCCAGCAAAGCGCGAAGGTCAAAGCACAGGCGACAAGCATGCGGAATCTATCAAGCACGTAAAGCTCCAAGCGAATACAAGGACGGAGTGAAACACAAAACGATGGAATTATCGCGCCAAGCTGCACTACTCGGAAAGCTCAAAGCCGTACTTGGCCCAAATCTTCTGGGCTTTCTTGTTGGTCAGGCAGAAGTCGATGAACGCCTTGGCCTCGTCGGCATGCTCGGAGCTATCGGCGACAGCGCCGGGATACACGATGGGCTTGTGCGAGTCCTCGGGGCACACGAAGGCCTCCTCGATGCCGTCGTAGCGGAAGATATCGGAGCTATAGACAAAACCAGCCACGCAGTCGCCCGTAGAGACGTAGGCGGCGGCGGTACCAACTTTATCGGCCAGTGCAACCTTGTCGGCAATCTCGGGAGCATACTCGCCGTCGTCGCCCTCGGTGCCGGTGTAGAGGCCCACGGAAGCCAGGGCCTGGTTGGCGTACTTACCGGCGGGAACGGTCTTGGCGTCGCCGATGGCGATCTTGCCGTCCAGGTTCGCGACGTCGGCGATGGCCTCGACCTTGGTGTCAGAGCCCTCGGCGCGGATGATCACGAGGTCGTTGACGAACATATCCTCACGCGTGTCGGCATCGACGAGCTCGGCGGCCTCAGCGTCGTCCATGGTGCCCTTGGAGGCCGTGATGAGCACGTCGACCGTGGCGCCGGCACGCATCTGCTCGACGAGGTCGCCGGAGCCCTTAAACTGCGAGTCGGCAAACGTGATGCCGGTCTGCTCGGTGTAAAGCTCCTGAACCTCGGGCAGAGCCTTCTCGAGCGAGTTGGCGGCAAAGACCTGCAGCTCGACAGCCTTCTTCTTAGAGGAAGACTTGGCGGAGCCGGCATCGGAACCAGCTGGCTCGGACGTCTTGTTGCCCGAGCAGCCAACAAGGCCAAGGCCGGCGGCAGCGGCAGCAGAAAGCGAGACGAAACCGCGGCGTGAAACCATATCGAACATATTCAACCCTTTCGGACGTTTTGCCCGGGTGCCCCACCGCGGGCTTTATTCTGTTACCAGATTATACTTCTGCGCGAATAATGATAGTGAGAAATTATTCTCGCCAGAGAATATAGTTTCGAGTTAGCGTGCACCTCGGCGTCGCTTCGGCGGAAAACAAAGGCGGAGCAGCCGTTCAGGTCGCCCCGCCGCAGGTAAACCGCTTAGTTGGTATGTCCGCCGCCCGCTGTCATCTGAGCCGCATGCTCCAGCTGGTCTACTATGGCCTCCCAGCTTTCGCGGGCGGCCTTCGTAGAACCGGGAAAGTTTACGACAAGTGTATGACCTCGTTGCATGCAAATAGCGCGCGAGAGCATGGCGCGGCGCGTCTTGGTCATGGAGTATGCACGGATTGCCTCGGCAATACCCGGCACATCGCGGTCGCAGACGGCACGCGTCGCCTCGGGTGTCACGTCGCGCATCGAAAGCCCAGTGCCGCCGCAGGTGAGCACGACATTGGCGTGGCACTCATCGGCGGCTTCCACAATGGCATCACCGATCTCGCTGGCGTCGTCGCGCACGACCACATGCGAGGCGACCGTCCAGCCCTGCGCCTCGATAAGTTCCTCGAGTGCGGCTCCAGCCTCGTCCTGGGCAAGATCGCGCGTATCCGAGCACGTCACGATCGATATCTTCAGCTCCATAGCATTCCTCCTACAACACGGCGCCCTCGGGCAGGTCGACGCGAACAACGCCCACGGCATCTCCCGCCTTGAGCTCGCACGGTCCTTCGTCAATACGCAACAGGCAGTTCGCACGCTGCATAGTTCCAAGCAGCGCCGAATTCTGTGTCTTAGCCTCGGTCACCAACAGCTCACCGGTCTCGGGGTCGCGCAAAACCGTGGCGCGATCGAAGAAGCGGCGATGCTGTCGCTTTTTCACGCCGTGTGTGAGCGTCGCCTGCTGCACGGGACGCGCAACCTCGGCAAAACCGCGCATCTTGCGAATCGCCGGACGGGCAAGCATCTCAAAGCCCACATACGCCGCGGCCGGATTGCCCGAAAGCCCCAGGTAGGGCTTACCCCCGAGCAAGCCAAACGTGATGGCCTTGCCCGGACGCATCGAGATGCGGTCAAACAGCACCTCGCCCTCGCGCCAGACGAGTGCCGTCACATAGTCGTAATCGCCCGCCGAGGCGCCTCCGCTCGTAATGACAAAATCGCACTCTTGCACCGCGCGATGCACGAGCTCGGCAATCGCCTGCTCATCATCAGACGCAATGCCGTAGAACACGGGCTCGGCTCCTGCATCGAGTGCTTCGGCCATCAACGCCGAGGAGTTGGAATCGCGAATCTGACCGCGCGCCGGTACTTTACTCGGTGCGACCAATTCCGTGCCCAGCGAGATGATGCCCACACGTGGGGCAGCGTGCACCTTCACGCTCGCGTAACCGGCGCTTGCCAGCAGGCCCGCGCCCGCCGGAGCCACGACCTCGCCGGCGTGTATCACAACATCGCCGGCATGGGCCTCCTCGGCGGCAGAGCGAACGTTCTCCCCCACCTTGGCCGGCGCCGAGAAGCGGACGTGCGAGCCCTCGTTGCCATCGCCGTCAAGCACCTCGACGATCTCGTATTTCACTACGGCGTCGGCACCCTCGGGCACCGGCGCGCCTGTCATAATGCGGACCGTCTCGCCCGGGCCAAGAGCACCCTCAAACACATGGCCCGCAGCCTCGTGTCCGATAACGTCGAGCGTCACCGGCGTCTCACCAGACGCCTGCGCCAAGTCCGCCGAGCGCACGGCATATCCGTCCATAGCACTGTTGGCAAACGGCGAGATGTCGATGTCGGCCACCGCGTCCTCGGCCAAGGGAAGACCGGTGGCCTGCCACACGGGAATCTCGACGAGATCGGTCGGAGCAACGTGCGACAGAACAATCGACTGCGCGTCCTCCAGCGGAATGAGTTTCTCTGCCATATGCACCTCTTAATGTCACGGCGCACAACAGGGGCGCCGATTCTTTATGCTTGTCTCAGTATAATCCCCAGACGCACGACCGCGACTTGGCCTGTACCCGCAAATACACCTGTCGGCCGCAAGCCATGAAACAGAATCGAAACCAACCCACCGGCTCGTCGCGTTTACCGCGTTTTATAATGCTTTCGTTGCAACCTAAAAGAGGAACGTATGACTCATAACGACAAACCCGAAAGCGCAAACGAGGCGCAAGACCATCCCCAGCCGCTCGACGACGGCGGCTTTTTCTCCCTGAACGACGTCATCACGGCAGGCAGGCATCAACTTACCCGCTCCGAGCATCTCTTGGCTGCCGACACGCGCCGCAACGCCCGCAACCTACTCGCGAGCGCCAAGTTGCTCGTACTCGTCGTCATCGTCTCGCTTGCCATGGGCGTTGCCGCTTGGGCGTTTTTGGCCTCGTTGAATATCGCGACCGACTATCGCGAGCACCATGCGTGGATTTACGCGCTTCTTCCCGTTGTGGGCGTTGCCACCGCATGGGTGTACAAAAACCACGGTCTTGCCGCCAAACGCGGTAACAACCTGGTCATCGACTCCGCTCTGGGCACCCGCCTCATCCATATGCGCATGGCCGTCCTCACCTTCGTCTGCTCCACGCTCACGCACCTAACGGGCGGATCGGCCGGTCGCGAGGGAGCTGCGGTGCAGATTGGCGGCACCATCGCCAGCAACATCTCGAGCCTCGCCCACCTCAAAAAGCATGACCACCACGACCTCATGCTCGCCGGAATCTCGTCGGCCTTTGGCGCCGTATTCGGCTCGCCCCTTGCCGGGGCTTTCTTTGGCATGGAGATGTGCTTTATCGGCAAGATCGACTACACCGCGGGCATCTATTGCCTGGTCGCGTCGTTTACCGGCTACTTTACATCACTCGCCCTGGGTACCGAGTACGAAGTGAATGTCATCGCCAGCGTTCCCGCTATGACGCCTACAACGGTCGTCATCGTTGTTATCAGCGCCATCATCTTCGGTCTGACGGCACGCCTCTTTGCGTGGTCGGTTCGAACCGTCAAGAGCCTGTACGGTCGCTTTATCACCAATTACCTCGTTCGCGCACTTATAGGCGCACTCGTGGTTTTGGCCGCCTATGCCCTCCTCGACGCCTGGGACTACGCCGGCCTTTCCACGTGGCTTTCCGGCGCCGGATTTGCGGGCAACACCACCCTGGCGGACGCAGCCATCAAGTTGGTCGTCACAGCGCTTACCCTGGGCGCTGGCTTCCAAGGCGGCGAGGTCACGCCCCTGTTTGGCATCGGTGCGGCACTCGGTGGCTGGATCGGTTGCCTTACCGGGCTCGACCCCAGTTTTCTGGCGGCTCTCGGCATGCTCGGCGTGTTCTGCGCCGGCCTCAACGTACCCATCACCACCTGCATGATGGCCATCGACCTGTTCCACGGCACGGCCGCCGGGTTCTTTGTCATCGTGGCCTTTATCAGCTACCTAACCGGCGGGCACCGCGGCGTGTACCCCGCCCAGCGCATCATCTCACCCAAGCGCCGTTCGCTTATTGTGGATGAGGGCGGTACGGTAGCGGATGCTATCGAGCGCCACAACGACCTGATAGAGTAGACGTAAGTATTCGCCGTGCAGCCACAATCGGGGGTAATTCGACCTGAGCGCGACCGCACCGTCACGTCATACGCCGGGAGTCGCCCCATGCACGCAACTGATTTTGGTCGCACGCTCATCATCGCCAACCCAGCCGCCCAGTCGGGTGCGGCGCACGAAGTTGCCGAGCGCCTGCAGCGCTTTTTGGACATGACTGCACGCGCATCCCAGTTTGACCTGGTGCTGACCGAGCGCATGGGGCACGCCAAGGAGCTGGCCGCCCAGGCAACGGGCTATCGCACCGTTATCGCGCTCGGCGGCGACGGCGTGATCCACGAGGTCGTCAACGGGCTTATGAAGCAAGAGGAAGACGCCCGCCCCGCCCTCGCCGTCCTGCCAGTGGGCTCCGGCAACGATTTTGCCCAGACGCTCGGCATCGACGATTTCTCCGGCAAGGATTTTGGCGCGTTGCTCACCTGCAAGCTGCAGCGTCAGGACATCGGGCGCATTCGCTCGTGGAGCCCTGCGAGCGGCAGCGGCGAGGTTACCGTTGAGTACTACGACCAGACGCTTTCGATCGGCATCGATGCCGCCATCGGCCTGGGCACCACCGAGCTGCGCAAAAAGACCGGCTTGACGGGCGCGCCGCTCTACACCCTCTCGGGACTTGAGCAGTTTGGCCTACGCTATCGCAACTACCCCATGACAGTCAGCTTTGACGGAGCGCCCGCCGAGCGCGTGAGGGCGATCATCATGGCGATTCAGCTGGGTCCTACCTACGGCTCGGGCTATCGTATCTGTCCCGACGCCGACCCCTGTGACGGTATATTCGACGTCTGCTACGCCTGCGGCCCCGTTCCGCGCGCGGTCGCGCTTCCCATGTTCCTTTCGGCCAAAGATGGCCACCATACCAAGCTGCCACCGGTTCGCATGCGCCGCTGTCGCCATGCCGAGCTTACCTTTGAGGAGCCCGACTACCCCATCCAGGCCGACGGGGAGCCCGTTGTCGCCTCGCGCATCGAGGTCGACGTCCTCGGCGGCGCCCTCCACGTCTGGCACCCCACCCACTAGCCATCCCTAAGTTGCGGTGAAATAGGGACTGTTTTGCGGCTTTAGCTGCATAAACAGTCCCTATTTCACCGCAACTTATGAAGAGATCATTCGTCGCTGCCCGGTTTGCGACGGTTGGCCTTTTTAATGGCGTTGAAGTGCTTGTCATTGAGCCTGCGCTGGCGCGATCGCTGTGGCACTTTGGTCTTGACGCGACGGCGTGGCGGGCGCCCGCGACGCTCAAGCTCTACCCTCAGCTTACGCAGACAGCTCGCACGATTCTGGAACTGACTACGGCTCTCGCGCGCCGTCACGACAATCCCCGTGGGCCCATGCTTCATGCGCACCGCCGAGTCCGTCGTGTTCACACCCTGGCCGCCCGGACCCGTCGCGCGAAACACCTGCACCTCGCAATCGCGCGCCAACTCCTCGGCCGACATCTCGGCATAGCGCGCGTACTCGCGCCATCCCATCTTGTTCTCATCCATATCAACACCTCCCCTCATAAAAAAATGTGACAAAGGGACAGTCCCTTTGTCACATCGCATACCAATCGCTTGTGTTGCGCGCTTAGGCGAAGGTGATCTCGCCGGTATCGCAATCCATATCGGCGATACGGGCGAGGCTCTCAACGCGGAAGCCGCGCTCGCGGAGCTTATCGCCACCGCCCTGGAAGCCCTTCTCCACCGCAATGCCAATGCCAGATACCTCGGCACCTGCAGCCTCGCAGATCTTGATAAGACCCTCGAGCGCGCAGCCGTTGGCCAAAAAGTCGTCGATGATCAGGACCTTGTCGCCCTCGGACAGGAAGCGCTTGCCAACGATGACCGGGTACTCCTTCTGCTTGGTAAAGGAGTAGATGGTCGTGGCATACTGCTCGCCGTCGAGGTTGATGGACTGTGCCTTCTTGGCAAAGACCACCGGCACGCCGCCAAAATGCTGGGCTGCAATGCAAGCCATGCCAATGCCCGAAGCCTCGATCGTCAGGATCTTGTTGATCTCGACATCCTTGAACAGACGGGCCCACTCGGCGCCCATGTGGTCGAACAGCTCAACGTCGCATTGGTGGTTGAGGAAGGCATCAACCTTAAGGACGTTACCGGCCTTTACGATGCCGTCATGGCGAATACGATCCTCAAGCTCCTGCATGGCGCAACCCCTTCTCGCGGCAACGATACCGCGCGATTAATAAACGTTGTTCGATAGTCTACCACGGACCGACCCCCGCCCGCCCCACAAGCCGCATCGCACCACAAACCAGTCTTTTTGGGACGGCGCGAATCGTGGCAGACAGCCTCCCAACACGCTAATGGCGGGCGCGCATCTTCACCAAACGCACCATGGCGAGTGCAAAGCCCACAGCGGCCACAGCCATAAGCACGTAGAACACCGAGCGAAAGCCGAACAGGAACACATCCGGACGGCCTGCAACAAAACTGGTCACGGCCTCGCCCATCGCCACGCTCATCTGCCCATAGAGGATATGCGAACCTGCCGTAATACCCAGCGCCATGCCCGCATAGCGCGCCAAGCTGCCCAAGCTACCTGCAAAGCCAAGTGCCTCGCGCGGAGCCGAGCCCATATATAGCGAGTTGTTGGGGCTCTGGAAAATCGACGTGCCACACGACATAAACGCAACGCAGCACACGATCACAGGGATAGAAGAGTGCTCGTCGAGCGTGCTTACCGCAAAGAGACCGCACACGTACACGCCCAGGCCGACCGCCGTGGGGCCCTCGCAGCCAACACGGTCCGAAACCGTACCCGAAAGCGGTCCGATAAAGGCATTCACCATCGGCAGCGCCAAAAAGAGCAATCCGGAAATGTCGGAACCAAAGCCATGGGCGTCCTGAAAATAGAACGGCAGGATAAACTCAGATGCGCCAATGCCAACGAACACGATGAGCATGCAGGCAAGGTTGATGGTGAAGGCCGAATTTGCAAAGCAGCGACGAGCGGCCTCGATCAGGGACATGGGGCGCTCGCCGGCCTCCGGCTTAACATGCGGCAGCGTGTAGAGCCCCACGATAAACGAGATGACGCCAATGGGCAGGTTGATGAGGAAGATGCTCTCCCAAGGAAAGCTTGCCACCAGCATGCCGCCGAGCACGGGGCCACACATCATGCCGAGGGCCACAAAGGTCGCAAGAATACCCATGGCACGGCCTCGTTCGCGCGCCGGAAACGACTCGGTGATGATACCCATGTTGTTAGCCATGGCCGCCGCGCAACCGACGCCCTGAACAATACGTGCCAGGATAAGAACCTCGAGCGAGGCCGAAAGGCCGCACAGAAGCGAACCGACCGAAAAGACGATGACGCCCAACTGGAACACATTCACCTTGCCGCGCACGTCGCCCAGACGGCCAAACGGCAACATAGCCACGCAAGTCGCAAGCAGATACACCGAGCTTACCAGCTGAATGCGATCGAGGCCCACGCCCAGCTCCTTTTGCATCACGGGCAGCGCCACGGTCACGACGGTCGAATCCAGACACACCATAAACGTCATGATGAGCACGGTAAACAGAATCGCCCACTTGTTCTTGCCATGGGTGTCGCCCTCTAGGGCAATGTGCTCGCGGCGCAGCTGCTCTGCGGTTTTCTCCATATCCATCCTTTCGAGTGGCCCAACGCAAAAACGGGGCCCCAATCGCCTGTAAACAGTCGCGATTGGGGTCCCGCCTACGGAATCGGAACGAAAGGTCGCCGAAGCTTTCTGCCAGCATCGGCGCCTTATGCGAACGCTAGCCTAGCACTGCTCGAGCGCCTGCTCAAGGTCGGCAATCAGATCGGCCGTGTCCTCGAGGCCGCACGACAGGCGCACCATGTCGGCGGAGATACCGCAGGCGATGAGTTCCTCGTCGTTCATCTGGCGATGCGTAGCGTTAGCAGGATGCAGGCAGCAAGTGCGGGCGTCGGCAACGTGCGTGGCGATCTGGGCGAGCTTGAGGCTCTTCATAAAGGTCTCGGCCGCCGCACGACCACCGTTAAAGCCAAAGCTCACAACGCCGCAGGTACCGTTGGGCATGTACTTCTGAGCCAGGTCATAGTACTTATCGCCCTCCAGGCCCGGATAGCTCACGAAGCGCACCTTAGGATGGCTCTGCAGGAACTTGGCAACGGCCAGGCCGTTCTCGCAATGACGTGGCATGCGCACGTGGAGGCTCTCGAGCGAGCTATTCAGGAAGAACGCCGCCTGCGGGTTCTGCATAGGGCCAAGGTCGCGCATGAGCTGCGCGGTGGCCTTGGTAATGAAGGCGCCCTCGCGACCGAACTTCTCGGCATACGTCACGCCGTGGTAGCTCTCGTCGGGCGTGGTGAGACCAGGGAACTTGTCCGCATGAGCCATCCAGTCAAACTGGCCGTGGTCGACGATCACGCCGCCCAGGTAGGCAGCATGTCCATCCATGTACTTGGTGGTGGAGTGCGTAACGATGTCGGCGCCCCACTCAAAGGGACGGCACATCACGGGCGTCGGGAAGGTGTTGTCGACCATCAGCGGCACGCCGTGGTCATGCGCGGCCTTGGCAAAGCGCTCAATATCGAGCACGGCAAGGGCGGGGTTGGCGATCGTCTCGCCAAAGACGAGCTTGGTATTGGGCTCAAAGGCCGCCTCGAGCTCCTCATCGGTGCAGTCGGGGGCAACGAACGTGCAGGTCAGACCCATGCGCTCCATGGTATGGGCGAGCAGGTTGTAGGTACCGCCGTAGATGGCAGAGCTTGCGACCACGTGATCGCCGGCGCCGGCAACGTTAAAGATCGCAAGGAAGTTCGCAGCCATGCCCGAGCTCGTGAGCATCGCAGCGGTACCGCCCTCCATCTCGCAGATCTTGGCGGCAACCAAATCGCACGTGGGGTTCTGTAGACGGCTGTAGAAGTAACCAGACTCCTCCAGGTCAAACAGCTTGCCCATGTGCTCCGAAGTGTCGTACTTCCACGTGGTGGACTGGTAGATGGGCACCTGGCGCGGCTCCGCATCACCCGGGTGATAGCCGCCCTGAACACATGTGGTACCGATGGTCTGCTCGCTCATATCTTGCTCCCTTGCCTGGGTTACGTTTTATTCGGTTCACGATACCGCTACCCCGCACCCCTCTCAACCCATCCCCAAGGTGGGTTATGAGACAAATTGATCAGGGGCATTTATCTCAAGCCTTGGCATTTGCTTGACAGAGAAAAATGAGGCATACATGAAGCTCTCGACGATTACATGCACCGTCACGGGTACCATAGGCGGGTACACCGTAACCAAGGAGACAACGATGAAGCAAATCGATATCGCCCAGCTCGACACCGCGGCCTGCCAGGCTCAGGCTGCCGAATACCACGCCCGTGGCTTTAACTGCGCCCAGGCCGTTGCCTGCACGCTCGCACCTGCCGTCGGTCTCGACCCCCAGGTCGCCTTTACCCTTACCGAGGGCTTTGGCGCCGGCATGGGCGGCATGACCGAAACCTGCGGCGCCATCTCGGGCGCCGTGGCCATCATGGGCTTTGTAATGAGCGACGGCATGGAAAACCCCAAGACCAAGGGCCAGACCTACAAGCTGTCGCGCGAAATCGCCAAGCGTTTTGGCGAGAAGAACACGACGACCGTCTGCGGCACGCTCAAGGGCATCGGATCGGACAAGGGTCCGCTCCGCAGCTGCCCCGGCTGCATCGACGATGCCATCGAGATCGCTTGCGACGTTCTAAAGCAGCTCGCCGAGTAAACGGCACCAACATAAAACGACGGCCGGCACGCTTGGGATCCGTCCAAAAGCACGCCGGTCGTCGCCGTTAGAACTCGGCAAATTCGGGAGCGCCGACCTCAATCTCCTCGCGCCCCGCCATAAGCTCGCGCATCTTAGCGCAAAACGGCTCCTGCTCCCCCGCCTTAAACACCAAATGAAGTGTCACGGCATCCGCGTAATCGGTATTAGAAACCTTGGCACCCGAATCCTGCGCCAAACGAAGCACCTGCTCATACTGCGGATAGGCCACACGCACGTCAACCGGCACGACACTCGTCATCTCAACGATCTGCCCGGCCTCCTGAGCCGCGGCCACCGCCGCCTGCGTCGCCGCGGTATAGGCGCGCACCAAGCCACCGGGCCCCAACAGCGTGCCACCAAAATAGCGCGTCACCACGCAGCAAACATTTTTGAGCCCCGCACCGCGCAACACCTCGAGCGTCGGCATGCCGCTCGTGCGGCTCGGCTCACCGTCATCGCTCTGGCGCTCACGTCCATCGACCAAAATCCACGCGGGAACATTGTGTCGAGCGTCGTAATGACGTTTGCGAACGGTCTCGATAAAGGCATTCGCCCCATCCTCGGACTCAATATGGACCAGCTGGGCAATAAACCGGCTCTTGCGGTCCACAAATTCGCCCGAAACCTCAATATTCGATTGCAGAGTAAAATAGCTGTCCAACAAAGCCCCTCAACAACAAGCAAAGCAACAAACAGCCTCAATAATACGGCAAAGCCCGTACCGATAACCCAAGTAAATAGAACGGCAACGTCAATGATACCGTCACCAACAGCGAGAACCCGTCAGCGCGAGCAAGGTGCCTTGAAAGACGAGATTGCAACAGAAATGAGGCTGCCGATGACCAGGCAAAAACAGCGAGACGGAGTCAGCTGAGTCGATTTGGCCCGAAAGAGGAGGGAGCACGCCTTATGGCGGCGACCGACGAATGAGCGCCTAATCGGCCAGCTGACGCCGTCGCAGCGTCAACATAGTTGCTGAGTGGGCCTATAAGCCGGGTTCTGTCGTGAACGGTCATTTATCTTGTCTGCACGTTACCGTGCAGCTCCACGCACGCTACCCGAACGCGGACCGGGCCGGCCCATAGCGTTCCTATTCGCGCTTGCTCCGGATGGGGCTTGCCAAGCCGCCGTGTTGCCACGACGCTGGTGGTCTCTTACACCACCGTTTCAGCTTTTCCCTTTACGCCTTGCGGCGCAGGTGGGAGTCTTCTTTTCTGCGGCGCTTTCCGTCGGATCACTCCGCCCGGCCGTTAGCCGGCATCCCGCCCTCTGGAGCCCGGACTTTCCTCACGCGTACTGCAAGCAGCACATCGCGCGACCATCTGGCCCACTCAGCAGTCCAAAAGTGTAACACACCGTTGCCGCAGGCAATGGCACAACGCAAACGCTCGACACGATATACCAAGAACCGCCATGCGCTACAATGGTCCTGTCGATGGGCAACGTCGTCAGTCGAGACGCGACCGCGCTCCGCACCCCTCCGTCTACTCGGTGTGTTCCCGCCTCCTCCCCGAGGCGGGATGTCGGCATTTTTCATGCACCGACAGCCCAATAGCCTGCGAACAGCCCGGATAGCATTACGCACGGGTTGCATCGCGCGCTTCAGCAGCAAATGCAAAAAGGGACCCGTCCATTGCGGACGGATCCCTTCAAACAAGTGATCGTCAAACCGATTTACTCGGCGTCGGTCTCCTCGTCCTTCTTCTCGGAAGGCAGCGGGGTAACCTCGATCTCGACGCCCAGAGTCTCAGCAGCGGACTTCATGGACAGGGAGATACGACGACGGTCGAGGTCGATCTCCATGACCTTGACCTGAACCTTGTCGCCCACGTGGGTGACCTGAGAAGGCTGGTCGACGTGCTTGTTGGCCATCTCGGAGATGTGCACCAGGCCCTCGATGCCCTCGCCCAGGTCGACGAAAGCGCCGAACGGGACAAGCTTGGTCACAGTGCCCTCGACGATAGCGCCGACGGGGTACTTCTTGACAAGTGCGCGCCACGGATCCTCGGTGGTCTGCTTGAGACCCAGGGAGATGCGCTCGCGGTTGAGATCGACGTCGAGAACCTCGACCTCGACCTCCTGGCCGACCTTGACAACCTCGGAAGGATGGTTGACGTGGTTCCAGGAGAGCTCGGAGATGTGGATGAGGCCGTCGATACCGCCGAGGTCGACGAAGGCGCCGAAGTCGACGATGGAGGAAACGGTGCCCTGGAGACGCATGCCAGACTTGAGCTTGGACAGGATCTCGGAGCGCTCGGCCTTACGGGACTCCTCGAGCACGACGCGACGGGAGAGGACGACGTTGTTGCGGTTGCGGTCCATCTCGATGACGCGAGCCTCGATGCGGGTGCCCATGTAGGAGGTGAGGTCCTTGACGCGACGGAGGTCGACGAGGGAAGCAGGCAGGAAGCCACGCAAGCCGATGTCGAGGATCAGGCCGCCCTTGACAACCTCGATAACCTCGCCCTCGACGTTCTCGCCGGAGTTGAACTTCTCCTCGATGCGGTTCCAAGCACGCTCGTACTCGGCACGCTTCTTGGACAGGACCAGACGACCGTCCTTGTCCTCCTTCTGGAGAACCAGAGCCTCGATGGGATCACCGAGTGCAACGATGTCTGCAGGGTTAGCGTCCTTGCGGATGGACAGCTCGCGGACCGGGATAACGCCCTCGGACTTGAATCCGATGTCAACGAGCACCTCGTCATGCTCGATCTTAACGACAGTGCCGTTAACGAGATCGCCCTCATCAAAGTCGGTAATCGTACCGTCGATGAGGTTGTTCATCTCCTCCTCGTTGACATCGTCAAGAGAGAAAATGGACGAGTTCTGAATCTCACTCAAAGGTGGACCCCTTTCGAACTACGGGGCCCCGATTGCTAGGACCTACAGAAGGGTGCGACAAGCACACAACGTTTAGGAACACTCGGGAGCCGACAGATACTAATGTGACGCTTATGCAATCACGTTCGTATAGGTTACGGGGAAATGAGTTCGATTTCAAGCGTGAACTGCGATTTTTTACTCGTGTGGAGACTTTTTCGTAATCTTATGAACACACGTCTCCGCAACTTGACGATAACCAGCCAGGCATTCGGCTTTGGGGTAAAGTATCCGGAGCCAACGATTCTAGATCGATTTTTCGAGAAAGGTGCCCGCGTGCTCAAAGCAGTCGTTTTCGATATGGACGAAACGCTTCTCAGCATCAACCTCAACGCGTTCATCCTTCGCTATTTTAAGGATGTCTCTTCGATGCTCGCGGATATCGGGCGCCGCAGCCGCGGTGGCACGATGGCACGCCTCGGCACCGTCCTGGTCGACCTCAACGCCAATCGCCGCAGCGGCACGGACAACCGCACCAATCTTGAGTTTTACCAAGAAGAGGTCGAGCGCCGATGCGGGATCTGCCTCTCCGATCCCCTCATCTACGAGGCGTTTACCTACTATGACCGCGAAGTTCTTCCGTACAAGAACGACGATGTCATCAACGCCCACGCCATGCCGGGCGCACACGCCGCGCTCCAGGCCGTACAGGATGCAGGACTGCGCTGCGCGCTCTTCACCAACCCCAGCTTTCCCCAGGGGGCCATCGAGTGCCGCATGGGTTGGGGCGACCTGGCCGACGCCCCCTTTGAGCTCGTCACGCACATGGGAAACACCACCCGCTGCAAGCCCGATGCCACCTACTATCTAGAGCAGCTTCAGGTGATGGGGCTCGAACCGCACGAGGTCCTTATGGTGGGCAACGATCCCAAGCGCGACTTCCCGTCCCCCGATTGCGGCATCCAAACCGCCTTTGTGGGCCAAGGCAAGCCCAGCCGAGCCACCTGGCGCGGAACCATGGAAGACTTCGCCCGCGACTTTAACGCCGTAGTAGAAGCCTTCTACGAACACCAAATAGCCAACGAACTGTCTTAACAGACCTGGGTTTTGCCGATCATGATGTTGAGGATCTCGACGTCGGTGTCCTTCATGCCCACGCGGCCTACGTAGCCCATACTGGCGATTGTCTGCTCAACGGTATCTTGGATCAGGCCCTCGCCGGCGCGGAAGCCGCGACCCTGCATGGCCATATCATGGCCCAGAATCGCCGCATCGACGGCAGCCGAAATCTTGGCGGCACAGCTCGCCTTGGCGCCGTCGCACACGATACCGCCCACGTTGCCAAGCGTATTCGAGACCGTCGCGCCAATCTGCTCGCGCGTGCCACCGCACAGCCAGGTAATCGCAGCGCCGGCGCCGCACGCGGCGCAAATAGCACCGCAAAACGCCGAGAGCGCACCAATATAGCTCTTGATATGCACGGCGATAAGATCGGACAGCATCACGGCGCGCACCAGGCGCTCGTGGTCGCAACGCAGGTACTCGGCATACTCCATGACGGGCAATGCGCAGGTAATTCCCTGATTGCCCGAGCCACACACAATGGCGACCGGCAGCGCGCAGCCGTTCATGCGAGCGTCGGATCCGGCGGCCGCACGGGCACGGGCACGGCAGGCGACGTCATCGGCACGAGCACCCAGCAGCGTACGACCCACCTCGGCGCCCCAAGCGTGCGCAAGGCCCTCGGCACTGATTGCGCCATTCAGCTCAATCTGACGCTCAACGGCAGCGCGGGCGTCCTCAATGTCACCGTCCTCGATAAAGTCGATGATGGTCTCAATCGACATGGGCGTATCGGCGTTATCTGCCGCCCGCTCGGCCACGACGCGCTCGGCGCAGGCGGCACACTCCCCCGCCGACTTGCCGCATACCGGAATACCATCGAGCGTATGGCACGTGACATTAGTGTGGTGATCGGTAATCTCGACGACCGCGGTATGGCCCCCGGCCGTCGCAGTCACCTTGATGTAGAGGTTGGGCACACCCTCGACAAGCGACACATCGCAGTAGCCGGCGTCGGCGAGGAGCTCGGCCACGCGAGCGCGGTCTTCATCGTTAACGCTCTCGAGCACCTCGAGCGCGCTCTTAGCGTCGCCGCCCACGGCACCCAGCACGGCCGCCGCTTCAATACCGTGCATGCCGCCCGAGTTGGGCACGGTCACGCTCTTGACGTTCTTGATGATGTTGCCCGAGCAGGCAACATCCATATGATCGGGTTCGCAACCGAGCGTCTGACTCGCCAGCGCCGCTGCATAGGCAACGGCAATGGGCTCGGTACAGCCGAGCGCGCAGACAAGTTCGCGGTTCAAAACATCGCAAAACGCGGCATCACGGATGGAATCGGTAGGCATAGGTATCTCCTGCTTGCATAACGGGCTGGGCTCTCATAATAGTTAGCTCCTTTATTTGATAACAATGCATCAAAAACCGCAACCATGGTTCCGGCAGACGGCGCTCAAGCGCAAACTGACGACATTCATTCACAAGAAGTCGGTCTTGTTGCCTGCTAAAGCGTTTGACCAAAAAACGCTCGAGCGTTTACGCAAAAGTCGCGCTATTATGCAGTCGAACGCGGTAAACACCTTTAGCATTTGCGCCGCACAGACCAGAGAGGAACCATCCATGAAGATCGGTATCGGTAACGACCACGCCGCCGTCGAGCTCAAGAACATCATCTCCGAGCACCTGAAGGAGCGCGGCTGCGAGGTCGTGAACTTTGGCACCGACACCTCCGAGAGCTTTGACTACCCCATCGCCGGCTACAAGGTGGGTAAGGCCGTTGCCAACGGCGACGTCGACCTGGGCATCCTCATCTGTGGCACCGGTGTCGGGATTAGCCTGGCTGCCAACAAGGTAGAGGGCGTACGCGCCGTTGTGTGCTCCGAGCCCTTCAGCGCCAAGCTCTCCCGCATGCACAACAACACCAACGTGCTCGCCTTTGGTGCCCGTGTCGTGGGCTCCGAGCTCGCCAAGATGATCGTCGACGAGTGGCTCGACGCTGAGTTTGAGGGCGGCCGTCACGAGCGTCGCGTTAACCTCCTCAACGAGATCGATCACACGCGCGGCCTCAAGGTCGTCGACGAGGCCTAAACCACTCAGTGCCACAAGCTAACAGCAGGGGCCCGCTCGGAACTCATGACCGAGCGGGCCCCTTCATAGATTTTGGAATAAAAGGGCGCCGCGGATGGAGTTCCGCGGCGCCCAAGCCACACGCTAACAGCTTTAAGGAGTCAAAGCTGGTTTAGCCAAAGAAGCGCTTGATCTCGATCTCGGCGTTCTCCAGGCAGTCGGAGCCGTGGATCACGTTGGCGTTGACATCGACAGCGAAGTCGCCGCGGATGGTGCCGGGGGCAGCATCAAGCGGGTTGGTAGCGCCCATGAGGGTGCGCATCTTAGCAACAGCGGAGAGACCGGAAACGACCATCTTGACGACCGGACCGCTCGTCATAAAGTCGCAGAGACCGCCAAAGAAGGGCTTGTCGGCCAAATGGGCGTAGTGCTCCTCGACGGTAGCGCGCTCGAGCGTGGTCATCTCCATGCGCTCGATGACAAGGCCGCTGCGCTCAATGCGAGCAACGATCTCGCCGATCTTGCGGTCGCGCACGGCGTCGGGCTTAATCATGATGAAGGTCTTCTCGATAGCCATAAAAGTAGCCTTTCAAGTAGGTTCGCGCGTGCCCAAGTCCCATTCCGGCACCCGCCTGGACTGCATCGTAACAGAGTTTTAGCTGCAGTTAAACAAAAAGCTGTTTATTGAAACGTTGCAATTTATTGAAGCGTTCCATATGTGTCACTTCTGTTTCGAAGCCCGATTAGAGTACCATCCGACCGCCCATCAACCGCATCGAACAGAGCAGACGGTCGGTTGCCACCCGCGAACGTACCCCCTTCACAACCTGCCCAAAGGTCCTACAGAACTTCTCGACAAGCCCCTCCCCCATAGCAACAAAATACGGACGCCCACATCAGCAGACGCCCGTAAAGCAAAAAACGATCCCTCAATAAATGGCAAAAACGGCTTCGGCCAAACCCTTACTTTATCCCGTGGCCCATCTCGACGACCTTGGTCAGCGATCCAAACACGCCCTCGTCGCCCACGAGCTGTGCCTCGGCACGCTGCAGCTGCACGGCAACGGCGGCAGGGGCGGTACCGCCCTCGGTCGTACGCGCGGCGACAATCGACGGGATGTCGAGCGCCTCGGTAATATCGCGTTCAAAGAGCGGGCTTGCCTCCTGGAACACCTCAAACGGCAGGTCCTCAAGATTGCAGCCGCGCTTCTCGCACATCAGGACCAGATGGCCCACCACGGCATGTGCCTCGCGGAACGGCAGACCACGCTTAGCCAGGTAATCGGCAACATCGGTGGCGGCAAGGTGCCCCACGCCGCACTCGCGCGCCATGGCATCCTCGTTGACGGTCCAAGTCGAAATCATACCGGCCATAACCGACAGGCACTGCATGAGCGTATGGGCGGTATCGAGCGCGCCCTCCTTGTCCTCCTGCAAGTCCTTGTTATAAGCGAGCGGCAAGCCCTTCATGGTTACGAGCAGCTGCACCAGGTTGCCATACACGCGGCCGCTCTTGCCGCGGATAAGCTCGGCAAAGTCGGGGTTCTTCTTCTGCGGCATGATGGACGAGCCAGTGGAGTAGGAGTCGGAAAGCGTGATAAAGCCAAATTCGGAGCTCGACCAGAGCACGATCTCCTCGGAAAGACGCGACAGGTGCATGGCCATAACAGAGCCGGCGTAATGCAGATCGAGCAGGAAATCACGGTCGGAAACCGCATCGAGCGAGTTGGGAATCACGCCCGCAAAGCCAAGTTCGGCAGCCGTCATCTGACGATCGAGCGGATAGCTCGTGCCGGCAAGCGCGGCAGCACCCAGCGGACAGTTGTCGGCGGCATCAAAGGCAGCCTTCAGGCGCGTAAAGTCACGCGCGAACATCCAGGAATACGCCAGCAGATGATGCGAGAGCAGCACGGGCTGAGCGTGCTGCATATGCGTGTAGCCCGGCAGAATCACCTTGTCATACTTCTTGGCCGCATCCACCAGCACATGACGCAGCTCAAGATTGGCCTCCATGAGCTCCTTGGCCAGCGCCTTGGCGCCCAGGCGCGTGTCGGTCGCCACCTGGTCGTTGCGCGAACGCCCGGTATGCAGGCGCTTGCCCGCCTCGCCGATGCGACGGGTCAGCTCGCTCTCGATGGACATATGAATGTCCTCGTCGTTGATGTCGAAGGTGAAGTTGCCGGCATCGATATCCTGTTCGATTCCGGTCAGGCCCTTGGCAATCGCCTGCTCGTCCTCGGCGCTGATAATGCCCTGGGCCGCCAGCATCTTGGCATGTGCCTTAGATCCGGCGATATCCTGCTTATAGAGATGTTTGTCGACCGGCAGCGACGCGCCAAACTCCTGCGTGACCTCGGCCACGCCCGCCTCAAAACGACCGCCCCAAAGAGCCATGGAACCGTCCCCTTTCTCCAAATACCAAAACAAGCGCCCAAAGCAATGCGCCATATCGCTAAAGCGATTTTTCAACCGCTAGTTTTACACATTCCCCACCGTGTGCGGAGCCATGTAGCTAATTTGCAAAGAAGTGACGCGCCATGCACTTGGCGCCCAACGTCTCCCTCCGGATGTTGCCCTGCGAACCATCGATCCAGGCCTTCAGGCTCATAGGGACGTCCTCGACCCTTGCAGCATCGAACTCGGGCGCGAGGGCAAGTAAAGCATGCGCGATAGCATTGAACATAATGGATACTCCTCATATATATAGGCGCAGAGCCGCCAAATTGATAGAAGGAGCCCCGCCGGACAACCCCGGCGGGGCTCGGACTCAGCCGCAGACGCGGCATCATATATGCGGGCGGAACGTAGGGGCCACCGATGTTAAGAAGTGTCAGCAAGCATAACGAAAGGTAGGGACCCCGTGCGCCCGTTATGTATCACGCGGATGGGCCGCGCGGATACCAAGGGAAGGAGGCGCTAGGCCTGGGTGGCAGCAGAGCTGGGGCCCTGGACCTTTGCCCACGTCTTGAGCGACAGCGTATCAATCTCGATAAAGCCGGCGCTGGCCTTCTCGTCAAACGTGGTGTCGCGGTCGTAGGTAGCCAGACCGTAGTCGTAGAGGCTGAAGGGGCTCTTGCGGCCGACGACATGGCAGTTGCCCTTAAAGAACTTCAGACGGACAGTGCCGGTCACGAACTTCTGGGTATCGGCCATAAAGGCATCGAGCGCGTTTTTGAGCGGGCTGTACCACTGGCCGTTGTACACGGCGGTGGCCCAATCCTGCTCGAGCTTGATCTTGGTCTTGAGCAGGTCACCCTCGACGCAGATGTCCTCGAGCGCCTTGTGGGCGGTGATGAGCGTCAGGGCTCCGGGGACCTCATAGCACTCGCGGCTCTTAAGGCCCACCAGGCGATCCTCGACCAGATCGAGACGGCCAAAGCCATTGTCGCCGGAGATCTTGTTGAGGGCGATGACGATCTCGGAGAGCTTCATCTTCTTGCCGTCTACGGCGACGGGCTTGCCGGCCTCAAACTCAATCTCGGTGTAGGTCGGGGTGTCCGGCGTGTCCTCGGGGTTCTTGGTCATAACCCAGGCGTCGTCGAGCGGCTCGTTCCAGGGATCCTCCAGGTGGCCGCACTCAATGGCACGACCCCACAGGTTGTCGTCGATGGAGTAAGGGTTGTCGTTGGCACCCTCGGGAACCGGCACGTTGTGGGCGTGGGCATAGGCGACCTCGTCGGGACGGCACTTCAGGTCCCACTCGCGAACCGGGGCGATAACCTTGAGCTCGGGGTCGAGGGCCTTGACGGCGGCCTCAAAACGGACCTGGTCGTTACCCTTGCCGGTGCAGCCGTGGGCGACGTAGGTCGCGCCAAACTCGTGGGCGACCTCAACAAGCTTCTTGGCAAGCAGCGGGCGAGACAGGGCGGAGAGCAGCGGGTACTTGTTCTCGTACATGGAGTTTGCTGCGATGGCTTTGGTCAGGAACTCATCGGAGAACTCGTCGCGCAGGTCGAGCACCTGGCAATCGAGAACACCCAGGTCGAGCGCCTTCTGCTTCTTGGCATCCAGTCCGGTCTCTTCCTGGCCCACGTTGCCGCAGACACAAACGACATCGAGATTCTTCTCGTCCTGGAGCCACTTGACACATACGGATGTATCAAGACCACCGGAATATGCGAGAACGACTTTTTCCTTGCTCATGGCTGTTTCCTTTCGCCCTTGGTAGCTAGTTAGAACATCGGTCAGTTGCAAGTCACCTTGAGGTCAAAAACCGTGCAATATCAGGTTATTCAGCAGAATGCATCACAGGCATGCCCTAGAAACATGCGGCTATGTCGTGCTTAAACCCAACGACCTCAAAATGACTCTGTTGAGGCATTGCGCCCCATGCGGACAGAGACGATTGTTATCGTCGTCGGGAAATTACGCGCTGGCGTCGGATGGCATTGTCTGCAGTGGTGATGATCTTTACGAACTGCATCTGCCTCTCCTTTCACGCATCGCCGGGCGCAATTCAAATATCGCAAACGGTACCTTTTCCTCGGTAAGCGGCTCTTTTGCCGTCTCCGTTTTCGATGGTCGCTATATTACGATAAAGTGCACGCTGCGCAAGCGACAAATTCAAATTTCTGAAAAGTTTTTTCATTAGTTTGTGAATTGCAGTGCAAATACGCACCATTCCTGCGAAAATACGCTCGACTACTAGTTGATGGTTATAACGTCTGAAACAATCTCGAAACGAAAGGCGCATTTTTATGCAAACTTACGAATCGGACGCCAACATCGGCAACATTAAGATTCTCGCCGTCGATATGGACAAGACGCTGCTGACCGACGAGCGTGTGCTGCCCCAGGGTCTTGATGAGCGCCTGGACAAGCTCGCCGACGCCGGCATCGTATTCTGCCCCGCCAGCGGACGTCCCGCCCCCAAGCTCGAGGAGATGTTCGAGGGCATCAAGAACCGCCTCGCCTTTTGTCCCGACAACGGAGCGTGCGTGATCTATCGCGGCAGCTATATCTATAAGAGCAATATTGACGTGGAGCTGTATCAGCAGGTCTTGAGCCGTGCCTCGGAGGATCCTCGCGCTGTCCCCGTCCTGTGCTGCTTCGACGAGTTCTACGTGCTTGCCCGCGACCATCAATACCACGACGAGATCAGCGTCTACTACAACACAATCAACTACGTCGACAGCTTTGAGGGCATTGATTTCGAGTCCAACAAGATTTCGGTCTTCTTCCCCGGCTACGACGCCGAGCCCGCTTTCCGCGAGACCTATAGCCCCGAGTTCTCGGACAAGCTCTACGTCACCAACGCCGGGCGCGAGTGGATCGACTTTATGAACCTGGACGTCGACAAGGGCGCCGGCGTCGCGCACCTGTGCGAGCACCTGGGCATCGATATTGCCGATGCTGCCGCCGTGGGCGACACCTACAACGACATCCCCATGCTGGAGCGCGTCGGTCACAGCTTTATCGTGGACAATGCCGAGGAGCATATGAACGCGCATGCTAAGTGGCGCATTCCGAGCAACAACGACGGGGGCGTACTGACGCTCATCGACGCCATCTTGGCGGCTCGGTAACGTGGCTCGTCGGACCTGGCCGGGCGGCGCGGATTAGTTTTTCGTTCGGTCGGGTCCTGGGCTCGCTCGGAAAGCACATTAAGTGCTTTCCGG
>DBFADZ010000021.1:0-88032 GCA_048195375.1 Collinsella sp.
GATATGAGACTGAGCCGAAGGCGTCGACGACATGCCGGGGGCGGACCGGGACGGGTTCAACGGCAGGCCCCGCCGACCGATTGCAAGCGGTCGGCGGGGCCATTGTGGCTCTTGACAGCGGATTGGGTCATATGAGCGAAAACCCGCCAGAGCGAGCAAGGTGCCTTGAAGCGAGGCGGCATTGACCTTTTGGTCATGCCGCCGAAGTTGAAAGGCAGATTGCCGCTCTGGCGGGTTTGCAGCGTCGAGCAGTTACGCGGTTCGTAGAACCGCGTAACTAACAAATGAGCATGGCGTCGCCAAAGCTGAAGAAGCGGTAGCGCTCCTCGATGGCGGCGGCGTAGGCATCCATGATCTGGTCGCGGGTGGCAAGTGCGCTCACGAGCATCATGAGCGTGGAGCGCGGCACGTGGAAGTTAGTGATCAGTGCGTCGACCACGTGATAGGTCGAGCCGGGCATGAGGTAGAGCTGCGTCGTCGCGTTCTCGCGCACCACGATATCGCCGCGGCCGAGCGTGTCAGCGCCGTCCTCGCGGCCCTCAAAATAGCGCGCCGTCACAGCCGGATCGGACACCGGCGCCTCCGCATCGAACGCACTCTCGAGCGAACGCACTGCGGTGGTGCCGACGGCGATTACGCGGTGCCCCTCGGCCTTCGCCTTATGCACGGCGTCGACAACTTCCTGCGACACGTGGTAGCGCTCGGTGTGCATGACGTGCTGCGTAGGGTCGTCCTCCTCAACCAAGCGGAAGGTGTCGATGCCCACCTCGAGCTCAACGGCGGCAAACTTCGCACCCTTGGCCTCGATAGCGGCCATGAGCTCGGGGGTAAAGTGTAGGCCCGCCGTGGGAGCGGCAGCCGAGTGCTCCTCCTTCATGGCGTAAACGGTCTGGTACTTCTCGGGATCTCCCTCGTAATCGGTAATGTAGGGCGGCAGCGGCACGTGGCCGGCAGCATGGATGGCCTCGTCGAGCGTGCGCGGGTCGCCGGCGGCATTGCACCCGGCCGGCTCAAAGCGCACCAGGCGGCCACCGCGGCTATCGGTGACAAAGTCGACAACCTCGGCTGTCAGCACCACGGGAGCCCCCTCGGGCGCATGGGCGCCACCGGCGCGATACTCAATCTGAGCACCGGGCTTCAGACGCTTGCCCGGCTTGACCAGGCACTCCCAAACGTGACCCAGCGGGTCAACATCTTCGCGGCGCTTGAGCAGCAGCGTCTCGACCACGCCACCCGAGCCGGCTTTGCGACCGATCAGGCGGGCCGGCATCACGCGCGTCTTGTTGATGACGAGCACATCGCCTGGCTCGATATAGTCGATGATATCGCGGAAGATACGGTGCTCAACGGTACCGCCGTGCTCCAGCGGCGTTCCCGCCTGGGAGCCCATGCGATCCACCACCAGCAGGCGGCAGGAGTCGCGCGGCTCGGCAGGAGCCTGGGCGATCAGTTCCTCGGGAAGGTTGTAGTCAAAATCATCGGTACGCATAGACACGTCGGATACTCCTTATATAGCTAAAGTCCGCTCTACATCCTAGCAGGCTGTCAGCCCAAAAGAACTACTTTTTGGACGCTTTGCGCTCGTCGCGGATGCGGGCGCGGTCCATGGCCGCCTCGACGGCCGAGAATCGGCAGCCGCAATAATTCTGCCGATACATGCCCAGCTCGCGCGAACGACGCGTGGCCTCGGGATAATACGGGCGAAAATCGCGAATTACCGGAGTTAGACCGCGGGCGGCAGCCAGACGCTCTAACACATCATTGCAGGTTTCGAACAACTGATACGGCGAGACGGCGAGCGTCGTACCCACAAACTCAAACCCACATTCCCGGGCCACACGGCACGCCTCGGCCAAGCGCAGGGCATAGCACGCACGACAGCGACGGGGCCGATCGGCACCCAGCGGTGCCACGCCGGCCTCCCAGCGCTCACGGTCCTCCCCCGCCTCGATAAGCTCGATGTCGCCTTCGGCACACCACCGGCGCAGCTCGTCCAGGCGACGCTGCCATTCATCGTGCGGCTGAATATTGGGGTTGGTCCAGCAAATCGTGGGCTCAAACCCCTCCTCGCGCAGCAGGCGGACCGGCTCAAGCGAGCATGGTGCACAGCACGCATGCAGCAACAACGACTTCATCGACATCTCCTCACCCAAAAAAGCGCACGCCAAAGGACGTATCCTCGCAGGCGACAATGCGGCGGTCGCGCAGGATCGTCCGCACGTAGTACCAGTCGCCCACGCAGCCCGAAAGGTGCAAACCAGCCGCCAGATAGCACAGCAGCGGATAGCCCGAAAACGCAAACCCCAGGGCAAACGCTGTCGTCACAACAACCGTCGGCGCCAGGCAAACTGCCACGTACCGCCGGCGCGAATACACAATCCCCTCGGCGCAGGCATAGATCATCGCCGTCTCGCGATTCGCCCCAAAGGTCACCTTCGCGCCCGCAGGCGCCAGCAGCTTAAAAAACACACCGTGCACCAGCTCGTGCACGGCAAATGACGCCGCAGAAACCGCAGCCAAGCCGACTATCCAGCCCACGACAGCCATCCAGCCGCCCGCGTCAGCCGCATCCAAGTCTGCAGGCCCGCCCAGCAGCATAAACACCGGTACCAAGCACACGGCAAACACGCCGACGACGACCATCCCCCACACGAAGCAAGCGTGCAGAAATTCCTCGTCCTCAAACGCATGTATGTTGGAAATCTCATTCATAGCATCTTAGGATAGCGCCCCTGCCACGTACCCGTCCGCATGTGCGATAATGTCGAACGATATGCACGAATTGACCACCGCGTCGCCAGGCCTTGCGCCCGGCCGCGCTCTCACCATATGCGAAGGAGTCCCATGGCATCCAAATACTCCATGAACGACCGTCCCAGCTGGCCTCGCCGCGCCATCGTTACCGCCGGCGAGCCCTATGGCAACAAGGGCCTTCACTTTGGCCACGTTGGCGGCGTCTTTGTCCCGGCCGACTTCTTCGCCCGCTTCCTGCGCGACCGTCTGGGCCGCGAGAACGTCATCTTCACCTCGGGCACCGACTGCTATGGCTCGCCCATCATGGAGAGTTACCGCAAGCTCAAGGAGAACGAAGGCTACGATAAGTCCATCAGCGAGTATGTCGAGTCCAATCACTCCCGCCAGGCCGCGACCCTCAACAACTACAACATCAGCTGTGACATCTACGGCGGCTCGGGCCTTGAGCCGGCTGCGCAGATTCACAACGAGGTGACCGCCGTGATTATCAAGCGCCTGCACGAGCAGGGCACCATCTCCAAGCGCTCCACGCTGCAGTTCTACGATGCCAAGGCCGGCACGTTCCTCAACGGCCGTCAGGTGATCGGCCGCTGCCCCATCCAGGGCTGCAAGTCTGAGAAGGCTTATGCCGACGAGTGCGACCTGGGCCACCAGTTTGAGCCCGAGGAGCTCATCGCGCCCAAAAGCCAGCTCACCGGCGAGGTGCCCGAGCTGCGCCCGGTCGACAACCTCTACTTCGACCTGCCGGCCTACCTCGACTTTATGAAAACCTATACCGCCAAGCTCGCCCAGAACCCGCAGGTTCGCTCCGTGGTCTCCAAGACCATGGAAGAGTGGCTGCTGCCGGCTCAGCTCTACATCCAGAACAAGTTCCGCGAGGCCTTCGATGCCGTCGAGGATCAGCTTCCCGAGCACACCGTGCTGGAGCCCGAGGGCAACAAGAGCAGCTTTACCGTCACCTTCCCCAGCTGGAAGGAGCGCGACGATGCCCACGCGGTGCTCGCCAACGGCGGCGTGCGCTTCCGCAGCGGCAAGGCGCTCGTACCCTTCCGCATCACCGGCAACATCGACTGGGGCGTTCCGGTGCCCGAGGTCGATGGCGTCTCCGACGTCACCTGCTGGTGCTGGCCCGAGAGCCTGTGGGCTCCCATCAGCTATACGCGCACCGTGCTCGCACGCGATGCCAAGGCCGCCGGCGTGACCGAGGGCGTCGCCGCCCAGGATGCCGCCCTCATGGGCGAGCCCGCCGCCGATTCCACGCAGGTCCCCGCGCCCACCTACCAGCACAGCTCGCTCGACTGGCGCGACTGGTGGTGCTCGGATGACGCACAGATCTACCAGTTCATTGGCCAGGACAACATCTACTTCTATTGCATCGCGCAGACCGCCATGTGGGAGGCCCTGGGTTGGAACCTCACGCAGAGCACCGTCAGCGCCTGCTACCACCTGCTCTACATGGGCAAAAAGGCAAGCTCGTCCTCGCAGACGCCTCCCCCGCCGGCAGACGACCTGCTCAACCACTACACCTGCGAGCAGATGCGCGCGCACTGGCTGTCGCTCGGCCTGTCCGAGAAGCCGGTGAGCTTTAGCCCCAAGGCATACGACACCCGCGTGACCAGCAAGGACAAGGACGGCAACGAGGTGCACGCCTGCGACGACAAGCGCGTCATCGATCCGGCCCTTAAGGAAAGCGCCCTTTTGACCGGCGTCTTCAACCGCCTGGCCCGCAGCTGCTTCTACGGCGTCGCCGTCAAGGAGGGCGACGAGAGCCCCTATCGCAACGGTTGCATCCCCGCCGGCGCCGCCTCGGCCACCGTGGTGGAGGCCGCCGAGCAGGCCGCCCTCGCGTTTGAGCAGGCCATGTACAAGTTCGAGACGCACCGCGCGCTCGCTGTGTGCGACGACTACCTGCGCGCCGCCAACAAGCGCTGGAGCGACGCCTCCAAGGCTGCCAACAAGCTTGAGGGCGAGCAAGCCAATACCGCGATGACGCAGGCCCTCGTCGACGCCTTCACCGAGCTGCGCGTGGCGACCGTGCTCATGCACGGCATCGTGCCGGCCGGCTGCGAGCTCATCTGCGAGTACTTCGACGTTGACCCGGTCGCCTTCTTTAGCTGGGATAACATCTTCGCCTCCACGGATGAGTTTGTGGAGAGCTTGGGCGAGAAGCCCGGCGAGCACCGAGTGAAGCCGCTGCCCCCGCGCTTCGACTTCTTTAGCAAGCACGAGAGCCAGTACTAAAGCACGCCAGCAACGGCGTACCCGGAAAGTAGTCAATTTGGGACGGGAAGGAAAAACGGATGTCCAAGCCGCGTCGTCGTAAGCAGAAAAAGCAGGTTAAGCCCGAGCTCAAGCTTAGGCAGTTTGCCTCCACCGAGCTTTCCGACCAGCTTGCCGCCCTTCCCTGCGCCGCCGACCTGCCGCGCTTTATGGTCGACACGGTCGCCGGCGCCTATGCGCCCGCCGATGCCGAGCTCATGATCGAGGGCTTCGGCGCCGCGGCCACACGCCCGGTCACGCTGCGCGCCAATACGCTCAAGGCGACCGCCGAGGACATCGCTGCGGCGCTCGATGCCGCCGGAATCGCCCACAACCCCGTCGCCTGGTACCCAGACGCCTTTATCCTGCCCGAGGCCCAGGTTTCTGATCTGTGGGACCTCGACATCTACCGCGACGGCAAGATCTACTTGCAAAGTCTGTCGTCCATGATGCCGCCGTTGGTCCTGGGCGCTCAGGCCGGCGAGGACATCCTCGACATGTGCGCAGCCCCTGGCGGCAAGACAACGCAGATCGCCGCCCTCACCCAGGGCCAGGCACACCTCACGGCCTGCGAGATGAGCATTCCCCGCGCCGAAAAGCTCGAGTCAAACCTCCATCGCCAGGGTGCCAAAAACGTGCCCGTCATGCGCATCGACGCACGCGAGCTCGACGAGTTCTTCCGCTTCGACCGCATCCTGCTCGACGCTCCCTGCACCGGCACGGGCACCGTCATCAGCGGCAACGAGAAAAGCCTGCGCGGCCTCACCGAGCAGTTGCTGAGCAAGTGCGCCCGATCGCAGCGAGCACTTCTGGATCGCGCCATGGGGGCCCTCAAACCGAGCGGCACGCTCGTCTATTCGACATGTTCGATCTTGCCGCAGGAAAACGAGGATGCCCTGCAAGAGGCCCTCGACAAGCACATGGACTGCGAGCTCATCCCCCTCGACAGCACGCCGAGTGAAAGCGAAGCACGCCGCGCCCGCGAAGCCGGTGAGGAACCGCGCATCGAGTGCAACGCCCTTACCGAGGCCATTGCCGCGGGCCACGTCTCGGCCATTGCCAACGGCATGCCCGGCACGCTGACCATTCCGCCCAGTCGCGACTTTGAGGGCTTCTATATCGCCCTGGTCCGAAAACGCAGCTAGCGCACGGATTCAAAACTCAACAAACTATCTCCGTGCGCGCTTGTCCTGCTGGTCACGGCACTGCTTAAGTGCCTCGTGCTCCTTGCGCTCGGCCTTTTTGCCCTTAATGGCCGTGACCGCAAAGTAGATGACCGCGGCGGCAACGATTGCGCCCACGCATAGGCCAATCGAGCCTAACATTGCCGAGAATTCCATACCGCGTCACCTCTCTTTTGTATACGGGACATTCAAGATAGCACCTCGATTCCCGCCACCACAGCTCCTTCACGTTCGCCAGCCCTTCAGTCTAACGGATGGCGCGGCGGGGAAAAATCAACTCGTCAAACGATTTAGCAATCGTAGCGCCGGTCGCACGCTGACGGGCGCACAACATAGAAACGGACCGCCATGGATTCTCTCAACGATTTGAACGAGCGCGTCGACGCCTTTGTCGGCACCAGCTCCTTCGATACGCCCGCCGCGACCGACGATCAAGCCCCCATCGATGTGCCCGCCGAGGTTCACGAAGACGTCGTCGCCTCGGTCGACTTCTCCGAGGTTGAGCTTGCAGACGAATTAACCGAGCCCCAGGTGGCCGTAACCCCCAACGGCCTTTTGCCCATGGAGCCGCTGCCCATCGACGGACGCCTGCGCAAGGCTGCCCTTCGCATGCCCGACGAGATCGAGGAGGCCAGCGGCTTCACGCTCTTTGGCCGACGCATCAAGTCGCTCATTTACACCACCGATGTCGCGGTTATCCGCAACTCCAACGCCGACGCCGTCTTTGCGGTCTACCCTTTCACGCCGCAGCCCGCCATTACGCAAGCGCTGCTGACCGTCGCCGAGTGCCCGGTCTTTGTAGGCGTGGGTGGCGGAACTACGACCGGTAAGCGCTCCGTGCAGATGGCAGCCGTCTCCGAGATGCAGGGCGCGGCGGGCTGCGTGGTCAACTCCCCCGCTACTGCCGAGATGGTCGAGCACATCACCAACATCGCCGACATCCCCGTCATCGCCACGGTCGTTCGCTGCGACGACGATGCCCACGCCAAGGTGCGCGCCGGCGCCAAGATTCTCAACATCGCCGCCGGCAAGAACACGCCCCAGGTCCTACGCGAGCTGCGCGAGCACTATCCCAACCTGCCGCTTATCGCGCCGGGCGGCAAGACGCCCGAGAGCATTCGCGAGACCATCGCCGCCGGCGCCAACGCCATCATCTGGACACCGCCTTCGGCCCAGCAGCTACAGACCGACATGATGCAGCGTTATCGCAAGATGAAGGAAGACGCCACACCTGTCATCTCGCGCGACGACGTGCCCATTATCGACCAGGTCGCCGCCGCCGAGGTCAGCCAAGTCGAGAACATGAATCCCGATGTGCCGATTCCCGACGAAGTCATCGAGCGCGTCGCTTCGATCCACGAGCGCGTCGAGGAGCATCGCGCCAACCGCGGCCTCAAGCCGTCACTGCACGGCTTTTTCTTCCGCGGAAAGAAACGCTAGCAAAACATCTTGGCCCGCCCCACAAACGTGAGGCGGGCCGTTTTCGTTTGAGCAATCATGCAGCGACGTGATGGGGCAAATTAATCCACGCGCTTGTCGCCCATAAAGAAGAGCGCCACCGTACCAGGTCCGGTATGCGAGCCAATCAGAGTACCGATGTCATTGATCTCAATCTTGCCTTTAAGCTGCGGAACCTGTTCCTCAATCAGCGCCGCGACCGCCTCAGCATCCTCGCGGCACGCCGACTGCGACATGATGCACTTACCCGAATAATCTGCACCGTCCTGTACGTGTGCCATCATGGTCTTAGCCATCTCGGAAATCGCGCGCTTCTTAGTGCGAATCTTCTCACGTGGCGACAGCTTACCTTCGCAATCGACCGTCATAAGCGGGCAAATCTTAAGCGCCGTGCCGATGATCGCGCTCGCGGCCGAAATGCGACCGCCGCGCAGGTAGCTCGACAGATCGGTCGAGAAGAACCAGTGGTGCAGGTTGAGCTTGTGCTCCTCGATCCAGGCAGCCGTCTCGTCGAGTGAAGCCCCGCTATCGCGCACATCGGCGGCATATTCCAACAACAGGCCAAAGCCCGAAGACGCCGCCAGCGAATCGATGACGCGCACCTTGCCGCCCTCGGGATAGCGATCCGCAAGCATCTGCGCCGCGACGCAGGCCGATCCATACGTGCCCGAAATACCCGACGACAACGTCAGGTGCAGCACGTCTTTACCCTCGGCAACAAACGGCTCCCAAAACTCCTCGTACTCACCCACGCTCACCTGAGACGTCTTGGGCATGGCGCCCGCGGCAATCTGGGCAAAAAACTCGTCCGGCGTAATCGACTGATACAGATCGTCCGTATAGACAACATCGTCGATCTCGTAATGAAAACACACGACAGGGATATTGCGCGACGCAAAGAACTCACGGGTTCGATCGGCGGCGGATTCACAGGTCAGGACAAAATCACTCATATGAAGCTCCCTACTCATTGCTGCGCAAATTATCGCACAGTGAGCCTACATGCGGTACATATGTCCACTATTTACCAAATCGAACCAAAAATAGTGAACATCTTTACCACCATCGTCTCCACCGGCCCCACGCATAAATATCTGAGAAAACACCCTCTGTCGTCTCCACCCAACCGCCATATCTACCTCAACTAAATCGATTTACCAAACCGTTCAGCCGACAATTCAGCCGCTGGCGCAAAATCGAAACAAAAGCGGCGCATACTGATAAACGTTTGACGCTGTTTATCAGTTTTACCAACCATATCGGAAGGTGTTTCATGGTCGCATTCGATCGCAACCCGCAAGACTTCAAGTATCTGCGCCTGCTGTCGAGACAGTTCCCCACCGAACAATCCGCATTTACCGAAATTATCAACCTCTCGGCCATCCTCAACCTGCCCAAGGGCACCGAGCATTTTATGAGCGACGTGCATGGTGAGTACGAAGCCTTTATGCACATCCTCAACAACTGCTCGGGCGTCGTGCGCGAACATGTCGACGAGATCTTTGGCGACACGCTCTCCTTTGACGAAAAGGGCGAGCTGTGTACGCTCATCTACTACCCACGCGAGAAGATCGACCTGGTCCGCAGCCGTCGCGAGGACTCGCCCACCTGGTATAAGACCATGCTCGACCAGCTTATTGTGGTTGCCCGCTCGCTTTCGAGCCGCTACACGCGCTCCAAGGTGCGTAAGGCCATCCCGCGCGACTACGCCTACATCATCGACGAGTTGTTGCACACGCACCCGGACGAGAACAACTATCGCGTGCGCTATCACGAGCGCATCGTGGAGTCCATCCTGGAGACCGCCAGCGCCGACGACTTTATCGAGTCGCTCGCCTCGCTCATCAAGCGCCTGGCCGTCGACCACCTGCACCTGGTGGGCGACATCTTCGACCGCGGCGGCGGCGCGGCCAAGATTATGGACCGTCTGCTCACCTACCATTCACTCGACATCCAGTGGGGCAACCACGACCTGCTGTGGATGGGCGCTGCGGCCGGTGAGCCCGCCTGCATCGCCACGGTGTTGCGCAACAACCTACGCTACGACAACTACGAGATCCTGGAGAACGACTACGGCATCTCGCTGCGTGAGCTTGTCGCCTTTGCCGATGCCACCTACACCGCCGGTGAGTCCATCACCCCGCTGATCAAGGCCATCAACGTGCTGCTCTTTAAGCTCGAGGGCCAGATTATCCAGCGCCACCCCGAGTTCGATATGACCGACCGCCTGCTACTCGACAAGATCGACCACGACACCGGCACGGTCACGCTCGCCGACGGCAGCGTGTGGCCGCTCACGACCAACGACTTCCCCACCGTCGACCCGGCGGACCCCTACACGCTCACGTCTCAGGAGCAGCACATCATCGACAAGCTCGTGTCCGAGTTTGTCACCGCCGATCACCTGCATCGCCATATCGATTTCCTCTACACCCACGGCTCGATGTACAAGGTCGCCAACGGCAACCTGCTCTTCCACGGCTGCGTTCCGCTCAACGAAGACGGCACCTTTAGCAGCATGAACTGCCTGGGCACCTGGCACGCTGGCCGCGATTATCTCGATTTTTGCGACCATATCGCCCGCCGCGCGTGGCGCGTGGGCGACCGCGATGCCCTCGACTGGATGTGGTACCTGTGGATTGGCTTCAATTCACCCGCCAGCGGACGCCTGGTGCGTACCTTTGAGCGCGCCTATATCGCCGATAAGAGCACCTGGGTCGAGCCGATGGACCCGTACTTTACGCTTACCAAGTCGCCCTCGGTCTGCGATGATATCATGCGCGAGTTTGGCGTCGCGCCCATGGCATGCTCGCCGACCGGCCACATCATCAACGGCCACACGCCCGTTAAAACCACCAAGGGCGAGCAGCCCATCCGCGCCGAGGGCAAGCTGCTGGTCATCGATGGCGGCTTCTGCCGCGCTTACCATCCCAAGACGGGCATCGCCGGCTATACGCTCATCTCGAGCTCGCGCGGCTGCCGCCTCAAGTCGCACCGGGCCTTTACGACGGTTGCCGAGGCACTCACGCGCAACGTGGACATCGAGAGCGAGACCAACCGTTTTGACCAAGCAGACCGTCGCCGCATGGTGAGCGACACCGATACTGGCGCCAAGATTCGCAGCCAGATCCAGGACCTGCGCCAGCTGCTCGATGCATATAGAAACGGTGCTATCGAGGAGCGCGCCTAGCACCACCCGCGGGGATTGGCTAAACTTGCTAAGTTTGTCATCCCCGCGGCGCTTCGGCGCCAGCTTAAGGCAGGTACCATGCAAAAGCTCCTTGCGCAGATTATGAAATTTGGCGTCGTCGGTGTCATTGCCACGGTTATCGACTTTGGCATTATGAATCTGCTCCACTACGGTCTGGGTCTCAACATCCTAATCGCCAACACCAGCGGCTTTATCATCTCACTCATCTTTAACTACGTCGCCAGCATGAAGTACGTGTTTGCGCACAAGGAAGGCATGAGCCGCCGCCGCGAGTTCATTATCTTTGTCGTGCTGTCCGTGATCGGCCTGGCACTCAACGACGGTATCGTGCTGGCACTCAACGCCGGTCTGGGGCTCGAGGCCAATATCGCCAAGATCTGCGCCACCGCGCTTGTCATGGTCTACAACTTTGTGACCCGAAAGATCTTCCTGGAGGGCGACGAGACAAAATAGCTCGAAACCCCTGCAGCATTACGGCGCCCACGGACGACGCGCACTCAGCGCAGTATCGTCCGTGGGTGTCGCTCGTTTACGGGCAAATTTTCAACGTTTGCGGATTAGCTCTTGAAAATTTGGCGAGTTCATATAGTTCTTGGCAAAGACCTTACGTTTCCCTTGTAAAAGCTCTAAAGTATCCTCTGCTCGATTCATCAACGCATTGGATGTGATTACGTGCGCAAGGCGCTGGCACAACCTCATACCAAGCAGTTCCTCAAGTTTGCCGTCGTGGGTCTTATCTCCTTTGGCATCGACTGGGGCATGCTCATTGCGCTCGTCGAGCTGTTCCACCTCGACTTTTTGATGAGCACCACGGTTTCGTTTATCACGTCCGTCGTGGTCAACTACTGGCTCAGCATGAAGTACGTGTTCGACCACCGCGAAGGCATGAGCCGCAAGCGCGAGTTCACGATCTTCACCATCCTGTCGGTGATCGGCCTGGGCCTCAACGACCTGTACATGTTTGTGGGCGTCACGTTTTTGAGCATCGGCTACCAGGCCATGAAGGCCATCGCCACGTTCCTCGTCACCTGGTACAACTACTTCAGCCGCCGCTTCTTCCTCGAGGGCGCACGGTCGTAGTCGATTCACTATTTGCTTGAATGTATAACCGGTTGGAATTCCCGTTCCAACCGGTTTTTTTGTTTGCAGAGAGACCCGGCGACCCAGTCCCATTCGCATGAAAAACGGGCGGTCCGGATGTTGGTCCGAACCGCCCGTCTGGCGCGCTATGTCGAGGCCTCTAGCCCGTTACGTAATACCAAACAACGTTGTCGCCATTGGAGAGAACGTAGTTACTGCAGGCCGTCATGGGCGTTGTGCCGTTGACGGAGTACATCCAGCCGCTCGTGCCGCCGTACTGTTTCTCGGCCAAACCACCAATCGCGGAGACATACGTACCGTACGACGAGCCATGTGCGTTGACAGAAAGGCCCAGCGCGCACAGGGCATCGTAGACGGTAGCGCCTTCGTTAAAGGTAAAGGTGCCACCAGAGGACACAGGATTGCCCACAGAGCTCGATGTGACCGAAACCGTCACCGTTACGTAGTTGGACTCCTGTGAGCCGCTCTGGCCGCCCGAGGAGGCGTTTCCACCATTAGAGGATGAGGCTCCATCAGACGACTGGCCACCGCCCGAAGAAGCACCACCAGACACATTGGAAGTATCACCGGCTCCCGTATTTTGGGCAGCGGATTTATCGCCAGACTTCTTGCCGTCCTGACCATCGGACTTCTTGCTATCCGATTTTTTGTCCGATTCCTTGTTTGAAGACTCGGAATCGTCCTTGGACTTGGACTCATCAGAATCCTTGGACTCATCTTTTGCGTCATTCGATGACTTGGAATCCTTGGAACTGGCCTCGCCCGAAGTAGTAGTCGAGTCAGACCCCTTGGCGTCCTTCGCGACGACGCTCTCTCCCGTCACGGTCTGAATGATCCAGTCGATGGACCAGGCACCGCTTGTGGAAGGATGGACGAAACCCAGCGAGATGACGATCAGAATGGTGCACGCGGCAGTCAGAACGCCAAGGAGCGCCTTCCGTCGAGGGGCGGGCGCCGTCGAAGCGGCGCCCTTTTGCTTTGGATCATCGAGCTGGATAAACGAGGAGTCGGGCTGTTGCCCGTTGGTCTCCTTGAGCTTATCGGGCATTACCGTCACCCTTGTCGCGCTTGGTCAGCACGAAGACGGCGATTAGCGCAAGGCCAATCACGCCGGCGGCGATGCCAACAATGGCGAGCGGATTGGTGCCAGTCTCCTGCTCGGCAGCACTAGAGGACTTCTTAGCAGTGGTCGTGGAAGCAGCACCCGTATCGGACTTGGAATCGGACTTCTTGTCGGACTTGCTGTCCTTCTTGTCAGACTTCTTGTCAGACTTCTTCTCGTCCTTCTTGTCGGACTTATCGGAGTCCTTCTTGTCGGACTTGTTGTCCTTGGTCTCAGTCTTGGTCGACACCGTCGTCTTGGTCGTCGGCTTATGACCCGGGGCGACAGCGCCGCCAGCCTGCTGGCCCTTCGTGCCGGAGCCGGAACCCGTGCCAGCGCCAGCACCGGAACCGTTACCAGCGCCACCATTGCCGCCATTGGAGCCAGAACCGCCATTGCCGCCAGGGTTAACGGCATTCTTGGTCCACTTGGCATACAGCGTCAGATCGGCCGTCACCGGCGTGCTAAAGTCATACGCCTGCGTGCAAGCCTCATCGGTATACCAACCGCCGAAAGCGTAGCCATCGCGCGTCGGATCGGCCGGCTTGACCAGCTTGCCATCGGCCGTAGCAACAAACTTAGTGTCGCAAGCAGACCCGCCGTTGGAATTAAAAGCAACCGTCCAAGACTCAACGGCCCCAAGCTTGAACAGCGTGCCTGAGTCATTGATGTAGTAGAGATTGCCAGAAGCATCGGCAATGACCGGAGAGTCGCAGTGCTGGTAATGGCCAGCCGCATCATAAATCTGCGTCGCCTCTGCATCGCCGAGCGTATAGCGATACACGCCACCACCAGCAGAGTAGTTGACGTAATCCTTGCTATCCGCGCTGTTAACGGTGAAGTACACATGGGTCTTTCCACCCTGAACACTCACCAGCGGAGTAGCAGCAATACCGTTGAAGCCAGCCGGCAGCGCCTTGCCGTCAGCAGCGGTGACCATCGTGGTCTTACCGGTCTTCAGATTATAGAGAGCCA
Source organism: Collinsella sp. (assembly GCA_048195375.1). Taxonomy (GTDB): domain Bacteria; phylum Actinomycetota; class Coriobacteriia; order Coriobacteriales; family Coriobacteriaceae; genus Collinsella. The sequence continues at coordinate 14,045 of DBFADZ010000021.1, forward strand.
GAGCAGAGCCAGTAGCCGTCTGTCCGCCGACAATCAAGTTTTCGCCAGCCACCGCCGGTGCGCTCATGTTATTAGTAAGACCCAGGTCGACCGTCTTCTGCTCGCTCAGTACGCCCTTCGCCGAAAGCGAAATCACATGGAGCTTTCCATCGTGCGTCATCTGATAGAAGGTCGAGCCATTGGACGGATCGGCGACACAGTCGGCGTTCGCGAGAGCGCCGAGCTTCATGGTCGAAACGACGTCGCCCGTCGTCTTATCAATGCACTTAAGCGTACCCGCGCTCGTAGGAACGATGGCATACTTATCCGTCAAAGCCGCACCAGTCCAGTAATAGCCCTCGGCAGGGTCGATGTTCTGCCAAGAAACTTCGCCCGTGGCAATCTTAATGCGCGCAAAGGAGCCGTTGCCGTAGGTCGCGTTGTAATTCTCGTCATACGAAATATCGACCGAGCCTACATAGACGTACTCGCCGTCCGAAACGACGGTGCAGGAGCTCTGCGTCAAGTCCGTCAAACCAGGCGTCAGCCACTTGCAGATCAGCTTGTCTGCAGTAATCGCCTGGACCGCACCGCCGTTGAGCGGAACGATGATAAGGCCATTGGTATAGATCGGACGAGAGGTATAGCTCACCTTGGAGGCAAGCGGCGCAGAGGCAACCTTTTTGCCCGTGGACGAATCGATCTTAATGAGCTCGTTCTCGGTCGCGATGTACACAAAACCGTTAGCAATGACAGGCTCGCTGCAGTTGGCATACTGCTGACCAGACTCGGCCTTCCAATCGAAGGCCCACTTAAGACCGGCGGCCTGCGCAGGCGTCTTGGCATCCGTTACGGTCGAACCGTTGCCACTGTTGCCGTAGCCGGCCCACTCGGCATCCCAATCAGGAGTCGTCGCGCTCGGATCCACGACAATCTTGTCGGGATCGGGCATGGGCGAATTATCGGTGGTGTAGGCAAGCGTGACCTTATCGCCGCTCTTGAGCGTAATCTGATTGGCGCAGAGTAAGGAGGACTCTCCGTTGATATACAGATGCCAATATTTATTGGTCGCAGCATCCCAACCATACGGCTTGTGATCGAACGGCGAAGTAATGGAATTCAGGAACCAGTACTCACCACTCTGGGAGCCGTTGTACGCAACGCCCTTGGCCTTCAGAACTGCCTCAATAAGGTTCTGGGCCGTGGAGCCTTCGGGCAGAGAAACATTGCTTGCCGTGCCCCAACGCGTATTGTTCCCGTTGACATCGGGACCGATAACATCGGCGGATCCAAGCACCTGACCGGGGAGGGCATCGGCGTCAGCACCATACATAAAGGTGACGGCGTCACCCTCCTGGAGCTTGTAGGCACCGGCGCCAACGTCGGCGAACTTGCCATTTACGTAGAAGCGCCAATAGCTATTGGTCGCAGCATCATAGCCACAATAGGACTTACCATCGAAGGGCGAATAAATGCCGTTGAGGAACCAGCCCCAAGACGATTCGCCAGCATCGAGAGTAAGGCCGACCTGCTCAAGGAGATCCTTGGCAGTGGAGCCTGCCTTGAGACTCGTCTGACCCGTCGAAGCCCAAACCTGCTGCTTGCCGTCCTTGTCCTTACCGAGAACCTGAACAGAAGCATGGACAGAATCGGACGGCAACTGGTCGCCCCAGCCACCGTAGAACCACGTGACGGTATCGCCGGCATGGATGGTGACATTGTCCGCCGTATAGTCACTCGACTTGCCGTTGATGAACAGCTGCCAATAGGTCGAATAATCTTGGGGCGTACCCAGCTCAACACCGTTGTACTTAAGGCTCAGAATGAAGGAGCCCGCAGCAACGGCGTCAATGTCGTTCGCCTCGAGTGCGACCTTCGTAAGATCAAGCGCGCTCGAACCGGACGTCACCACATACTGCGCATTATCGACCCAAGTCTGAGTCTTGCCCTGGGCATCGCGACCAATGACGGTCACATTTGCGGCAACCTGGTCCTTAACGACAGGGGACGAGCTACCAGCCGTATAGGCAAACTCAATCTTCTGCCCCTGGGTGAGCTTGACGCTGCTCGCGCCAACCGAGGAAGACGCGCCGTCGACGAACAGCTGCCAGAAGGCATAAGTCGTCGGATCGTAGGCAAGCGTGCGACCATCACTCGGGGATGTGATGCTTTCGAGGTAGAAACCGTATGCCGTGTTCGGTTCGTACTTCGCCTTGAAGCCCGTCTTCTCCTGCAGCTTAATGAAGGCATCCGCAGCCGTCGCGCCCTCGTCGAGCTTGAGCTGCGTAGGTGCCACCCAGGTCTGAGCCTTGCCGTCAGCATCGGTGCCGATAATCGAGAACGAGACCTCGACCTGCTTCTTGGCGACATCGCCGGTTTCTGTCGGGTTCTCTGTCTGAACGGCAGCCGCGGCGGCAGATCCCGCTTGGCCAGCGGATGCCGTCGAAGACTGCTCGCTCGTGGCAGGGCTCTCCCCCGTCGCCGAGCCTTCGTCGCCAGTTGCTGCCTCTGTTATGGCTGCACTAGCTGCAGGCGCGCCCTCGGAATCCGAAACCTCGGCGCCGCTCTGCTCAGCGGTACCGCCCGCAAGCGCTGCGTCCTCGCCCGGCGTCGCAGCCTGAGCCACAGCCTCGGCAATGCCCTCGGCGCCCTCGGCCCACAGCTGAGCCGGCGTGGTGCCAAAGGCCATCGCGAAGGCCAGGAATGCCACCAGGCCGCGCTTGGCTACACCGCGTGCAATCGCGCCACGGCGATGCAACGAGGCGCGCTCGCGCTCGTCCTCAAACATATCCAATTGTCCCCCATTGTCTGTACTTGGAGCGTTGCCTTGAGGCTGCCCCACGTCATCGCGCATGTTGCGCTCGAGTTCCCCCATCGGGGTCCTCCTTCCCTCCAGAGCCCTATGCACACCGGCGGCATACGCCGCGGCAACGTGCAAGATGGGAGGCGATCCGACTTAACCTTAACGGCTCAGGCGCGCCGTCCGATCTGCGACGCGAACATCCCGAGCCAAGAGGAATTACGGTTACTGGTACAGCCGGGGACTTGCACCCCGATTCTCCCAAACGCGCAGGAAAACCGCGCATTCGTGCGTCTCCGCACCACCATCTAGGCCATCGATTATTACCGTCAAAATGGTATCACGCAAAAGGGCCTCGCACGCAGGCGAAGCCCATGGTAAAAGCTATTGTTTGCGATAGGAAAATGCGGTGACGGTCGCAGACTCTAGTGCTTGCCGCCGTGGCTGTTGAGCCAGATATTGCGGCCCAGCATAAGTGCCAGCACCAGCGCGCTCACGTAGCCCATAAAGCCAATGACTGGGATACCAAACACAACCGGCTCGATGCGCGCGTAGTACACCACCGACGAACCGATAAACAGGCCGGCAATCACAATTGCCATCGACATGCGGTCGATAATTCCGCCCAGCTGTCGCAGCGCCTTATCGCTGCTCATGATCTGCGTGTTCACCTTAAGCTGGCCGCGCGTGAGCATACGCGAAGCCAAGCCCAGATACTCGGCCGCCTCGAGCGAGCCCTTCGCCGCGCGATAACTGCTCGCTGCAAAGTCGCGGCTCATCTCGCGCATGCGGGCGTAGGTGCTCTTCTCGTTTTTGATGTGCGTCTGGATGATCTGGATCATGTTGACGTTGGGCATGTACTCGGTCAACAGGCCCTCGAGCGTCACCATGCCGCGGGCGAACATCGTCACCACGCTCGGCAGCTCAACGTCATTTTTGCGCGCGAGGTTTAACAGCGAGGTCAAAAACTCGCCGATATCCAGGTCTTTAAGGTCGAGCCCGGCAAAGTCGGCAACAATAAAGTCCAAGTCGGACAAAAAGGCCGAATGGTCAAGCTCGGCCGAATCGCCGCGCGTCACGGCGAAGCGCATGAGCGAATCCTTGAGCTTGGGCACGTCACCCTCGGCCACGGCGAAAATCATGTCCTTGACGATGCCACGGTCGTGGCTCGACATACGCCCGACCATGCCCAAGTCGATAAAGTAAACGATGCCGTCCTTGAGAATGATGTTTCCCGCATGCGGGTCGGCATGGAAAAAGCCGTCATCAAGCACCTGCGACGAGTAGTCCTCGACGATCGCGGCACCGATCTTTTCCAAGTCATAGCCCTCGGCCACCAAGCGTTCAGGATCGGCGATCGAAATGCCGTCGACGTAATCCATGACCACCACGTGCTCGGTGCACAGGTCCAGATAGGATTTAGGGCACGTCACGCCATGAACGCTCTTATGGAACTCGTAGAAGTCGTTGAGGTTTTTGGCCTCGGCCAAAAAGTTGGTCTCCTCGCGAAACGAGGTCCACAACTCCTCGACTACGCCGTGCAGGTCAACAAATTGATCGGTGTTGACGAACTTGGAAACGATACGCACCACCGAGCGGATGATATCGATGTCCTGCGCCATAACCTGCTGCGCACCGGGGCGCTGCACCTTGACGGCCACGTCCTCGCCCGTCACCAGACGAGCGCGGTGCACCTGCGCGAGCGATGCGCTACCAAGCGGATTGGGGTCGATCGCATCGAACATCTCCCCCAGGCGCAGGCCGTATTCTTCCTCCAGGCAGCGAAGCACCACCTCGTACGGCACCGGCTCCACGTCGGAACGCAGACGGCGCAGCTCATCGCAAAAGCGCTGCGGCAGAATCTCGGACCGGTTGGCCAGAATCTGCCCCATCTTGACGAACATGGGGCCGAGCTCCTCGAGCAGGCGGCGCAAGCGGACCGGCGTGAGGTTATCCCACACACGGTACTTTTTGACCAAGCGAACAATCTGCCCAATGCGCTCGCGGCGACCCGCCGGCGTGAGTTGGTATTCCTCATCCGGCGCCATCGCGTCGGGCTCCTCGGGGACCATATCGACAGCGCGCGGCTTCTTGCGAGCGCCCGAAACGGCGGCCTCGACCTCGTCGGCAACCGCCGCCTCGTCACCCAAGGGATCTAGATTGTTGTAATCGGTGGTGGAATCTGCCATCTGCGCTGCTACTCGGCCTCTTCGGTATCCTTCGCATCGTCGGGCTCAACGGACTCGACGGGCACCGAGGTCACGTTGTCCTCGACCGAATCAACGATGTCGCGCACATGGGCCAGGAAGGCCGTGCGCTCAGGGGCGGTCATAACGCGGACGCGAGCCAGAATGAGCTCGTCGAGCACGCGCTGGGCCGCGGTCTCGCCCTGCATGCCCAAGCGCTCGGTCAGATCGGAGATGGTACCGCCGGCCTGCTCGAACATGTCGGACACGCTGCGGGCGATATCGGGGGTGGCGGTGTCCTTGCGCACCTGCTCGCCTTTGGTGTTAAGGTCGTCGAGGACCTTCTTGCCGCCTTCGACAGCAACGGCGGCAGCGCCGAAACCCACGTTGATGGCGCCGTTAACAAGCTGATCGAGTTTCATAACCATGGTTGTCTCCAATCACAAACAACTGCATTGGCGTTCTTGTACCCAAGATTGAGCGAAAGCGACAAAGCGTTTTAGCGCTATTCGATCGACGGGAAATCCCTACCTCACGTTGTCGTTCATCGCGAAAGAGTTCTTCATGGCGCAGCTCGTGGTGTAAAGCACCTTGCCCAGCAGGGCATCGGTCTCCACGCGAACACGCTCGGCAAAGGCCTCGTTGGCGCGTGCAAGCTCGGCAGGCACCTCGACCTCGGGCAGAGCGGCTACGGCAACGTCGACGTCATGGATCTGCTTGTGGCCCATGCCACCGACCTTCTCCTGATAATCCTCGACCGCGCGGCCGCACTCATGGAAACGGACGTCGGCCAGGGCGCCAATCAAGCGATTGGCCCAGTAGAAGTTCTCGGATGTCACGCGCGCCTGGGTGTCTGCGTAGTACTCGGGCATGGTCTCGACGTTGGCGTACAGCGGAACCAGCACGTTGAACGAGTTGGAGCCAAAGGCCATCCACTGCACGGCGCGATAGGCCGGCTGCGCATAGGGGCGCAGCTGCAGCACGGCGAGCTGGCTGTTGCGGTTGATGCCGATGGGACGGTAGGCACCGCGCGTGGCGGGCGTGCCCTTGCTGCCGTAGCAGTCGTACTCCGTGCCCTGGTAGTGGCTCGAAAGCACGTACTTAATGTCCTCGATGGTCACCTTGCGCTCGGGCACGCGGCTCCAGGGGATATCGTCGCTCTCGGGCGTGTAGTCGGCGTCGGGGCCATCCCACACGTCGCTGGGGTTGAGGCAGCGCTGCATGTACCAGGCGCGCGGCGTGTTGTAGACGTGATCGCTGTCGCTGTGCGAGCCAAAGGCCTCGCGCGGGTTAAAGACCGCGGCGGGACCGTCGCCCTTAACACCCAGCGTCAGGTCCAGATGCCACTCGGCCATCCAGGCGCGCAGGTCGGCAGAGCACATGTGGTCGACTTGGGCGCCCTCGGCGTCATCCAGGTCAAAGCTGTCGATGCCCAGCTGGTTAGGCATGGTCACATAGGCGTCGTCGGGCACGCGCTTGGCGATCCAGTGGTGGCCGCCGATGGTCTCGAGCCACCAGATCTCGTCCACGTCGCTAAAGGCGATGCCGTTGTTCTCGTAGGTGCCGTAGCGCTCGAGCAGGTCGCCCAGGATACGAACGCCGTCGCGAGCGGACTTGGCGTACGGCAGGACCAGGGTCACCATGTCCTCCTCACCCAAGCCACCAGGCTGCGCCGGCACATAGCCGTCCTCACCCTCGTTACCCTTGGCGGGCACGTAGTCCACGAGCGGGTCGGCGCCGCGAACGCGCTCATTGGTGGTGAGCGTCTCGGTTGCGGACATGCCCACATTGAGCTCGTTGAAACCGGCCTCGGCCCAGATGCCGTGGCCCGGGACAACATCGGGGACGCACGTGTAGCGCATGGGGTTATCGGGCAGTTCAACGGTCAGGTGGCTCAGGACGCTCGTGTAGACGCGCGGCTGCTCGTCGAGATGCACCACGCGCATACGCTTGGGCTCAAACACCCCGTTGGACGAGTCCTCGTTGCGGGCGACCAGGGTCGACCCGTCGTAGCTTGCGTTCTTACCGACCAGAATCGTTGTGCACGGCATGCGCATCCTCCTTGAGCGAAGAAATCAAACGGCAACAGTGTATCGCTTCGACGCAAAAAGGGCGAAACCACGGCCTCGGCAGCCCCCGTGGTCAAAAAATGCCAAATATGAGTACTGTCACCAATTTAGTAGCAGCAAATTTACTTGTAATGAGTGCTGAAGATCCCTATTTGTCCAAAAGCGAGACGGCGTTATTCCCCATAGGTTCAATAAAATGGGTTTCCTAACGAGAATGAATATCGTTAGGAAACCCAAAAGACGTAAAACATATGTGACTATCATGGCAACAGTACTCATATTTGGCGCTTTTTGACCACGTGGTATATGGCTAACCCCTCAAACAGCCCAAAACGCCTATTTCGATGCGCGCTCCGCCGCCTCAATCACGTGTTTGGCGAGAATTGCGGTGGTCACAGCCCCCACGCCGCCCGGCACGGGTGTGATGGCGCCAACGATCGGTTCCGCAGCATCAAAATCCACGTCGCCGACCAGTTTTCCGGCAGCCTCGTCCCAATTAATGCCAACATCGATGATCGTCTGGCCCTCGCGAACCGCATCCGCGCCAATCGTGCGCGCGCGTCCAACCGCGGCAACAACAATGTCGGCAGAACAGCACTCGGCAGCTAGGTCACGCGTATGCGTATGGCACGTCGTCACCGTGGCATTGCGAGCCGTAAGCATGGCGGCAACGGGACGGCCAATTACCAGCGAGCGACCAACAACGGCAACTTTAGCTCCATCCAGTTCAACGCCGTAATGGTCCAGCAACGCCAACACGGCTTCTGCCGTGCAGGGAGCAAAGCCCTCGCCTCGCCCCGAAAGCGTGGTGAGCAGCGAGGCCGGCGTCATGGAGTCGACGTCCTTGGCGGGATCGAGTGCCGCGGCAACTGTATCCTCCTCAAGCCCAGCGGGCAACGGACGAAACATCAGGCATCCGTGAACAGCGGGGTCGGCATTGATGCCCTCGATAGCCGCCAGCAGCTCATCCTGCGAAACATCGGCAGGCAGCAACACGCGACGAGCTTCGATGCCCACCTTTTCGCAGCGTTTGAGTGCACCGCGCTCGTAGGACAGGTCGTCCTCGCGCTCGCCCACGCGAACGATGGCCAGCGTCGGCACAACGCCGCGCTCGCGCAAAGCCACGCAGCGGGCAGCGAGCTCCTCGGTCAAAGCACGGGCAACGGGAGCACCCTTCAGCAGCTCTGCCATGGCTATCCCCTCTTCCTTGCGGCGTCGGCGGCGCGGCGCGCCAGCGCATCGGCGCGCGGCAGCCACGTATCCAGCAGCTCATCGCACGCCGCCTCGAGCTCCTCGGCACGCGCCCGGTCTTTCATAGATGTGGTGTTGGCAAAGAGCGTCAGGCTCGCACCCTGCATGGCAGCGCGGCAGAACACGGCGCCGCAGGCCACGTCGGACAACAGCTGGCGCGAGCCCTTATCGGCCATGTCCTCGAGCAGCGCCAGCGCGCGGCCGCAGGCATCCATGATCCGATACGGTGGCATGGCCGCCACGTGCAACGCGTCCTGAATCGCCGCAGGTCGAGCTGGGTCCTCGCGCGGAATACCGTACGCAGCGGACACCTGGCCGTACGCACGAACGTCCTCGGCGACCAGGTCCACAAGTTCCTGCGCCAACTCGTCTGCCTGGGCAAATGCACGCGTCAGGTCGTCCGCGCGATCGGCAAGCGCGGGATTAGTCGCCCCATAACGAGCAACCATCCCACAAAGCGAGGCACCCAGCGCGCCCACAAAGGCGCTCGCGCTGCCGCCGCCGGGAACCGGCTCGCGCGCGGCCAGCGCCTCGGCAAACCCGCGGCAGGTCTTGTCCATCATCTCTTGGCTCATACGCATGCACCTTCAAGTCATATACATCGGTCGGGCGGAATCGCCGACCAACCGCATCGATCACGTAATGGTGCTAAGTCTAGCCCATAAGTACATGAGCGTCAGCGCACCTGACCATCGCAGATTTCTATGGCACGCGATAGGCGTCGACAACGCAAGCATGGGACACATGGCCCACCTTTCGAGACTCCCGAGCAGCACAAGCTGGGGCATATCTATAAGTAAGGAACCCGTTGGGGAACGGCCGCGCAACGGCCACAAGCGATGAACGGAGGCATAAGTCGCACAGTACACAGAGACATCCGCCGCCAGCGCAATCAGTACCCCAACAGCATGCGGCGCCGTGATGTCATCAGCAGACAAGGAGGACGCCACCATGATGAAAAAGACCCTATCAATCCTTTCCCTTTGCATCGCCCTCTTTGCCGCGCTCGCCCTTGTGGGCTGCGGCGGGAGCGCATCGGGCGGCGGCAGCGCCCCCAAGAGCGAGAGCAAGGAAAAGGCCCCCGTCGCCAAGAAGACAGACTACATCTGGTTTAAGGTCGAGATGCCCGAGGGCGTCGGCGTAAGCGACTCTGCCGGCAAGAATGCCGACAGGGTTCAGCTCACCTTCCCCGAAGACGAGAACGCCTCGGCCGATCGCTTTATCCCCGTTTGGAAAAAAGCGCTGACGGCCGAGGAATCCCACGCCGACCAGGCGGAAAAGAAGGGGGATACGTTCCAGTGGAAGGATGGCGGGTCCGTCGAGTATAACGGCAGGACGTGGCTCGTCGGAACATACGAGGACAACAGCGGCATCTCAACCATGCTTTTTACCGATGTTGAGCCGGGAAGCGTCTACGTCCTCATCTCGAACTTCGACCAGCACAAGAAAGAAGCCGAGGCACTCCTCAACTCCATCGAGTTCCCCGATGACATGGAAGAGGCAGTTTCCGAGGCACGCGAAGTCGAGATTTCGAGCATCGAGATCAAGTAACGGGACACCCGCACGCGCCTACGCGCACCCGCGCACATGCGCCCCATTAAAACAACGGGCGCCCAACCCGGGGAGGGCCGACAGCACCAGCCCTCCCCTCTTTTGCGCCCGAACATATTGCCACTTAACGGCGCAAATCCGGCACTCAGAATGGGACACATGGCCCACCCGAGCGAGCCGTCCACGCGTACAGTAAAGGCAGGTAATCCGTGGGCGGTTACAGATCGAGGAGGACACGACCATGAAAAAGAAGGCCTTTGCGATTCTCACCCTCTGCATAAGCCTCTTTGCCGCAGTTGCCCTGGTGGGTTGCGGCGGAAGCGGCGGCGCTACCGGCAGTGGCGGTGGCGGCGGCGCAGAAAAGCCAGCCGTGGATATGAGGACCGACTTCATTTGGTTTAAGGTCGAGGTCCCCGAGGGCGTCGAGATCACCGACGTCGCAGGCGACACCGCCGACAGGGCCCAGTTTAAGTTCACCGAGAGCGAGCACGCCAGCGACCGCTTCATCCCCGTCTTCGACTCTGACAAGAACGCCGACGAGCTGTTCGACTACGAGGCAAAGTGGAAGGCCAACTCCGGATGGACCGAGAGCGATCCCGTTAAGTACAACGGCAAGACCTGGCGCAGTGCCTACTTCACGCACTCGGGCGGCGTAACGACCGAATACTTCACCGACGTTGACGGCGGCAGTGTGTACGTGCGTATCGACAACGTCGAGGAACACAAGGACGCCGTCGAGACCATGATGAAGTCTCTGGAATTTGCCGATGACATCGCCGAGGCCAAGACCGAGGCCATGGACGTCAAGCTCGACGATATCGAGATCAAGCGTTAAGCGACTGGCGAGCGCAGCGGGAAACACGGGCGCAGTGCAAACAAGCGACGGTACCCCAGCGCTTCGTACCCAGGGAGGGCCGGTAAACCGACCCTCCCTTTCTTATGCCTGTAGCCAACGAACGCGAGGATGCCGGACGCCGGAACCGCTCCAAATGTAGCAACAGTACGAAAACGACAAACGCCCCAACACGTCCGCCCGCCGATTTATTGTGCCGCGCAGGCAATTAAACCAGCATCTTTAAACATCTGAGCAGTATAGTGACCAAAACTATCGCATAACCGCACTCTACGAATGGAGAAGTTATGACCGAACACCACGCCATCAGCCGCCGAGCATTTACGTTGGGCCTTGGACTCGCGGCGTTGTCGCCACTTGCAAGCCTGCCCGAAACCGCGGCATTGGGCATTGGCCCACGAGCGGCATTTGCAGACGACGCTGCCACAGCGTCGGTCAGCCTCGACAATTTCGTCATTCGCCTTCGCCCCGCGGGCTATTTTCGTACCGCAAGCGTTAACGAAGACGGCAACGTCATCGGCAACGTCTGCCATCTGTTTAATGACGGCACGTCCAGCAAGCTCATCCTTGAGAACGTAACGACCAAGAATGACGATACAAACTGGTATGCTATCCGCACCTTGCTCAATTTCGAAGAGCATAAAAAGACGGGCTACAGCATTTGGTCGGTCGATGGCGACTCGGACAAAGACGGAAAGGTCATCCACGTATGGAGCGGCGAGTATGACAACAAGCCCAGCCGCGCTTTTGCGTTCGAGCGGCAATCAAACGGAACCTATATCATCCGAGACCGCACGGTCGAGAAAGAAACCGAGAAAAAAGACATTAAGTACCTGGCAATAGAATCGAACGGCGAAGACCAGGACAACAATAAGATTTGCCATAAGAATAAGAGCAAGAGCATTCCGTGGGAGCTCGAGCTCGTCGGTTACGACATGAAAAAGAACGATGCCACGGTTAGCAGCCTCGACTGGATCACGTATAGCAGCTACGTCGACGGACCATGTTGGATGAAATACGTCGACGACAACAAGTTCCTCGACGAGCTGAGCATCCCGGGTACGCACGATTCGGGCACCTGCAGCGTGGACAACGACACTGAGCCCCAATCCTCGCAAGTAAAATGCCAGCAGGATTACATTCCCACGCAGCTGCTCGAAGGCATTCGCTATTTTGATATCCGTCTCGGAAAGGGCGACAACCCTGGCATCGACCATGGGATGTACTACCTGCTCAAAAAAGACGCGTACTTTTTGCATCTTTCCGATGTCATAGGCTACTTCAAAACGTTTTTGAACGAAAACCCGACAGAAGCGCTCATCATGCTTGTATCACGAGGCAACGACGAGGCTACCGACGAAAGTGTTACGACGGCTTTCGCCAAGGTTTTGGACGACAACCCCAAACTGTTCTATACGTCGAGCCGAATCCCCACGCTACACGAGGTGCGCGGAAAGATCGTCCTGCTACGTCGATTTGGACTCGACGGCGACAGCGTAAGCGGCCACACGTGGGGACTCGACCTCACCGAATGGGATAACAAAATCGCAGCGCACACCGACAGCAGTTCCATGTGTCTCGTCCAAGACGCGCGGGGCTTTGAAGCCGCGGGGGAAACAGGCGACAAAGAGCCCTATTGCACCAAGGTATACGCCTAGGACAAGTACAAACTCACGGGAACCGACAAGCTCAGCTGGGTCGATAATGCGCTGAAGGAAACGACCGGGCGCACGCGCAACGAGGTAGATGTCGAGGACGATAACGGGGCCAAGGAGAAAGTCCTGGAGCGTTGCTGGTCTATCAACTACACCAGCTGCACGGGCTTGTCGCACGGAGGCAATCCTTTTACCTCGGCACGAGTAGTCAACGAGCATCTGTATAAGAGCCCGTACATCAATCCCAGCGGCATCGAGGATACAAAGTCAGATTACCTCAAGCACATTGGCATCATCGCATCCGACTTTGTTGATGCGGCGCTGGCCCGGAGCATCTACCAGCGCAATTACGATACGGAGCACAAGCAGACGGCTTCGTACTATCTCCCGTACTATCTCCCGACCCGCATGCGCATGACGTACGGCGACTCGCTGAGCGATGCCTCATTCCAGGATGGCAAGACCGTTGGCGAGGGTCATTTCCGCCTCGTCGACAGCAGCAACGTACTCAACGTGGCAGCTTCGGGCCATGCGTTTGCCATCGAATATGTGGATGTCGACGCCTTGGGCAACGAGACCGTTACGGAGCTGCGGGGCTCCGTGCCCATCGATATCGATCCACGCGCGCTGACGCCCCATTTTGAGGGACTCGAAGGCCTTAAGGCCGGCGAAGACGTGCGCGCCAAGATTGCGGCATCACTCGAGGGCAAGCTCGAAACCGACGCCTGCACCGCCCAGCTCGAGTTTGTGCACGACGCGAACGGCGCTCCGGGAACGGCGATGGCCGAGGGCGAGGCATTTACCGCGGGAACGTACTGGGTGCGCGTGAACGGTCTCTTGGGCGACGCGGCGCAGAGCTACACGCTCGCCAGCGATGGAGCCGCAAGCTTTACCGTAGCGGCCTCGGGCAGTGCAGGCGGCACCGGTAGCGGCACGGGTTCCAACGCAGACGGCGCCGACAAGAACGGCGGCGGCAACAAGAGCAAGGGCTCGACCGGAAAACTCGCCGACACGGGCGACGGCTCTGGCGTTGCCGCCGGGCTCGCTGCCGCCGCCGTGGCGACAACGGTCGCCGGCGCGGCGATGCTTGCCAATGACCGCGAAAACGTTGGGGACGACAGCGAATAGGCAAGCCCGCCTTTTAGACACATCGACTCAATTGGGGGGGGCGCAGAATACCGTTCTGCGCCCCGATTTTTACCTTAGCCCGAACACCGTTATCGGCTACATCACCATGTTCAGCGCATTCACGAACTCCTGAGCTTGGGAGCGGCTGCTCAGACTAAAGACACAGGCAGTCAACAGCCTGTTACGTAGGAAAACGTCGCGGCCCTTGATCCTGCTGACCCCCGTAATGTCCTTAAGATAAACAATCTCGGTGTGCTTGCCACCAAAAGTGCCCTTCTTGAGCACCTCGATGCGGTTAGGGTAGATCTTGACGTCTTTAAACCTACCCGAACCTTTGTCCTGGAACAGCAGCGTGTTGTTGTCCATACGCGTCACTCCCGCGGGGTTCGCTAAAACTGCCTCTATGGTCACATTTTAACCACCGCAAGGCTCCCATGCGAAGGTGCCAGACAACATAGCAATTCGTGTCCGCGCGAGGCTTTAAACTAAATGCGTTAAAGATGCATTCCACAAGAGGAAAGTGGGGCGACAGTGATGGGTGAACTAGTAAACCGTGGAGAATCGGCAATCGTGCCAGAAGTTTTTTACAAGCAGGTCTCCTCGATTCTCAACGCCGCTCGCGACAAGGCCTATACCGCCGTTAACTTTGCGATGGTTGAGGCATATTGGGAGATCGGCAAGAGTATTGTTGATGAACAGGGCGGAGAGGAGCGCGCCAAGTATGGCGATGCACTGAACGACGAACTTGCCGTTAGATTGACTAAGGATTTTGGCAGAGGCTTCAACGCCAGAAGCTTAAGATACATACGTCAGTTTTATCTTGCGTTCCCAATCCGGAACGCGCTGCGTTCCGAATTGAATTGGACACATTACCGCAGGTTATCGCGTATAACCGACCCTGATGCTCGAACATGGTACATGAACGAATGCGCCGATTCTCGTTGGAGCACGCGTCAGCTCGAACGCCAGATCAACACCATGTTCCGCGAGCGCCTACTTGCCAGCAAGGACAAGGAGGCCGTCACCCAGGAAATCCAAAAGAGCGCCCCGACTCGTCGCCCCGAGGATATCATCCGCGACCCATATGTACTGGAGTTTTTAGGTTTCTCGGACGATACTGCGTTTCGCGAGAGCGATCTAGAGCAGGCGCTCATCACGCATCTTCAGAAGTTCCTGCTGGAGCTTGGCCGTGGTTTCGCTTTCGAGGCGCGCCAAAAGCGCATCACCTTTGATGGGCGCCATTTCTATATTGACCTTGTTTTTTACAACTATCTGATGCGCTGCTTCGTGCTCATCGACCTTAAGACGGACGACCTTACGCATCAGGACCTGGGCCAGATGCAAATGTATGTGAACTACTACACGCGCGAGCTCATGAACGAAGGCGACAATCCGCCCATAGGCATCGTGCTCTGCGCGGACAAAAGCGATTCGATTGTCGAGTACACGCTGCCCGAAGACAACGACCAAGTGTTTGCCGCCAAATACCTGCCGTATCTTCCAAGCAAGGAAGAGCTGGCGCGCGAACTAAGCGCCGAGTACCGCGCCATCAACGAAGCGACTAATGGCGAAACGCAAGGGTAGCAGCACATTGCGACCGAAGCCACCGCAGCCGTCGCAGGCGCACTCGCGGTTGCGACGCACGCTACGAAACAATACCGGTCATGGACGCCGGCAACGACATTCTAGCCGTGGCTGGCGAGCGTGACCTGACAGGCAAAGACGCGGCCTTCGTCTGATGTGGGTCCATTGGCTGCCACAGAAAAGGGCCGGTTGCAGCCGGCCCTTTAGACGATAATACCTGCGTTGCCCGCGCTTCCGAAGTGTGACTAGCTGAGGAGCGGGTTCCGCGGCACAACCTGATTTTACCCAGTGAGGAGGCTCTTTTGCAGCCGCTCCACTGTTTATTTACATCTGGCACCCTCAAACAATCAGACGGCAGCCCGCACTCCTGAGAGCTGCCCCGCACCCCCGGCCATCACCTTACGGCAACAACCGGTGCTACTCCCCTACTTCCCAAATAGCGCACCCAGCAGACCGCGGCGTTTGGGCTTCTCCTCTCGGTAGGAACCCTCGACGACGGCTGCAACCTGGCGCGGTTGCTCGCCGCCTCCACGGCGCACGATCTGGTACAGGAAGGGCGATTTAACGTATTTGACCTCGACGGGCGTGGCGTGCACGGTGCTCTCGCCGGACAGATGCAGGCTCGGGCTGAGCGACGCCACGATATGCGTTTCGCGCTTGTCGCTAAACACCACCGCGGCCGCGCGGCCCGTCTGGCCGTTTACGGCAATGCGCACCTGCTCGCCATCGCGGCCGTCTGTCGCCGGACGATCGACAAAGTAGACCGGCACCATCACCAGGCCGTCCTTATGTTTGCGGGCCTTGCGCGCCCACATGCGAATGCTCTTTTTATTGAGCCCCAGTACAGCCTCGGCGTCGTTGCCCGCAACGTCGAGCGCCAACTTATCAATGACCACCTGGTCCTTGGTAGACGCATCGACTGAGACAACGCGAAAGTCACCTTCCTGCATGGCGGGATCGAACGGACCGACCTTGGCAAAGTCCCACGGCTCCAAAATGCCCATGAGGCGAACGTCCAGGTAGTTTGCCCTGGGGTATGCCCAGTCGAGCACCTCGTAGTACACCAAGGCCTCCTTGCTCAGGCCCTTGCCCGGGAAGCTCGCCATCATGCGCAAGTCCGCCAGCGCCATGGGGAAATAGAAGAGCATCATGTCGTTTTGGATCGCGTCTTCCACGTCGTGCCCGGCAAAGGCATCCGGATACTGGCGCACCAGCTGCAGCGCGTTGGCACGTGCCTGCTGCGGCGAGATTTCGCAGGGAATACCCTGCTCGGGCACATACTCCGCACCAACGCCCATGGTCAGGCGCTTGCTAAACGTCCCCGGCTTGAGCAGGTCCGCAATGCCAATCTTATTGCCGCAGGACGGGCACTCAAACACACGCTGCGTTGACTCGCCCTCAAAGGACGCTCCGCAGAAGGGGCAAGGAATGCTCACATGCGTGGCCTCTTGGAACTCCTGCGCCGTGCCGCGATCCTCCCACAGCAGATGTTCCAGGACCGACTGATTGCGCCAGTGCGCATTGAAGAAATACCAGTCCGGGTCCTGCGGGCGCTCGAGTTGCGACACATGCGTGAGTTTGAGCAGTCCATCCACCACCGTCAACGGCGTATGGCGAATACCCAAAGCGCTCTTGGGCTCTCCGGCGTCCGCCTGCCACGGAACCACCGCGCCGCAATAGGCGCACTCAAAGCTGCGCTTAGCCTGGTGCGAGTACATAGGGCCGCCGCAGTTTTGACATTTAATGGCAAACATCTCGTCCATGGAAACGTCCTCCTTTGCACAGGGGCTGTCGACATTAAGTATGTCGAGCAAGCAGGCACATGGCCATACCCATGTGGCCCAAAATGGACCACCCAGGCAGACGAGAAGGCTCGCTCGTTAGCACCGGCAGACTATTGCTGCATTTTCTGAGCATCGGCGCACGGCGCCCCCGTGCGAGCTACACTATCCCCTTAAACATGATTGTGAGGACGACCGCTATGCTATTTGTAAATCGGCTGGTACATACGCTTGTTCCCGGCAGCGAGAGCGAGCCGGTCGATGCATCTTGCCGCACCAACGCGGGCTTTTCCGCAAGCCTCGTCTGCATTGGCCTCAACATCACCCTGTGCCTGGCCAAGGGCATCGCGGGTCTGCTCGCCGGCTCCGTCTCCCTCATCGCCGACGCTTTCAACAACCTCTCCGATGCCTCGAGCAACATTGTGAGCCTGCTCGGTTTCCGCCTTGCCAGCCGCCCGGCAGACGAAGGCCACCCCTATGGTCACGGCCGCTACGAGTACCTAGCCGGCCTGTTCGTCGCCGTCCTGGTTTGCGCCGTCGGCATCAACCTGATTCTCGAGTCGGTCACCAAGATCATCAAGCCCTCGCCCACCGCTTACACGTTTATTTCCCTTGCGGCACTGGCTACGTCCATGCTCGTTAAGCTCTGGATGGCAGCGTTCAACCGCACGCTGGGCGATCGCATCGACTCGGAGACGCTCATCGCCACGGCGCAGGACTCCAAAAACGACGTCATCACCTCGGGCTCGGTCTTGGTGGCGGCGCTTATTTCGCAGACGACCGGCTTTGATCTCGATGGCTGGGCAGGCCTGGGTGTGGGCATCTTCATCTGCATCAGCGGTCTGGGCCTGGTGCGCGACGCCATCAGCCCGTTGCTGGGGCAAGCGCCCGACCCCAAGCTCGTCCAGGCAATCCGCGACAAGATCATGTCCTATCCGCAGGTCTTGGGCACACACGACCTCATGGTGCACGACTACGGCCCCGGTCGTCAGTTTGCCAGCGCCCACGTGGAGATGCCCGGCGAGGGCGACGCGTTTGAGCACCACGAGATTCTGGACACCATCGAGCACGACATCAAGCGCCAGATGGGCATTGGTATCACGCTGCACTGCGACCCCATCGCGACAACCGGCGATGACTTGCGCGGCTGGGTCAAGCGCGGCGTCATGCAGATCGATCCCGCGCTCTCCATCCACGATCTGCACGAGCACGACGGGTTCGTTTCGTTTGACCTGGTGCGTCCCGACGGCTTTGACATATCCGACGAGGAGCTGCTGGAGCTCGTCACGCGCATCGTGCACGAGCGCCGACCCGATGCCTCATGCGTCGTTACGTTTGACTCGGGCTTTAGCTCGCCCGACCGTCCGGCCGAGCAGCTGTAGCCCACTTAACAGCTAGTTTCCCTGCGCGCCCGAGATGCCGTTTTGTAGGGCGTTCCAGGCATCCGTCGCCATGTCGCCCAAGTTCTGCGCGGTATCGCCCAGATTTTGTGCCGTATCGCCCAGCTCTTGCGCCTTGTCTCCCAACTCCTGCGCCTTGTTGCTCAAGTCCTCCAGCGTATTGGAGCTCGAGCTGTCGGTACCGCTTTGGCCGTCGGACGAGTTGCCCGAACTGTTCTTGTGCGTGAGTTGAATTTCGAGGTTGCCGTTGTCGTTATAGTAGGCAGAAGTAACGACCCAGTTGGCATCGACGACGGGCGTTGAGCCATCATCAGTCAGGACCACGGCATTCGAAAGATCGGCGCCGCGCGACTTGAGGATCTTCTTGGCGTTGGACCAGTACTGCCCCGGGATATCACTCAGATCGACGGTGCTAGACGAGGCGGACTCGGTTTGCTCGGCAGCGGTATCGGCCGTTGAACTCCCTCGCTTGTTGAGCATGCCCGACACGATGGCAAACACAACCGACAGCGCAAAGAAGATCGCCAGCACGATGAGGATCTTCTTAATCACGCTCGACGAACGCGACGGCGTCTCTTCCTCGTCCTCGCCATATTGCGGAATCGACTTGGGGTACTCGCGATACGGCTCGCGCGACTCGTAGCGAGGCTGCGCCGTGCGAGGCATATACGTCGTCTGCTGAGGCTGCGGAATGGGATTCTGCGGCAGGTCATCATAGGGATTCGGCGTCGAGGCGGCATAAGAATCCTGCGGCGCGTAATCAAACGGGTCTGCCGCCGCGTTGCCATAGGGGCTTTGCAAAGATGCAGCGTAAGGGTCCTGCGCCGCGTCGCCATAGCCCATAACTCGTGTGGGCTCGGCAGAAGGCTGCGTCGCGGCGGGGTCGACATAACCGGGGTTGGGAACAACGCGGGTCGCATCGGCGCTATCGCCAGCCTGCGCGGAACCGTAGCCGCCCATCACGGTTGTCTTGTCCTGATCCATGCAACGATTCCTTTCCGTCGCCTGTAAGCATCAAGTTATCCATGCATTCTACCAGCGCAAAAGCCTATGATGGGCAGAGTCCGTCGGTATCTACAAGACATGCGCGGGCCTAAGGATCAAAAAGCCCCGCCGGGCCTTGTGGGCACGGCGGGGCGGAGAAGCAGCTATGGACAGCAGACTTAGAACAGGCCGGTGATGTTGCCGTCGTTGTCGACGTCGATGTTTTCGGCCGCGGGCACCCTGGGCAGACCCGGCATGGTCAGAACGCTGCCAGTCAGTGCGACCACAAAGTGGGCGCCGGCAGAAACCTTGAGCTCACGCACGGTGATGCGGAAGTTCTCGGGAGCGCCCAGGGCCTTGGCGTTGTCACTAAAGCTGTACTGCGTCTTGGCGACGCACACCGGCAGGTTGCCAAAGCCGTTCTCGCGCAGCTCGGCGAGCTGGCGCTTGGCGGCCGGCGTAAAGTCAACGCCGTCGGCGCGGTAGACCTTGGTGGCAACGGCCTCGAGGGCATCAGCGACATCAGCGCCGTCCTCATAGGCAAACTTGAGCTCGCTCGGCTGCTCAATCAGACGCATGACCTCATCGGCCAGCTCGAGCGCGCCCTCGCCGCCCTTGGCCCAGACCTCGGAAAGCTTAACGTTGACGCCGAGCTTCTGGCACTCGGACTCGATGAGTGCAAGCTCAGCCTCGGTGTCCGTCGGGAAGCGGTTGATGGCGACCACGCAGGGCAGACCATAAACGTTCTGGATGTTGTCGACATGACGCAGCAAGTTGGGCATGCCAGCCTTGAGTGCCTCGAGGTTCTCCTCGTTGAGGTCGGCCTTGGCGACGCCACCGTTGTACTTAAGCGCACGAGCGGTCGCGACGACCACGACGGCGCTGGGGCGAACGCCCGTCATGCGGCACTTGATGTCGAGGAACTTCTCGGCACCCAGATCGGCACCGAAGCCGGCCTCGGTAATGGCGACATCGCCAAAGCGCATCGCCATACGCGTGGCCATAATAGAGTTGCAGCCGTGGGCAATGTTGGCGAAGGGACCGCCGTGGACAAACGCGGGCGTGCCCTCGAGCGTTTGCACCAGGTTGGGCTTAAGCGCGTCCTTAAGCAACGCGGCCATGGCACCCTGGGCCTTGAGGTCGCGGGCACGGACGGGCTCGCCGGCAAAGCTATAGCCGACGACAATCTCACCCAAGCGTTCCTTGAGGTCGTTGATGCTCGTAGACAGGCACAGGATTGCCATGACCTCGGAGGCAACGGTGATGTCGAAGCCGTCCTCGCGCGGCACACCTTGGGCCTTACCGCCAATGCCATCGATAACATGGCGCAGCTGACGGTCGTTCATGTCGACGACGCGCTTCCAGGTGATGCGCTTAACGTCAATACCGAGCTGATTGCCCTGCTGGATGTGGTTATCGAGCATGGCGGCCAGCAGGTTGTTGGCAGCACCGATGGCATGGAAGTCGCCGGTAAAGTGCAGGTTGATGTCCTCCATGGGAATGACCTGGGCCCAACCGCCGCCAGCGGCACCGCCCTTGACGCCAAAGACGGGACCGAGCGAAGGCTCGCGCAGGGCCACGGCGCTCTTGATGCCGCGACGACGCAGGCCGTCGGCCAGACCGATGGTCGTGGTGGTCTTGCCCTCGCCCGCAGGCGTTGGGTTGATAGCGGTCACGAGGACGAGCTTAGCCTGGTGATCAGTCGGCTCGTTGAGCAGTGAATAGTCAACCTTAGCCTTGTCGAAGCCGTACGGAATAAGGTGCTTAACGTCGACGCCGGCGTTCTTGGCCACCTCGGTAATAGGCAGTGGCGTGACAGAACGTGCGATTTCGATGTCAGTAGGCATGGGCGGTCCTTTCGTTACCGGATGAGAAAAAGACCAATTCAGCATAGCACGGGCGCGCAATAGTAAAACGCCCATAACCGATGAACGGCGATATGTTTACCCGATGCCCAGCGATAGTCCAACAGCCCGCCAAAACAAAGCGCCCTAAACGGTAGGTTCAATCCCCAGGTGCTCAAAGGTGCGAAGGGTTGCCTGACGGCCCTGCGGCGTACGAATCATCAACCCGCACTGCAGCAAATAGGGCTCATAGACATCCTCGAGCGTGCCCGGGTCCTCGCCCACCGCGCTGGCAAGGGTCGTAAGTCCCACGGCACGACCGGAGAACGTCTTAGCGAGCGTCTCCAAAATGCGAATATCCATCCAGTCCAGGCCGAGCTCGTCGATCTCGAAGAACTCGAGTGCCTGACGGCAGATATCGAGCTCAATGGGACCGTTGCCGCGCACCTGCGCATAGTCGCGCACGCGCTTGAGCAGGCGGTTGGCAAGACGTGGCGTGCCGCGCGAACGCGAGCCGATCTCGAGTGCACTGGGATGGTCGATCGTCACGCCTAGGATAGTCGCCGAGCGCGTCACAATCTGCGCGAGCTCCTCGACCGTGTAGTAATCCAGGCGATACGAAATGCCAAAGCGGTCGCGCAACGGGCCGGTCAACATGCCTGAGCGGGTCGTTGCCGCTACCAGCGTAAACTTAGGAATATCCAGGCGAATCGAGCGCGCCGCCGGACCCTTGCCAATCACGATATCGAGGGCAAAGTCCTCCATCGCGGGGTACAGGACCTCCTCGACCGAACGGTTGAGGCGGTGGATCTCGTCGATAAACAGCACATCGCCCGGCTGCAAGTTAGTAAGGATGGCCGCCAGGTCGCCCGTGCGCGCGATGGCAGGGCCACTCGTGGTCTTGATCTGAGCGCCCAGCTCGTTGGCGATAACGGTGGCCAGCGTGGTCTTGCCCAGGCCCGGAGGACCCGAGAAGATCACGTGGTCGAGCGTCTCGCCACGGCTCTGCGCCGCTTCGATCAACACGCGCAGGCTCTGCTTGATGTGCTCCTGGCCGCAGTAATCGTCCAGGCGCTGAGGGCGCAAAGTGCGGTCGACATCGAGATCCTCGGCCGTCAGCTCCGAGCCCACCATGCGCTCGCCGTGCGCCATGGATGCCGCCGGCGAGTTACCGGGCGTCGCCCACAAGTCCTGAGAGTCATCGGCTTCCCACATCACGCATCCATTCCGAGTCGCTTAAGCGCCGCGCCGAGCAGATCCTCGACACGCATATTCTGCCCATCATACCCGCTCAGGGCAACATCGGTCTCCTGCGGGCTAAAGCCCATGGAAAGGAGCGCCGCACGAGCATCATCGATCACCGAGGGAGCGGCAGCGGGCACGGGCATCGCAACCTGTCCGGGAATCACGTCGACCGGCACAAAGCCCTTATCCTTGGCAAAGGTGCTCTTGAGTTCCAGGATCAGGCGCTGAGCTGTCTTTTTGCCCACACCGGGTACCTTGGCCATGCCCTTGTCGTCCTCGGCCATCACCAGCGAATACAGCTGCCCCACGGTATAGGTGGAAAGCACGGCAAGCGCCAGGCGCGGACCGACGCCCGAAACGGACACGAGCCGGTCGAACATCATGCGCTCATCCTTTGAGGAAAAACCGAAAAGTGTCATGGCGTCCTCGCGCACCTGCATACGCGTGTAGAGGCAGACCTCGCCACCGGGCGTCGGCAACGTGGCCGCAGTGCTGCCCGAGATGCCGAGCTCAAAGCCAACGCCCGACACATCGACGACAGCAGAGCTCATCGTGGCCTCGACAAGCGTTCCGTGGAGCTGGGAAATCATCAGTATCCGGTTCCTCTCTGTTGATAGAACTCGCCACCGGTGAGGGCGCGGGTGCGGCTGAGGTTTACGTGGCAGATGGCGCAGGCCAGGGCATCGGCGGCATGGTCGGGATGCGGGTCGTGATCGAGCTGTGTGAGTGTGCGTACCATGTAGGCGACCTGCCGCTTGTCCGCGGCGCCAGTGCCCACCACAGCCTGTTTGATCTGCATGGGCGTGTACTCGCCAATCTCGAGCGCGCATTCCGAAAGTGCGACGAGTGCAGCACCGCGGGCATGCGCCGTGGGGATGGCCGAACGAACGTTGGCGCCAAAGTAGATGCTCTCGACAGCAGCCGTGTCGGGTCGATAACGCTCAACGACATCCTTAAGGTCATGGGCGATATGCGACAGGCGCACCGCGAGCGGACTTCCGGCACTGGTCTCGATGCAGCCATAGGCACGGCAGCGAACCTCGCCACGCCGCTCCTCGATAATCCCCCAACCCGTATGAGCCAAACCGGGGTCAATGCCCAAGATAACCAAGCCGACCTCCCCTCGCCACAAGCACAGCGCAAGACAAGGCCCCGCGCATCATTCACGAACGTCTGTTCTAGAATAACACAACGCTAGCCCTATAAGTCAGCCGAGATCGAATTGTAGGTTGAGTATACGCAAGCGAGCGCCCGCCAGAGCGGCAAGGTGCCTTGAAAGAGGAGGGCATTGACCTGGCGGTCATGTCCGACGATTGAAAGGCAGATTGCCGCTCTGGCGGGCGCGCAGCGACCTAGTTCTGAGAGAAGAACGGAAATTGTCGGGGATCAACCGGCGGATGCGGCATCGGGCCACCCTGGGGCCCACCCTGCGGGCCACCCTGGCCGCCCATCATCTTATCGATGGCGTCCTGAACCTCGCCCTCGAACTTTTTCATTCCCTCGTGTAAACGACGCTGACCGTCCTCAGAGCGCAGCTCCTCCATTTGCTCGGGCGAAATACCCAGTAGCTCGCCCAGCACGCCCATCATCTCGTTTCGCACGCGCTCGCTCGTATCCTCGTCAGCAAAACGGCGCACCTCGGCGCGCGCCAGCGAATCGACCGTCATACGCTCCTTGCCGTTAAGCCCCAGGTCGGACCACGCGAGCATATACGGCCAGGCACGCTCGGCAAACGAACGGGCCGAGACGATCGGCGCCATCGGCAACATGCGGCGGGCAGCCTCACCCTGTCGAACGAGCATCAGCAGCAGCGAGCAGGCCTCGGGCTTGCCAGCGGCCATCGGGATGTCGTCGAAAGATCGATTGCGGTCCACGTGCGCCTCGAGCGCGCCATCGACCTCACCCGGCTCAAGCCCGCCGAGCAGCTGTGCCGCACGGTCGAGCATATCGACCGGACCGTCGAGCGTCGAGAGCGCCTGCGCCAGCACGCGCTCCATACAATCTTCCACTGCGTTGAGCGTCACGAGCTCTTGGGGCACCACGGCAGACGTGCGGTTGCGCACACGCGCCACAAACTCAAGCGTCGACAGGTACACATCGCCAAAGGGCGCAAAGTCGCCCTGGTAGCCGCCGCAAAGCGCCGGCGCCGCCAGCGCGTACTCGGTTTTGGACAGCGGGCTCAGCGCCATCGCACCCAGCTCGAGCGCCGTATCCTCCAGCATCAGGCCCAGCGTGCGCGAGCGCAGGCGCTCGGCATCGCCCGCCGACACGTCGCGATCGAGCACGCGCGCCGCATCCGGTGCATCGCGCTCGACAGTGCGAATGTGTAAACGCTCGGCGATGGCGCGGACGGCGGCACAGCGGGCAGCCTCGGCCTCTTCCTGCGCCGGAGTAAAGATACGGTTGCGCCCCAGCACCAGGCCAATCACATTGCGCGGGTCCAGAGCGTCGACGGCCAGCGCCGCCAGCAAAGACGACGGCAAGTCGCCCTCGAGCGCCACCACGGCGCGCGACGCACCGCGGGCGCGGGCGTTATCGCGAACGGCAAGCACCAGCGCCTGCCACAGCCATTCCTCGGAGCGAAACTCGGGCAGCTCGTGGTCTTCCAGGGCATCGAGCATCACACCGCGCTGGATCTCCTGAACCAGTAGGCTCTTCTCAAAACACGGCGCTTGGGCCACCACGCGGCCGCAGTCGTCGAGCACAAACGAACCGCCGGTATACACCGACTCGTCATAGGCACCGACCGGCGCTATGCAGGCAAACCACACGCTGCGCTTGGATGCGATCTTGCGGTAGGCGCCGCTGCGAACGGCGGCAATGGCAGCAGTCTCGCGGTCGGTCATGTCAAACGCGTTGAATTGGAAATACGCAATGAGGTCAACACCGGTCGGCAACATCTCGAGTTCGCGGTCCAAGTCAAAAATCACGGCGATGCGCACGCCGTCCACGTCGAACACCGGCGGCGCCCAACGCGTGTCGCTGTTCTCGCCACGCTGCAGGGCAATGCTCGAACGCGCCGGCACCACATGACCGTCCTTGAGCATCATGTAGTCGAGCAGCGGCTGGCCCTCAAACGAAACCGCCGCGGGCACGATGCAGATCATGTCAAGCTCCTGGATACGCTCGGCGACACCAGTCAAGCCGGCAAGCATGTCGTGCTCAAAGTCGGCAGCGCCCACCAGGCCACCGGGCATGGCGCCCATAAAGAGCGGAGCCGGAACGCACAGCACGCGCGCCCCGCGCTCGTGGGCCAGACGAGCCTGGTCCTCGATGCGGCCGCAAATGCCCTCAATATCACCCAGGCGCATATCGATCTGTGCAAGCGCGAGCTTCATGGCTCAGCCCTTTCCGTCGTAAACCATCGAAATCGTATTAAAAGCGCCGGCCGCATAATGCAGTCGGCGCTTGCATGTGCATATGCTAGCTATGATACCCCGAGCGGGGGCGCGCTCCTAGAATGTCGCGGACCACAGCCCGTGCAGGTTGCAGTAGGCATAGACGGTACCGGTCTTGGAGCCGCCCGCGAAAAACGTCGCGGGTTTCATGCCGGGCTCAAGGTAATGGACCTCTAAGCGGCCCTCGGCCTCAAGGGCGATCCACTCAATGTAGTGCTCGGGCAGGCTGGGGTGCTCGACCGAGCCAACGCGTGCGCGAATCACGTGACCGTCACGCTCGGTCTCGACAACAGGCACGTGCTTCTCGTGCGCCGCGTCCTCAGTGTTTGCAGTCAGCTCCGTGCAACCGGCAGGGGTCGCAACGCCGTCGCCAAGGGCAGCGATGAGCTTGCCGTCGGGGTCCTTAAAGAATTTCGCCATGATGTTCTCCTTTGCTGATGTGCCAATGTTCTCGATGGTTCTTATGCCCAAAGGCAGACAAACCATCCACGGCATTGCAAATGAACACATAACGGATCAGGCAAGCGGTCGGGCCAAAATGCGTCGACCGTCCTGCCCACTCCAGCAGTCCCACCCCGCGCGCGGCTAGCGCCCGTCGCCGCCCAGCAGCGCCAGAACATCTTCGCGGGTAAACAACGCCGACGAGATGCCGTCGCCGCCGAGCACGCTGTTGACCAGGTCGCGCTTGGACTCCTGCATCTGCATAATGCGCTCCTCGATCGTGTCCTTGGCGATGAGCTTGTACACGGTCACGGTATGCTGCTGACCAATACGATGCGCGCGGTCGGTCGCCTGGTCCTGCGCGGCCACGTTCCACCACGGGTCGTAGTGAATGACCACATCGGCCGCCGTCAGGTTAAGGCCCACGCCGCCCGCCTTGAGCGAAATCAAAAAGACCGGAACCTCGCCCGCTTGGAACTGCGCGACCATCTTGGCGCGGCTCTCCTTAGACGAAGCGCCCGTGAGCTTAAGGAAGGCGATGTCCTCCTTGGCCAAGCGCTTACCGATAATATCGAGCATACCCGTAAACTGGCTGAACAATAGGATGCGATGTCCGCCGTCGAGTGCGCCGTGCACGAGCTCCATGCACGTATCGAGCTTGGCGCTCCCCGCCTTGTAATCCTCGTAGTGTAGACGCGGGTCGCAGCAGATCTGGCGCAGCTTGGTGAGCTCGGCGAGCACCTTGAGCTTGTCTTTCTTAAACTCGGATGACTCGCGGTGCTGCACCTGTTGGGCGATACGGTCCTGGTTGGCCAGGTAGAGCTTGCGCTGCTCGCCGGTGAGCTGCGCCATGACCGTATCCTCGATCTTCTCGGGCAGGTCGGCCACCACGTCTTCCTTGACACGGCGCAGCACAAACGGCGACACGAGCGCTTGCAGGCGAGCGGCACTGTCGCCCTCGGCATGCTCGACCGGGCTTTCGAAGCGCTTGGCAAACGACTCGCGCGTGCCAAGTAGGCCCGGCATCAAAAAGTCGAAGATGCTCCAGAGCTCGGATAGGCGGTTTTCGATGGGCGTGCCCGTCAGGGCAAAGCGCACGCCGGCCGGCAGGCGCTTGGTGGCACGCGCCACCTGGGTGAGCGGGTTTTTAATGTACTGGGCCTCATCGAGTACCACGCGGGCAAAGTCCTGCTCGACGTACTCGTCGATATCGCGCCGCATAAGGTCATACGACGTCACGACCACGTTATGCTCGGCCACGCCGGCGATTTGCACGCGACGCTGGGCCTTGGCGCCCACGATGGCGCACACATCGAGCGACGGGGCGAAGCGCTCCAGCTCGGCAGTCCAGTTGTACACGAGCGACGCAGGGCACACCACAAGCGTGGGCTTAATGTCCCCCGCTTCCACGCGCGCCAGGATATGCGCGATCATCTGCAGCGTTTTGCCCAGGCCCATGTCGTCGGCCAAGATGCCGCCAAGGCCCAGGTGTTCGAGCGAGCCGAGCCACTGGTATCCGTCGACCTGGTAGCCGCGCATCGTTGCCTTGAGCGATGCCGGCACCGTAAAGTCCATCTTGCCGAGCGTGTCCAGACGCTCGACGGTACGGCGGAACGCAGCGTCGCGATCGGCCTCGAGCGCGGGCGTGCGCGCGAGCATGCTATCGACGAACAGGGTGCTCGACGCGGGAAGCGACACGCCGTCGAGCAGGTCAACAGCATCGACCCCCAGATCCTCGGCAAGGCCAAACGCGGCTCGGGCACCCTCGTCCAAACGAATGATGTCGCCGGACGTAAGGCGCGCAAACGTCTGGTGACGCTTGTAGGAGTCGAGGTAGATGGCAAGGTCTGACGCCGAAAGGCCGCTCGCGCCCAGTTCGACGTCGAGCAGATTGCTCTTGACGGTCGCACGAACCGAGAGCTTGGGCGCGGGTCGCACCGAAATCTGGCGCAGACGGTCGCTGAGCATGACCTCACCCAGCTCGGACAGGGCGGACAGGCCCTCGGTCAGCAGGCAGAACAAGCTCTCGTCATCGCGCTCCTCAAACGCCAGACCGCCCTCGTAGAAATCGAAGTACAGGGCCGCCGTGTCCATAACACGAAACTCTGCCACCTCGTCGCGGGGCGGCACGCCGGGGCGTTGCTCTTCGAAGGGGCTGCCCGGAGCGCCCAGGCTAAAGAGATCTGCCGACCAGTCGCCGTAGGCAACCGTAATTTTGCAGGTCACAAGCCCATCGTCGACGCCGATCGCCATAGCAAAGCTCGGCTCGGGCGCCACGGTATCGAGCGCGGCGGGCGCGGTAAGGTCGGTATAGTCGCGCAAAATGGGCAGCGCCATACGACAGAACTCCCCCACCTGGTCGACAGCGATATGGATCGGCGTGCGACAGGGCAGTAAGCGCGATAGGAACGGCGCCGCATGCTGGGCAAACGCTACATCGGCGCGGCGCGCACGGCGGGTGTCGACCAGATAGGCAACGTCGCCCGAAGCAAAGCAGTATGCATCGGCCGGCAGGCGTAGATCGTAGCTGCCACCAGCCGCCGGCGCGATTTTGGCGGCAAGGAGCGGTGGGCGCTCAGACAGCGCCTCGTCCTCCCCTTCCGGAGGCATCTCAACCGCCACGTCATAGGTGCGATGCATCGTCGTCCCCCGCGACCAGGCGGGCTCAAAAGAGATGGTCTGGCCGCGCAACAGGTCCAGCACATATACGATGCTATGCTCGGACAGCGGCAACTGACGCTCGGCGACAAAACCACTGCGGGCAAAGTCGTACGACGCCGAACGCGAGCTTGTGATGTCATCGAGATAGGCAACTGTCGTCACGACAAGGTTGAGCAGCTTTGTCGACACGTCTTCGAAGGCTTCGGGCGTATGGACAAACGTGAGCTTCTTGCCGTACGAGAAGGTGCCGCCTCGGACATAGGCGTCGGCCATGCCGTCGATATCCTTGACCACGTAGGACACCGAACCGCAGCGAATGCGGAACTCGAGCGCCCAGCTAAAGCGGTCGGCAAACAGTGGATTGTAGTACGGCACCAGCGAGGGCTCCAACGCCGCTTTGGGGGCGTCGGGATCAACGGCACCGGCAAGCTTGCGGCGCATGCTCGCCAGCTCATCCATGCGCGCGTCCGAAAGATCGGAGAGTGCCGCCATGAGGCTGGGGCTCGTGGGGACGGGCGCCGGAAAGGGAAAGTTGGGGTTGACGGCCGGCGCTTTGGGCGCGGTGCGAACGGGCTGTTTCGGCTGCGCCGTAAACGTGCGAACCGGTGTGCGCAGCCCCTCAACAGGCTCAATGCCGCTGGCGTCCAGGTATGCCAGCGCTGTGGCAATAGCGTGCTTGCACATACCGGGGTAACGATAGGCGGCGGGGCAATCGCAGTCGTAGTCGATCACCTCGTGCTCGTCCATGTCGAGCGCCACTCGCGTCTTGTACAGGTCGCCGCGCGAACCGCGCACCGAGCCCTCAACCGTCACGTTTTTGGAGAAGCGCGAGCCGCTGTCCTCGATCGACAGCACGGCGCCGCTGAGCATGAGCGAACGCCCCTTCATAAAGGTGCCGCTCAACGCCGCCTCTTTGCGAAGCGCCTGCACAAACGTCCCCTGCGCCATCACTTCCTCCAATCTCACCCGGGGTAGCTTAGATAACCGTCACGCGGCCTTGGTTGCCGACGATGGCCTTTGCCTCTGCCAGCAGCGGAATCGAGCGTGCATTGACCTTGGCCGGCACCTCGGCACGCAGCACGCGCCCGTCGACTTGCTCAATAAAGATCTCCACGCGGTCGCCGCCCGGGTTGGTGGTGAGCACCGTGGCCAGGCGCGCCATATTGCCCTGGCTAAATCGGCTGTTGGGCACCATGACCTCAAAGACCTTGGGCTTGTTTTTCTCCTCGCTAAGCTCCAGCGGTACAATCTCCTGCGCGATGATCTGGTCGCCGCGGTCCGAGCGCTCGAGCTTGCCCTTAATGCGCACAAACGCGTCGGACAGCTGCGCGCCGGTCTCGGGATCGACCTCGCCGTACAGATACCCCTCGGCCTCCTTGTAGGTCTTGGGGAACACCACGACCGTGGCCTCGCCTTCCATGTCCTCGAGCTGCACGATACCCATGGGATCGCCGTTTTTGGTCACGCGCTTGGACACGCTCGAGACCATACCGGCCCACCACAGCGCCTTGCCCTCGGGAATCTCCTGGTTGATGGTACCGCCCGTGGGGTTTTGCACCTCGTAGCCGGTGTCGATCTGCGAGAACGAGAAGTCACGCGCTTTGCTAAGTGCATACTCAAACGGACGCAGCGGGTGGTCCGAGACGTAGATGCCCAGAACCTCCTTCTCCTGGCTCAGCTTAAGGTGGCGGTCCCATTCCTGGCCATCCGGATCGGGCACGCTCACCTCAAAGCCCGAGCCCTCAACGTCGCCAAACATATCGAAGAACGACGTCTGGCCGCTCGCGCGGTCCTTCTGGCGCTTTACCGCGGCATCGATGATGTTCTCGGGGTTGTTCTTGTCCACAAAGTGCATCATCTGGCGACGCGGATACCCCGTGGAGTCGAAGGCGCCTGCCTTGATCAGCGATTCGATCACACGGCGGTTTGCCTGGCTCGAGTCCACGCGCTCGACAAAGTCGTGCAGTGTCTTAAACGGGCCGCCCGCCTCGCGCTCGGCGATAATCGCCTGCGCCACGCCGGTGCCCACGCCGCGGATGCCGGCCAGACCAAAGCGCACGCCCTCCTTGGTAGCCGTGAACTCGGTACCGGACTCGTTGACATCTGGCGAAAGCACGGGAATGCCGTCGTGACGGCATGCCGAGACGTAGTGCACGATCTTGTCGGTCTTGCCCGTATAGGACGTCAGAACGGCCGCCATGTACTCGTGCGGATAGTGCGCCTTGAGCCACGCCGTCTGCATAACCAGGATGGCGTAGCCGGCGGAGTGCGACTTGTTGAAGGCGTAGGACGCGAACTCGAGAACATCGTCCCAAATCTTCTGGGCGACCTCGCGCGTGTAGTTGTTCTTGATAGCGCCGTTCATCCAGTGGTCGTAGGTGGTCTCGTCCGAGCCATCCTCCCAGTGGAGCACCGTCGACGTGAGCAGCTTAATCTTTTTCTTAGCCACGGGCTTACGGATACGCGAGTCCGATTCGCCCTTGGAGAAGCCGCACATCTCGACGGAGATGAGCATAACCTGTTCCTGGTAGACCATGGTGCCGTAGGTTTCGCCCAGGATGTCGTCCAGGCGGTCGTCGTAGGAAACAGCCGGCTCCTTGCCGTTCATACGGTTGATGTAGGACGAGACCATGCCGGCGCCCAGCGGGCCCGGGCGGTATAGGGCGATCAATGCCACGACGTGCTTGTACTCGGTGGGCTTCATGTTCTTGATCGTGGCCGTCATGCCGGCGGACTCGACCTGGAAGACGCCGGCGGTGTGACCGGAGCCCATGAGCTTAAAGATCTCGGGGTCGTCAAAGGGAATCTCTTCCTCTTTGATGTCGATGCCGAAGTTCTTCTTGATGTTTGCCTTGGCCTTGGAGATAACCGTCAGCGTGCGCAGGCCCAGGAAGTCCATCTTGAGCAAGCCCATGTCGGCAACGGTATGACCCTCGTACTGGGTAATCTCGACGCCGCCCTTGGTATCGAGCTTGGTGGGTACGTGCTCGTTGACGGGATCGCGGCAGATCAGAACGGCGCACGCGTGCACGCCCTCGCCACGGGTGAGGCCCTCGATCGAGAGCGCCGTGTCGATGATGCGGCGGGCGTCGTCATCCTTTTTATAGGCCTCGGCAAAGTCGGGGTTAAACAGATCCTCTTTGCCGGGTTGCTTTTCGAGCACCTGCTTGAGCTTGACCTTGGGGTCGCTCGAGACCATCTTGGACAGGCGCTGGCCCATGTAGACCGGATAGTCCAGCACGCGCGCGGCGTCGTTGATGGCCTGCTTGGCCTTAATGGTCGAGTAGGTGATGACGTGGGTGACCTTCTCGGGGCCGTAGAGCTGACGAACGTGCTCCACGACCTCGAGGCGCCGCTCATCGTCGAAGTCCATATCGATATCGGGCATCTCGGTACGCTGCGGGGACAGGAACCTCTCGAACATCAGGCCGTTCTCGAGCGGGTCGAACGCGGTGATGTTCATGGCGTAGGCGACGATAGCGCCGGCGGCCGAGCCACGGCCGGGGCCGACGCCGATGCCATTGTCCTTAGCCCATTGCACGTACTCGGCAACGATCAAAAAGTAGGCGGCAAAGCCCTTGTCGCAGATGACCTTGTATTCGTACTCAAAGCGCTCTTTGATGTTGACGCCGCCGATCTCGCGCGTGGCCCAGTCGTCGCCGTAGTGCTGGCGCAGCCCCTTCTCGCACTCGCGGCGGAACTGGCTCTCGTGCGTCTCGCCGGGATCGAGCAACGGAAAGCGCGGCAGGATGATGGAGTCCCAGTCCAGCTCAACGTAGCACTTGTCGGCGATCTCGAGCGTGTTGTCGCAGGCCTCGGGGCAATACGGGAACATCGCCCGCATCTCCTCCTCGGTCTTCATGTAAAACTCCGAGCCGGTCATGCGCATGCGGTTGGGGTCGTCGACCTTGGCATTCATGCCAATGCACATGATGACGTCCTGCACAGGCGCATCCTCGCGGCGCAGGTAGTGGAAGTCGTTGGTGGCGATCACCTTGACGCCCACCTGCTTGGCGATGTCGATGAGCGTGCGGTCCATCTGCTCGTCGGTCAGGCCGTTGTCGGTGGTGATGCCGTGTTCCTGGATCTCGATATAAAAGTCGCCGGGATCGAAGGTGTCGCGGAAGGTCTCAGCCCACTTGATGGCGCCCTCCATGTCACCGCGGTCGATGTACTTGGGAATGATGCCCGCGATGCAGGCGCTGGTGCAGATCATGCCCTTGGCATGGCGGCGCAGGTTGTCGAGCGTCACGCGCGGCTTGTAGTAAAAGCCCTGCACGGCGGCCTCGGAGACCGTCTGCATCAGGTTGACGTAGCCTTCCTGGTCTTTGGCCAGGAGGATCATATGGTAGAGCTCGGGCTTGTGGTCGCGGGCAAGGGTCTCGTCCGGCGTAAAGTAGACCTCGCAGCCAAAGATGGGCTTGATGACCAGGGGCGGCTTGAGCTCGTCGATGTTGCCCTTCTCGTCCCACATGGCCATGTCCTTCACATACTGGGCATGCTCGCGCGGGTTTTCCTCGGGATCGGGCTCCACCAGCTCGTCGCGGCGGTCCTTTTCCAAGAAGGCCTTGTCGTGGCTCCAGGTTTTGTACTCGGGCGTGTTGTGGTTGACGGCGTCACAGGCCAGCGCCAGGTCGGGCACGCCATACATGTAGCCGTGGTCGGTAATGGCCACGGCGGGCATGCCAAGCTCAACGGCACGGTTGACCATATCCTGGATACGGGTTGCGCCGTCGAGCATGGAGAAAACAGTGTGATTGTGCAGATGGACGAATGCCATGTGATGAGCTCCGATGCGGGTTCGTGTTCTGACTGAACGATTTTACCGCACGGCGCGGACGGCACCCGAACCTAGCCAAACCAACACGGCTCCTCTTGCAGTTGCGGTGAAATGCGGACTGTTTGGCGGCTTTTTGGCCAAAACAGTCCGTATTCCACCGCAAGTTATCTGAGGGCTAGAGATTGTAGGTGACTACTTGGGGCTCGGCGGGATTGACGAAGAGAGTCGGATCGGCCTGCTCCACGCGGACGAA
This sequence comes from Collinsella sp., assembly GCA_048195375.1. Taxonomy (GTDB): domain Bacteria; phylum Actinomycetota; class Coriobacteriia; order Coriobacteriales; family Coriobacteriaceae; genus Collinsella. Next base: position 47,888 of record DBFADZ010000021.1, read on the forward strand.
CTTGACGGTCACGGCCTCAAAGCCCGCCTTGTGTAGAACATCAGCGTAGACGCGCGCCTGCAGGGCGTGCTTCTCCTGCAGCTGTTCCGGTGTCTCGTCCGGTGTGCCGCCCGTCTTGTAGTCGATGACCAGCGCGCGTGACGAATCCGCCGGGTTCGTCGCCAGTGCATCGATGGCGCCTTCGGCATATGCACCGTAGCGAGCGATGTCCTCGTCCTCGCAGCCCAGCGAAAAGAACGGCACCTCGGCGCGAATGCACGGCCACGCGAGCAGGTCGGCACGAACAGCCGACTTGAGCCAGCGGTTCAGGGCAACGTCGAAGCGTTCGCGCTGCTCCGGCGTCAGGCGCCACAGACGCGCCAGCGCATCGGCGCGCGCAGCGGGCAACGCGTCGGCACCCATCTCGATGAGCCACTGGCAGGCGGCGTGGAACGCCGAGCCCAGCGCCATGGGGTTGCCGGCGGGCTCAACGACGGCCACGTCCGCATCGGCCATCTCCGAGCCATCCGACTCTGCATCATCGCCAGACTCGTCCATGGGCACACGCGCCTCGGCGGCACGGTCTTCTGTCTCGGCATGGAGCGCCGCAGCGATTGACGAGTAGCTATACGAGTCACGCACCGGAAACGGACAGATGCCCATGCGCACGCCCACCGCCTGGGGATACACGAGCTCAAACGCATCGGGCTCGGGGTCGGCAGGACCGGGAACGGCGGCGCGGACATCTGCACCGGCACCCTCCGGCTCCGCATCGCCGCGGACAAGCCTGCCCTCGGCATCCAGCGAAGCGTTTGCCTCAAACGCCTGCTCGCCAAAGGTAAAGTCCGTGAGCGAAATGAGCTCGTAGTCGCCCGGCTTGGAGTTGTCGAACACCAAACGGTCGCTATCGAGCTGCGGCATACCCAAAGCATCCGTCGGCAGAATGCGGCGCAGGACATCGTAGGTCAGATCGGTCTCGACATCGAAGGTCGGCGCCGTCACCTTGCCACGGCTCACACCGGCATCCATCGCCAGAATGACCAGCTCGCGTGCTCGCGTCATGGCGACATAGAGCAGGCGGGCCCGCTCCTCGAGCGAGAGCTGCAGGTCGTCGTTGCGCAGGCGAGCAAATGCCTCGGCGGGAGAACCCGTCGCACAAACGTCCTCCATGAGCTCCGGCGGCAGCCACAGCGACGTGCCCTTGCCCTTAAACGCATGCTCAAACTGCTTTTTGACGTCGTCGCCCTTCACAAAGGTTCCGTCGGCGAGCTTAACGCCGTCGAAGCGTGCCGGCAGTGCCACGACCTGCGCTCCGCCATCGACGCGACCCATCTGTGCCGCACCCGAGGACTTACGCACGCCAAAGCACTCCGCAACCGCCACGACCGGATACTCCAGGCCCTTGGATGCATGCACGGTCATGATGCGGACCGCGCCGTCGCCCTCCTCGTTGAGGGCACCCGGGGCTTCCTTGCCCGCCAAGAAGCGGTCGAAGGCCAGCGCGATGGAACGCGGCGAGTTGCCGAACTCGGCCTCCGCCTCGGCCACGGCGTCGAGCGCCTTGAGCACGTTGGCGGCAATGGCCTTGCCCTCGGGACCACGCTGTGCCAGACGCACAAACCAGCCGGAGGCGTTGACCACGTCGCGCGCGATGGCGGCGAACGAATCGCGGCCCACACGACGAAGCGCATACCGCAGAACCTCGCGGGCGCGCGTCACGAGCGGCAAGTCTTGCAAACCCGGCACATCGGAATCGCTCATGATGCCCACGTCGATATTCCGGCGCGAGGTCTCCCCCGTCTCGCTATCGAGTTTGGTCGCCAGCGCCAAAAACTCCTGGGCGCCGAGTGCAAACATCGGCGAGGCCAGCAGTGGCATAAGACCCTGCGCCGTATCGGCCGGATTGGCGAGCGCACAAACCAGGGCGCGCACCGTCTGCACCTCGGCTGCTTGGGCAAAGACCGAGCCGCCCGCGATGACGCAGTCGAGCCCCTGATCGCGAAAGGCCTGAGCGTAGACGTCGGCGTTGGTCATGCGGCCCAGCAGCAGCACCATGCCACCCTGGGGCTGGCCGGCATCGGCAAGCGCGCGGAATCGCTCGGCGATCGCACGGGCCTTGGCCTGTGTGCGCTCCTGCGTGCTGCCGCCGGCAACAAAGAGGGCCTGGCGACGCGAGGCATCTGCCACCAGCGTGTCCTTGCGTCCGTCACTCGCCTCAAGGTCCAAAAAGCCCTGCATCAGGCCGCCATCATCGCCGTCGAAGACGCGTGCCACGTAACGCAGTACTTCGTCGTGGCTGCGGAAGTTGCGCACGAGTTTGACGAGCTCGCCGGCAGGGGCGTCGGCCACGGCAGTCGCCTCGGGCGCGGCAGACGAGCCCACCTTGCGCTCCTGGCGACGGAACACCTCGACCTCGGCGCCGCGGAAGCGATAGATCGACTGCTGCGCATCGCCCACGGTACACAGCGCACGCTCCCCCGCGCCGGTCAGGTAACGGATCAGGTCGACCTGCATCTGATCGGTATCCTGGAACTCGTCGATCATGACCATCTTAAAGCGGCCCTCGTATGCCGCTCGGATGGCCGGGTAATCGCGCAGGGCCTCGTAGGCCATGCGCAGCAGGTCGTTATTATCGAGGGCGGACTGGCCGGCCTTGAGCGCGCGGTACTCAGCCTCTACAGAACGGGCCAGGCCCACCAGCGCATCGAGCGCCGGGCCACCGCAGGCAAGCACGATATTGATAAACGCATCGGCGGCCTCGGCCTTGAGCAGTTCGACCTGCTCCTTGGGGAACGCTTTGCTCGCGCGCGGCATGGTGCACGACATCATGAGTCGCGCCGCATCGGCCATGGTCTTGCCGCTCGCCTCGAACGCGTCGATGGCATCGAGCGCCATCTGCGCCTTCTCGGCCGCCGCCTTGCTTGCGCCCAGCGCCGCGCGATAGGCATCGGCGAGTGCCGAGGTATCGGCCTGGCCGCGCGCCACGCACACGTCGTCCATGCCGCCCGGCAGCTGGCTCGAGAGCTCCAGCAGCTCGCGCACCAGGCCCTTAATGGTCGTGCCGGCACCAAACGGCCCGCCCTCGCCCGCCATGGGATACCAGGCGTAAAGGGCCTTGAGCGGGACCGCGAGCTCGGGGGCGGCATCGGGCGCCGTCGCGCGGGCCAGCACATGCTCAACAGCCTGGTCCATAAGCTCGTCGGTATCGGTGAGCACCGTGAACTCGGGATCGATGCCCAGCTCCAGTGCGTGCGCGCGCAGGATACGCGAGCACATGCCGTGAATGGTCGAGATCCACGCATCGTCGACGGTCAGTGCTTCCTCGTCCATGCCCTCGTCGATGAGCGCGCGGCGCACGCGGTCACGGATCTCGGCCGCGGCATCTTTGGTAAAGGTAATGGCGAGCACCTGGTCCAGATGCTCAACGAACGGACCTGATTCGGGCGAGAGCGCGTAGACGATGCGGCGCGTGAGGGTAAAGGTCTTGCCCGAACCGGCGCCCGCCGAGACAAACAGCGGACGGTCGAGCGTTTTGACGATCTGCAGCTGTTGCGGCATCAAAGTCGAAAGATCCATGGTCTACACGTCCCTCCTTACAAACGTTCCTTCGTGGTTATACGAGCAGCGCGCATGCACGGCCTGAGCCGACGTCGGGTCGACGGCGGCAACGTTGCCCGCCTCGAGCTCGCGCAGGCGCTCGGCGATGCCGGCCTCCACGCGATCGAGCAGGGCGTCGAAGTCCATGCTGCCACCCTCGCCGGGGAAGCCTTTCTTAAGGCCCGGGATGCGACCGTCGCCGCGCTCCTCCTCGAGCAGCTCGGCGCTCGCGGCACCGCGCAACGCCGGCTTGCCGCCCTTGGTCGAAAAGTAGAGTGCCGCGCGGGTGTCCAGATCCAGCGCCCGGCGCATGGCCTGGGCGTAGATGAGCGTTTGGGTATGTGGCGGCAACCAGCGCGGGTCGTCGATGGGCGCCGTGCCCGATTCCTCGTCGCGCACCGTAGGGTCGGCGAGCTTAAACTCCTCAACGCCCGTGCGATGCTTGTAGTCGATTACCACGGCGCGATTCTCGGCATCCACATCTACGCGGTCGATGCGCCCGCCGAGCGGCCAACCGGCATACTCAACGTTAAGATCGTTAAAGGCAAACTCCAGGTAGCGCGGAGCAAAAGGAGTCAGCGCCTCGGACTCGTAGGCAAGGACGCCCTCCAGCTGCGGCAAGATCTCGGCCACCTGACGCTCCTCCACCGGGGAGAGCGGCACCAGCGGGCCCTCGTTGCCACGCTTGCCCGCATGCTCGGCCAAGGTATCGGTAAAGACCTCGCGCAGCAGCTCCTGCACACGCGGCAGGTTCTCGGGCGTCACGCGCTCCATGCCCTTCTGCAGAAGACACGCATGCAAGTGCTCCAGCACGTCGTGGACAAAGTTGCCCTTCTCCATGTTGCCAAAGCCCGCGTCGATCGACTGGGGCTTGACGCGATATGAGACGAACCAGCACAGCGGGCAGGTGGAATAGGCCTCGATCTGCGAGGCGGACGTCAGACGCGGCACAAGCGGCGCGTCCTCACCCTCGCCATCGCGACGGCACAGGACCAAATACGGAATGGCTTCATCGCTCAGATGCTGAGGAGCTTCGCAGGTCACGCGCTCGCGCCTAAGACCTTCACCTGCCGCGGGATCAAAGTCGGCGATGATATCGCCCTCGCCCACGCGCATGGGCTTGGCAGCGCCAGCGGCCTCGGCATGTGCCCACAGCTCGGTCCATACGGCTGCCGGGTAGCACTCGCGTGCCTGGCGATCGTGCGTCACACGGGCGAGCGCGACCGGACCGCTCGCCGCCTGCATCGCACGGCCAAAGCGCACGCGCAGCAGGGCAGCGGGCTCCAAAGACACGCCGTCGCGGCGCAGCTCGGCTGTCAACGTGGCAAGCGGGCCCTCTTCGTGCGAAAGCGGATAGCTGTCCAGGTCGACATCGGCAAACAGCACGGCATCGTAGCTGCCAGGGCGAAGAACCGACGCATCGGCAAGCGACGCGAAGCGCACTTGTGCTCGTGGTGTGCGATCGACCTCGTAGGTCTCGTAATCGTAGGCGGTACTGCGCTTGTCCACCTTGGTTCGAACGCCGTCGAGAACCGGCACGGTCGCGGCCTGCGACACGTCGAGCGCGCGAGCATCGTTCATAAGGATGTCGATGGCATGGCGCAGCAAAGCCGTCTCTGCCTGGCGACGGGCCTGGCCGTCAAGGCCGCCTAGAGCGCGATCGGGCAACGCCTCGGCAACGGCAAGCATGGCCTTAAGCGCCGTCACGGGCTTGTCACGCCACAGCGCCTGGAACACGTCCGAGACCACACACGGTACGTTCTTAAACCAGTTATCGTCGCTCGTCGCCTTGCGCGCGCCCCTCACCTGGCCCTGAACGCTCTGCAGCAGGCTCTTGACGCCCGCGGTAGTCTTGCTGCGCGAGAGACGCATATTCTTATCGAAGGTACGGGCATTGACGGCATCAGCGCCCGAAAGCGGACTGTAGATCCAGTCGGTAAGCTCCGGCGCGGGCCACCACTCAGTCTTGGAAGCGGTGCCCTCGTCGGCGGCTTTCATACGCTCGATCAGGTTGGCGAGCGCCGTAAACTGCCTGCCCGCGATGGACTGGGAAAACGCCGTGAACTCAGTCGTCTCGGCCGCAATGTGACGCGCCGCCAAACGGGCGGCGAGCTCGCCGAACAGCTGGGGTGCCCGGGCAGAAACGACGAGCACGCGCACGGGGTCGGCGGGCGTTGCAGTAGCTTTATCGGCCTTGGACTCCTTGTGCGCTTTCACCAACTTATCGATGGCGTCCGCATAGACATGAGCACGGGCATGGGGGCCGGCGACTTCCACAAAGGCAGGACGTGCGACGGACTTTGGAGCAGTCGCGGGAGCGCCAGCATCCTCGTCCAGCGGTGCAACCTCAAACAGCACACCGCGGGCATCAAGGGCCGTGGCCAGCTCCTCACGCATCGCCGCTTGCTCGCGGGCGAGCAGCACGACAACCTCTCCCCCGTTGTTTGCCACGGCGGACAGCAGCTCGAGCAGGCTATACGTAAATGACGTGACGCCACGCACGCAAACGGCGCGGGTGCACGCCGGCAGGCTGTCGGTCAAAGCGCCGGCCATAATGTCAGCTGCCTCGCAGGACTCGACCATATCTCGACGGTCCAAACCGCCCGCGTAGGCACGCAAAAGCTCAAACACACGAGCCTCGGCATCGCTTTTGGGCTTGGGCTTGCAAACGTTGTCGCAGCAACGCTCGGCACCAGTCCCCGCCACACCCGGAAGCACATCGCGAGCCATGCGCGCGAGCATGCGCACCGTGCCCTGGCTACGCGAAAGCGGCTGCAGGTCGGCATCGTCGCGGCGGGCAATCATATCCGAAAACAGCATCTGACGTTGCAGGTTGTCGACGAAACCGCGCCCGTCGCCCAAAAGCTCCCAAAGCGAGCGAAGCCACGATGCGGGTGTCTTGTAGTCGATACCCAGCGAAATGCCGGCTTCCGCCGCATCATGACGGCACAGATCGAGCTCGGCAAACGTTGGTGCCAGCAACACGGCACGCCCGTGACGGGCAATAAGGTCGGCAAGCAGCGCCGACTCGGCATCGCTCAAATCCGTGCCGGCATTGGTGGTATAGATTCGAACAGGCATGGTCCTCCGCTCAAACCGTTCGCAATAATCAATGCATCCATCCTACCCGCCCAAGCGGACACATTGCCACCGCAGTTCCATCTTTTGGTACAAAGCAACCTGAACCCAACGCACCAGCCGATTGCAGGCATATAAAAACCGCCCCCGGAGGGACGGTTCTTCGTAATTCAATGTTGTCGCTGGCCTACTCGCCATCCTCCAACTTAATGAGGATCTTGCGGTAGCCACCGTACTCGCCGTTCAGCGCCTTTGAAACGCGGCTCACCGTGGTGGACGAAGCGCCGGTACGGGCCTGAACCTCAACATAAGGCTCGCCCTCGTCCAAATAGCGCGCAACCTGCAAACGCTGAGAAAGGTCGCAAATCTCGCGCGGCGTGCAGATATCGGTCAAAAACGCTTGGATATCCTTCTCGTCGTCCAAAAGGCTAAATGCGTGGACCAGCTGCTTGACATCAGGCTTGTCAAACATGTTCTCGATATTCATCGATCACCGCCAAACCCGCCAAAAGGCATCGAAGTTGATACTGACATCGGGCATCGTTCACCCGTTCTATGCAATAGGGCAACGCCTGTGGCTTTTGCCCGTAGCAGTGTAGCACACCACCAAACTAAAGCGACAAGACTCTCTGCCAGCGGCGCGTTTTTCAGGACGAACGCCGTTTAGAAACCGTATGCGCACGTAAGCTCCACGAATATTTGAGACAATGGGCGCCCAAACACCGCGGCGCGCCCGCGCAACCATCCAGGTCGCCGCCGCAAGCCGCTTCACGCGACGCCAGCAACCCCGGCGCAAGAAAGGATTCACGCCATGCGCTTTATGCTTAACTGGCTCTTCACCTCGATCGCCATCGCGATCGCCACGTTCCTCGTCCCCGGTATCCAACCCTTCGGCTTTGCCGAGACCTGGGTCTGCTTTGCCTTTGTGGGACTGTTCCTGAACATCGTCGATTCGTTCGTCAAACCGTTCCTCACGGTCATCTCGCTGCCGCTCACGATCATTACGCTGGGCATTTTCCAGCTTGTCGTCAACAGCTTTATGCTTGAGCTCGCGAGCTACCTGTCGGTCAACCTGCTGGGTGTCGGCATCTCCATCGCCAGCTTTGGATCGGCCTTTATGGGCAGCATCCTGGTATCCATCACGCGCAGCATCCTCGACAGCATCGCCGAGGACTAAAACGGCCACTCAGGCCGCGTCCGTCTCAACAGCCCAAAACGAAGGCCGCCCATCGCAAAAATGGGCGGCCTTCTTATTTGTAAAGTCTCAAAGGGCGAGAGAATCTACCATTTCCACCCCGTCCCCAAATGGCAGGTGTGGGTTAGATGACGTAGTCGTAGCCATGGTTGGGAGCGACTAGTTGATCGAGCGTCACACCGTCGAGGTAGTCGTTAATGAGCTTGTCCAGGTTCTTCCACACGTCGAGCGTGGGACACTCATCCGAACGCGAGCAGCCCTTGCAGTCGCCATCCAGGCAGGCGACCGGCGCCAGACTGCCCTCGGTCAGGCGCAGGATCTCGCCCACCGTGTACTGCTCGGGCGGGCGCGTAAGCACGTAGCCGCCGCCCTTGCCACGCATGCCCGAGAGCATGTTGGCGCGCACAAGCGTAGCCAAGATGTTCTCGAGATATTTCTCGGAAATCCCCTGGCGCGCCGCGATCTCTTTGAGCGGGATGCGACCGGCCGCCTGGTGCTCGGCCAGGTCGACCATAACGCGCAGGGCATATCTGCCCTTAGTAGAAACCAACATGTATAGTGCTGCCTTTCGGTCATTTAGTCCGTAGAAATTCTAGCCGAAAAATTTGTTTTGAAAATACCCGTTCCGGTCAAGATGGTTAATCGACTCGTAATAATCTTCTATTTCCTATTGCGTTACTAGGCTTTACTGTCTACTATGCTTGCCAACAGCAAAACGAACAACCCATAAGGTTTGTGGGTTTCGCTGCTACACACACCGTAAAACCACACGGTATCCAGTCATTTGAACACTTTGGAGGTTCATCATGAGCAATGTTTACACGTCCATCGATCAGCTTATCGGCCACACTCCGCTTCTGGAGCTCACTCACTTTGAGGCCGATGAGGACCTCAAGGCCCGCGTGCTCGTCAAGCTGGAATACTTCAACCCCGCCGGCTCCGTCAAAGACCGCGTCGCCAAGAACATGATCGACGAGGCCGAGAAGGCCGGCAAGCTCGTGCGCGGCGGCGACTACACCATCATCGAGCCCACGAGCGGCAACACTGGCGTCGGCATCGCCTCGGTGGCGGCGGCTCGCGGCTACAAGGTGATCATCACCATGCCCGAGACTATGTCCGTCGAACGCCGCAAGCTTATGCAGGCATATGGCGCACAGCTCGTGCTCACCGACGGTTCCAAGGGCATGAAGGGCGCCATCGCCAAGGCCGAGGAACTGCAGAAGGAGACGCCAAACAGCATCATCGCCGGCCAGTTTGTGAACCCCGCCAACCCCGCCATCCACAAGGCCACGACCGGCCCCGAGATCTGGGATGACACCGACGGCGAGGTCGACATCTTCGTCGCCGGCGTCGGCACCGGCGGCACCGTGACCGGCGTGGGTGAGTTCCTTAAGGAGCAGAACCCCGAAATCAAGGTCGTCGCCGTCGAGCCCGCCACCTCGCCGGTGCTTTCTAAGGGCCAGGCCGGTCCGCACAAGATCCAGGGCATCGGTGCCGGCTTTGTGCCCGACGTCCTCGACACCCAGGTCTATGACGAGATCATCCCCGTCGAGAACGACGACGCCTTTGCGACCGGCCGCGCCGTGGGCCACAAGGAGGGCGTGCTCGTGGGCATTTCGTCCGGCGCCGCCGTGTGGGCCGCGCTGCAGCTGGCCAAGCGCCCCGAGAACGAGGGCAAGACCATCGTGGCGCTGCTCGCTGACACCGGTGAGCGCTACCTGTCCACGGCACTGTTCCAGGACTAAGGGCCCGTCGCTTGTCGATAGGCCCAAGGCACGCCGGCCTCCCCTCTCTTCTGGCTGTCTGAGCCCATCTCATTAGGGTGTCCCACGAGACGTCCGAACTTGCTACAATGTCTGCGGCGCGGAACCAGCCTCCCGCGCCGCTTTTCTTTTTTGGCCACATGCCACCAAGGAGAACCTCCCCATGCACAACAAGCGCGTGCTCGCCGCCATGAGCGGCGGCGTCGATTCCAGCGTGACCGCGTACCTGCTCAAAAGCCAGGGCTACGAATGCGTCGGCGCCACCATGCGCCTCACCTGCCCCGCGCCCGATCCCGTCACGGGCATGAGTAAGGTCGACCGCGACATCGCCGATGCAAAGGCCGTCGCCGAGCGCCTGGGGATACCTCACCATGTGCTCGACCTGCAGCAGACCTTCGACCGCAATGTTATCGAGCGCTTTGTGAGCGCCTATCAGGAGGGGCTGACGCCCAATCCGTGCATCATCTGCAACCGCCACATTAAGTTTGGCGCGTTGCTGGATGCGGCACTGGATATGGGCTGCGACTACATCGCCACAGGCCACTACGCCAAAACGAGCCAGGCGTCCGACGGAACCTGGCAGTTGCATCGCGGCGAAGACCCCAAGAAGGACCAGAGCTACTTTTTGTATTCGCTCACGCAGGAGCGGCTGTCGCGCACAATCTTTCCGCTGGCCGGGCTGGACAAAGAGCGCGACGTGCGCCGCATTGCCGCCGAGCAGGGCTTCATCAACGCCAAGAAGGCCGAAAGCGAGGATATCTGCTTTATTCCAGACGGTGACTACGCGGGCTATATCGAGCGCCGCTGCGGACATGCCGCTGCACCGGGCGACATCGTATGGCGCGACGGCAGCGTGGTCGGGCGCCACAACGGCGCACTGCGCTATACCATCGGCCAGCGCAAGGGTTTGGGCGTAGCGATGGCGCATCCCGTATACGTGACAGGCGTCGACGCCGTCAACAACACCGTGCATCTGGGCGAGGCCGAGGACCTGACCGCCGCGGCGCTCACGGCCGATGAGTGGATCTGGAGCGCGCCGGACGCGCGCATGGAGGCCGAGCTGGATGCCGGCGGCATTCGCGTAGACGCCAAGTACCGCTACCGTCAGAAAGACCAGGCAGCGACCCTTACGCGCGGCGCAGACAGGCAAATGCTGCTAACTTTTAACGAGCCCCAGCGAGCAATCGCCCCCGGCCAAGCCGTCGTAGTCTATCGCGGCGACATCGTCCTGGGCGGCGGTACCGTGACTGCCGCCATCAAGTAGTCCCACCCCCTTCATAAGTTGCGGTGAAATAGGGACTGTTTAAGCGTTTAAAACCGCCAAACAGCCCCTATTTCACCGCAACTTAGAGAGGACGGCCTCGGTCGGTACTGCCGTATCAGCCGAGGCCGCTGCATCGTTAGCGCTGCACGTAGGCGCGGACGAGCTCGTAGGTGTTGCGCACGCCGTCGATGTGGCTGCGCTCGTAGTTGTGGCTCGCGTACACGCCGGGGCCGATCAGGCCGTGACGGATGTCGTAGCCGGCCGAGAGCGTGGCCTCAACGTCCGAGCCGTAGTGCGGATACACATCGATGGCGTAATCGAGCTCCAGCTCGCGCGCGATGTTGGACAGCGTGGTTACCAGGTCGTAGTTGTACGGACCGCCCGAATCCTTGGCGCAAATCGAAACCATGCGCTCGGTGCAGCCCAGGTCGTCGCCCACGCAGCCCATGTCCACGCTGATCATCTCGCGCGTGTCGGCCGGCACGAAGGCTCCGCCGTGGCCGACCTCCTCGTACACGGTAAAGAGCAATGACACCTTGCGCGAAAGTGTCACCTCGCCAGCGGCGACGGCGCGGGCGAGACCCAGCAGAATCGCCGCGGACAGCTTGTCGTCAAGGAAGCGACTCTTGATGTAGCCGCTCTCCGTCACCGTAGTGCGCGGGTCCATAGCGATGATGTCGCCAGTCTGAATACCCAGCTCGAGCACATCGTCCTTGCTGTCAACGTTCTCGTCGAGCAGGATTTCCATGTTCTTCTCGATGGTCTTGACCGGCTCATCGGCCACGTGCGCCGAAGGCTCGGTATTGAGGACCACGCCCGTGTACACATTGCCGTCACGCGTGTAGACGGTGCAGTTCTCGCCATCGGCCGTAGACCACTGATGCCCGCCGAGCGTCGTGGGGCGCAGGCGGCCATTGTCCTTAATGGAACGCACCATGGCGCCCAGGGTATCGACATGGCTCGCCAACACAAGCGGCTCGCCCTCGCCACCAAGCTCAACGAGCACGTTACCCTTATTGGAACGCTCGGGACCAAAGCCCATATCGCGCAGGGTCTCCATCAGATAATCGGTCGCCGCGCGGGTATAGCCCGTCGGCGAAGCAATAGAAGTCAGCGTCTTAAGCTGTCCTGCGATATAGGAGAGCGTCTCCCCTAGAGAAGCATCAATATTAGAAGTCATATGCATCCTTCCAAGTAAAACTAAGACCGAGTCCCGATTTTAACCGTTCTGCACGTGCAATGCCCCAGGAGCCGAGCCGCCTCCAGACGTCCCCGCACCGGTTTTGTGCACGTGCACGGTTTACAATCCCAATCTTGCATAAATCCTATCGGTATTTGCATAGAAATGAGACATCTTTTTGCTTCGTCTCAGGGTGCCCCACCTTGGACCGTGCAAAAAACGGAGTATTCAGCACCTTGGGCCCCAACGGCCCCATCACGAACGACAAAATGACGCGGTTACAACAGTGTTGCAGGTTGTCGCAAAGCAGAAACTCAGTAACAACCCCCTCCACTCATCGATAGCCCACCCACAATGGCTGTCGATGGGCGCCTGCGGGCCACTCGGCCCATTCACAACGTTATGCATTTTTAAGAGCTTGCTGAATACTCCCAAAAATGCACGCTGGAAAGTGCACCACCTATCCGTAGCGGGCAGTACGCCTTGGTTTTGCCCGTCTCAGGACATTGACGCAGCACAAAAAGCCCCGCCGTGCGTAGCACGGCGGGGCCAGCGGCAAGTCAAAAGACCATACGCCTACGGGCGAAGGACCGCCAAACTGGGCTAGGCAGCCGGGCAGATCTTCTTGAAGAGCTCGATGACGTCGTCGAGCGTTGCCTCGCGCGGGTTACCCGGGAAGCAGGCGTCGGCCATGGCGTCCTTGGCCAGAACCTCGATCTCGTCAGCCTTCATGGCCTCGCAGACGTGCGGGATATTCACGTCGGCAGAGAGCTGCTTGACGGCAGCGATAGCAGCATCGGCAGCCTCGGCGGTGCTCATGCCCGTGGTGTCAACGCCCATGGCGACGGCAACCTTGGCCAGGCGCTCAGCGCAAACCGGCTTGTTGAACTCCATGGCGATCGGCAGCAGCATGGCGCAAGCGACGCCGTGCGGGGTGTCGTAGTGAGCGGACAGGGTGTGAGCCATGGCGTGGTCGATGCCCAGGCCAACATTGGAGAAGCCCATGCCGGCCACATACTGACCAAGAGCCATGCCCTCACGGCCGGAGCCGGGCTGGCCGGACTTGGCCTCGGCGACGGAGTCGCGCAGGTTCTCGCTGATCAGCTTAATGGCCTCAAAGTGGAACATGTCGGAAAGCTCCCAGGCGCCCTTGGTGGTGTAGCCCTCGATGGCGTGGGTCAGTGCGTCCATGCCGGTGGAAGCGGTCAGGCCGGCGGGCATGGAAGCCATCATGTCGGGGTCGACGACGGCGACCTCGGGGGCGTCGTTGGTGTCGACGCACACGAACTTGCGGACCTTCTCGGGGTCGGTGATGACGTAGTTGATGGTCACCTCGGCAGCGGTACCGGCGGTCGTCGGCACGGCGATGGTGAACACGGCGTGGTTCTTAGTCGGAGCAACGCCCTCGAGGCTGCGGACATCGGCGAACTCGGGGTTATTGATGATGATGCCAATAGCCTTGGCAGTGTCCATAGAGGAGCCACCACCGATGGTCACGATAGCGTCAGCCTCGGCGGCCTTGAAGGCCTCGACGCCGTCCTTGACGTTCTGGATGGTGGGGTTGGGCTTGATCTCGGAGTAGAGGCTCCAAGCGATGCCGGCGGCGTCGAGCTCGTCAGTCACCTTAGCGGTAACGCCAAACTTGACCAGATCGGGGTCGGAGCAGACGAAGATCTTCTTATAGCCACGACGCTGGAGCTCGCCGGGGATCTCCTTGATGGCGCCGGAACCATGATAAGAGATGGTATTGAGAACGAAACGATTAGCCATTTATAGCCTCCCATCGTGTGCGGGGCACCCATTACGCCCCACGCTATGAGTCCCATCCTAACGCTTTTGAAACGAAAAACGCGTGAGAACATCAAAAGTGTTAAAGCGTTTCAACAGATGATGAAAAATATTGCGGCAAAGGGACAGCCCCTTTGCCGCATTCGGTTACTTTCGGCAGCCCTCTTTCCAAGCCTCGGCCGCAACCTTCCAGCGTAAGCGCAAATCGCGCTCGCGGTCGATGAACATGATGGCAAACGCGACAAACAGCAGCAAGCTCGCCACGACGATGGCGTGCAGGCCCATGCGCTCAATACACCAGTTGCCCAACACGGCGCCAAACACAAAGGTAAAGATCACGCCAAAGTACAGCAGGCCGTTTTCCAAAAAGCCGCGCCTGTGGGTGATGATGTAATCGTCCACGTTTTGCAGCGCGTTGCGCAAGTTGCCGATGCACATGGTCGTAGCGATGCCGTGACCGTGGATCTTGCGGAAGCTCTCAACTTGCATACCGCAGGCAAACGAGGTGAGGCAGTTGGCGAGCAGGTTGAAATTGCCGCCGGGGATAAAGCTCACGCCCAGCAAGATGACGGCTTCAAAGAACACCGTCACCTGACGCCAGTGGATCACGCTGCCAAACCGCTCGTGCACCAGGTCGGCAAGCATAATGCCCACGGCAAACGACACCACGGGGAAGAAATAGCGCCCCGCCAGCGCCCAGTTGCCCTCCGAGATGCTCACGCCCACCAGCAAGATGTTGCCCGTCTGCGCGTTGGCGAAAACATGGTCGCGCCCAATGTACGAATACACGTCCATAAAGCCACCGGCGAGCGCCAAGATGATGCCCAGCTCAATAGACTCCGATATCTGTTTGGCACGCTGCATCGTCGTGCATCCTCCTTGTTGACGACTCTCTCGTGCGTTGGCGGAAATATAGCCGCCGTTCATACTGTAACCCATTGACAACATGGCGTGCGCGCGAGACGGCTCCTTCGACGCAGGGATACACAGTCTGGAAACAAACGGTGGGCGCGGCGACGCTCCCACTCACTAGTCCATGTACTCCCCCAGTCTTTTTAGCCCCGTCCCAAAAAGACTGGTTACAATTACGTGCAGCATACAGACACCGGGAGGGATCGTGGCAAAAAAGCCTCAGCACGCTCAGAACAACCAGCGCAGTCAGCAGGGCAAACAGGGCCAGCAGCAAAAGCGCGGCGGCAAGGCGCAGGCCACGGTCGCCCGCACCAAGCATTCCCAAGCGACGCCCGCCCGCCCCTGGCGCCCGGGCCGCGATAAATTCCTCCCTGTCAGCCGCGCCGACATGGACGCGCGCGGCTGGGACCAGTGCGACTTCGTCTACATCTGCGGCGACGCCTACGTGGACCATCCCAGCTTTGGCATGGCCATCATTAGCCGCGTCCTCGACGCGCACGGCTACAAGGTGGGCATCATCTGCCAACCCGACTGGACCGACCCCGCCAGCATCACTGTGCTCGGTGAGCCGCGCCTGGGCTTTCTCGTCAGTGCCGGCAACATGGACTCCATGGTCAACCACTATTCGGTAACCAAGCACCGCCGCCACACCGACGCCTATACCCCCGGTGGCGAGGAGGGGCGCCGTCCCAACCGAGCCGTCACGGTCTACGGCAACCTCATCCGCCAGACGTTTAAGGACGCCCCCATCATCATCGGCGGCATCGAGGCGAGCCTGCGCCGCCTGGCCCACTACGACTACTGGCAGGATAAGCTCAAGCGCTCGGTGCTGCTCGACTCGGGCGCCGACATCCTCATCTACGGCATGGGCGAGCACGCGATTGTCGAGATCGCCGACGCGCTCGACGCGGGGCTGCCCGTCGATCAGATCACCTATATCAACGGCACCGTTTACCGCACGGGTTCGCTCGACGAGGTCTACGACTACGACCTGCTGCCCAGCTGGGACGACCTTGCCGCCGACAAGCTCAACTACGCCCGCAGCTTTAACGTGCAGCAGCAAAATATGGACCCTATCACCGGCCATCGCTTGGTAGAGCCATATCCCAACAGCGTGTACGTGGTGCAGAACCCGCCGTCGGCAACACTCACCACCGACGAGATGGACGAGGTTGCCGAACTCCCCTACGCACGCGATTGGCATCCCGACTACGACGCGGCGGGCGGCGTGCCGGCCTTTGCCGAGATCAAGTTTTCCATTAGCTCCAACCGCGGCTGTTTTGGCGAGTGCTCGTTTTGCGCCCTTACCTTCCACCAGGGCCGCGTGTTGCAGATGCGCAGCCACGACTCGATCATGCGCGAGGCCGAGCTGCTCACGCGCGATCCCGAGTTTAAGGGCTACATCAACGACGTGGGCGGACCGACGGCCAACTTTAGCCGCCCTGCCTGCGACAAACAGCTCAAGCACGGCGTGTGCAAGAACAAGCGCTGTCTGTGGCCGAGCGTGTGCAAGAACATGGTGGTCGACGAAAGCGGCTACACGCAGCTGTTGCGCGACCTGCGCCAGCTGCCGGGCGTCAAAAAGGTCTTCGTGCGCAGCGGCATCCGCTTTGACTACACCATGGCCGATGCCTCGGACGAGTTTTTGCGCGAGCTGCTGGAACACCATGTCTCGGGCCAGCTGCGCGTAGCGCCCGAGCACGTGAGCGACGCGGTGCTGTCCGTGATGGGCAAACCGAGCCGCGCCGTCTACGACGCGTTCTGCCGTAAATTTGAACGCTTGAATCGCGAATACGGACTCAAGCAGTACGTGGTGCCGTATCTGATCTCGAGCCACCCCGGCTCGACCATGAAGGAAGCCGTGGACCTTGCCGAAGCCGTGCGCGACATGGGCTACATGCCCGAGCAGGTGCAGGACTTCTACCCCACACCGTCCACTATGTCGACCTGCATGTACTACACCGGCGTGGATCCGCGCACCATGGAGCCGATCTATGTGGCGCGCGACCCGCACGAGAAGGCCATGCAACGCGCGCTCATCCAGTATCGCAAGCCCGAGAACTACAAGCTCGTGCGCGAGGCACTGGAAAAGGCCGGCCGCCGCGACCTGATCGGCTACACCAAGCATTGCCTGATCCGTCCCGTGCCGCCGCGCCCGGGCGAGACATCTGCCGGCGGTGGGCATGGCACCGGCAAGAAGGGCGGCAAGGCACACGGCGGTGCTAGCGGTGCTGGCAAGGGGCCTAAGGGCAGCAAGGGCCACGGCGGCATGTCGCGTGCGCAGAACACCGCAGGCCGCAACCGCGCGGCCCAGGGACGACAGGGCGCCAACGGAGGCGGCAGACGCAACTAGGGCAGCGGTGCGCTCGCTGCGTCCATCCCACACGCGTGGCGCAGCGAGCGCATTGCCTCAACGAGGATGACGCCGGCGATAGCGACCGTAATTGCCACGTCGAACGGCGTGTTCACAAACCAGAGCAACGTCATGAGGTACGACCCGGCGTTAAAGGCAAAGTGCAGCAGGATCGTGTAGCGGAGCTTTCCGGTAGTCACGAGCACCCAGCCAAAAATGAGGCCGGCAGCGCCCGCATAGCAGCCCTGCACCCAGTTCATGTGCATAAAGCCGAAGACCGCCGCCTGCAGCACGATTGCCGCGGCGACGCCCCAGGTACTCGGGGCCGCCCAGGGCACTATGGTGCCGTCTTGCGCGTTCACGCGGCGCCGACGTTTCCAGAGCGGATGGCACTGTGGATTAAACGCACGCAGCGAAAACTCAAAGATGATGCCGCGCACCAGCAGCTCTTCACAAAATGGGGCGCCGAGCACCGTAGTCAGGACGGCGAGATAGCCGGTGTCGCCCATGCCTGTTTCCTCGACAAGTTCGCTGTAATCAGCCGCGACCTCGGGCAACAATGACAGTACGGCGTCGGTCACGTAGCCAACGACCACCTGCAGGGCCAAGCCGATCACGATAACGCAGGCAATGCGCTTCCACGCGCTACGCAATCCCCCGCCAAGCGGACGCCCACCTTGCCAGCGCGCGATAAACGACCGCGGCCACAAATAACGCCACCACAGCAGCGCCATCAAAAACGATGCCGTCTGCGCGACGGCTTGAAACCATTGAATATCGAGATTGTCGATCGGATAGCCCGTCAGCGCCGACACGGCATCGAGAACAGAAAACAGAACCACGCTCAGGGCTATATCGGCAGCGACAACGCCAAAACAGGCAAGCGCCCACGCTATCGCATTGAGCATGCCAACCTCCTCAAAACCGTTCCCTAGTTCTACCACAACTCGGCAGAGAGCTGATCCCATGGGGACGGAGGAAAACGGATCACTTATTGATGAGAATCGGGCGCAGCGCCAAAGGCCCCGTTGGGCGAAATGTCGAACGGAAAGGTGCCGCAGCGATTGAAGGCGGCGATGAACATGCGGATGGCGTTGGACGGCGTGGTGCCCACGAGCTGGGTTGCCGCCGCGAAGGCTGCCTTTTCCTCGGGCAAGACCTTCGCGACAACCGGGGTCATATGTTCTGCCATGGCGCTTCCTTTTTGAAACGACGGTGGTGCGGATAGATGCGGGCCACGCGGCTGGGCGACGGGCTGTGAAGGCAACCCGATTGGCCCGCATCTGGAGTTTGTTTCTACGGCGTTGGTATTACTTAGTATTCTTAAGTATTACCCCACAGATAGAATACCACACCCGCCCCATGGGGACGGAGAAAAAACGGATCATTTTGTTGCTGAGTAAGTATTTAGAGCGTGATGATGTCCGAGATATTGAGGGCCTGAGCGTCGGCGACATCGTGCGTGGCAAGCAACAGTATGCGGCCGTCGAGCAAGTCGAGCACAACCTCGGCGCATGCGTCGCGCGCAGCGGTATCTAGGCCGGTAAAGGGCTCGTCCAGAATCACTGCGCCGCCCGGACACAGCAGGGCTCGGGCAATCTCGACGCGACGGCGCTGCCCGCCCGAGAGCTCGGCCACACGAGCATGCACATCGACCCCCGGCACCAGCAGGCGCAACAGGGCCGCGGCACTCGAGGCGTCCACGCGCGCGTCGGCGCACACCAGCACGTTATCCAAAGCCGAGGCGCCCTCTACCAGGCGCACATCCTGAAACACCATGGAGCACGGCGCGCACTCCCCCGCCGCCAGCGCAAGCAGCGTCGACTTGCCCACGCCCGAGGTGCCCATCACGCAGGCGCGCCCACCGGCGGGCACACGAAGCACCAGTCCGTCGAGCGCCGGAGCCCAGGGAGCGCGATCGCCCACGGCGAGCGCAAGCTCCGCCGCAACCCCGCCGCCAGCAGAGCCGCCTGCACGTCCGCGAGGACAACGCCCATGCGCCCGCACAGCAGCACGCCATGCTGCGGGCCCCGAAGCCCGCAGCAGCCACACCAGCACGCGCTCGCATGCCCACGATGCCGCCACGACCAACACGGTCCACGCCAGCAGGTCAGCCGTCTCGATGAGCAGCTTCGCCTGATAGATGCGCTCACCCACGGTGCCCACCGCCATGCCGATCAGCTCCGCCGCCACGCCGGCCTTCCAGCTCATGCCAATCACGGCGCGGGCGCACGAAAGCACAAACGGCAGGACTTCGCGCCAGGTGTGGGCACAAAACAGTCGCCAACCCCGCACGCCATGCAGACGAAACATCTGCTCCAGCGGTTTATCCGCTTGCGTCAAGCCCTCGACCAGCGAAAAATACACTCCCGGCAGCGCCATCAAAAAGACCGCCGCAATGCTTACGCGCGCCGACCCCAGCCAAATGAGCAGCAGGACCACCACGCAGGCAACCGGCGTCGCCTTAACAAACGAAAGCGCCGGCGCCACCAGGCGGGCAAACGTCCGCGAGCGTGACGAAATTCCGGCCAGCAAACCACCGCACACCGCGGCAAGCGCCAAACCACCTAGAATCCGCGCACCCGAGCCTGCCAAAATCGCCCACGTGCCGGCATCGCACACCAGTCGCAGCAACGTCACCACAACAGCGCCCGGTCCCGGCAAGATCAACGGCTGCGCCATCAGCGCCGCCGCGAGCGCCCACGCGGCAAGCCAAAAGGCGGCGACGGCACCTGCTGCCACCGCCGCCTTCACACGCTCTGTCATTTGCCGAGCAAACGCACGCACGGGTTACTCCATGTAGTAGAAATCATCAGCCGGGAGCTTGCCGCCCACGGCGCTCGCGTCCGCATCGGCCAGCACCTGCAGGTACCCACCGAGCGCCGTCTTCATATCTTTCCCCGTCTGGCATACAAGCATGCACCCGGGAATCGCCTTTTCGGCAATCGCGGCGTTATCGACGATACCCGCATCGACCACGACCTGCGCCCAGTCCGCCGGTGTCGCATTGACGGCCTTCACGCTCGCCTCATGGCAGCGCAAGAACTCTGCCACAGCCTCGGGATGCTCCTCGGCAAACGCGCGGCGCACCACGGTCACACCCGTCAGCATACGCGAACCCGTGTCACCCGCCAGCTCATCCCACACATCGGTCAGACTTACCGGCGCCGACAGCTTGCCCTCGCTCTTAGCGATGGCCGCGGTCTTGAACGGCTCCGGTAGCACGCCCACGGCGGACGGGTCGGCAAGCAGGGCCGACAGCACCTCGGTGGGCTCGCTCTTGAACTCGAGCGACACCTGGCCGGTCAGGCCCGCGCGCTCCAGCAGGTAGTTCATGACGTACTCCGGCGTGGCGCCCTTGCCCGTCATGTAGACGGTACGCCCCGCCAGATCGCCAAACGAGGCCACGCTCGCGTCGCCCGTCACCACGTTCAGCACGCCCAGTGTGTTGACGTCGATGACCTGCACCGCGCCCTCGGTCTTGTTGTAGAGCACGCTTGCCACGTTGGCGGGCACCAGGGCAATATCGACATCGCCCTGAATGACCTTGGGCACGACCTCGTCGGCCGCGGCGCTGATCGCAAAGTCAAACCCGTTATCCGTGGCACCTTCGTCTGCCTGGTCCATAAACTGCACCAGGCCAATCGACGTCGGACCCTTGAGCGACGCGACGTGTACCTCAACCGGCTCGGCAGCGGCACCGTCAGCGGCAGACCCGGCAGCCGAACCCGCAGCAGACCCGGCCCCGGCAGCCCCGCCGCCACAGCCCGCGAGCGCAAGCGACAGGGCGCCCGCGGCGAGCGCCGAGGCAAACCCCCGGCGCGTCATCTCAACATTAAACGCGCGCATCGCTAGCACGTCCCCTCATTGGGCATCGACCAGGCGTGATGGTCGGTATGCAACAGCTCCTCGGCCAGCGGCGAGAGCGGCGCGCCCAAAAACTCGCTGTAGCACGCTTGAACATCGGGATTCTCGTGCGAGAAGCGAATGTCCGCCTTCGCATCCAGGCCCCACAGCACCTGGCCGCGCTCGGCTGCCAGCTCGCAGCCGTCGTGGATGGGCTGACCGCCGCCACCGACGCAGCCGCCCGGGCATGCCATGACCTCAACGAAGTCATAGCTCACGCGGCCGTCGCGAATCGCGTCGAGCAGGCGGGCGGCGTTGCCCAACCCGTGCGCCACGGCGACGCGCACCTTGGTGCCATCGATATCGGCCACAGCTTCCTTCCAGCCGTCGAGTCCGCGCACGTCGGTAAAGAAATCCGCATCCGGGTTCTTGCCCGTCACCAGGAAATAGGCCGAGCGCACGGCAGCCTCCATCACGCCGCCCGTGGCGCCAAAGATCACGCCCGCGCCCGTGCCAAAACCCAGCGGCGTATCGAGCGGCTCCTCGACCAACGTGTCCACGCTCACGTGGCTCGCGCGGATCATGCGCACCATCTCGCGCACCGTCAGTGCAACGTCCACATCGGGCGCGCCGCCCTCGCCCACCATGCTCGGCAGCGCGCACTCGGCCTTCTTGGCCGTGCACGGCATAACGGACACCACGAACAGGCGCTCGGGCTCCACGTCCAGCACCCTGGCGTAGTAGGTCTTGGCGATGGCGCCGAACATCTGCTGCGGCGACTTGGACGTGGACAGGCTGTCGACAAACTCCGGATAGCGCGCCTTCACAAAGCGCACCCAACCCGGGCAGCAGCTCGTAAACATGGGCCAGCCGTGGCTGTCGCTCTCGCCCTTGGCGGCCTTGCCCAGACGCTCGAGCAGCTCGGAGCCCTCCTCCATAATGGTGAGGTCGGCCGAGAAATCGGTATCGAACACGTACTCAAAGCCCACGCGGCGCAGCGCGCAAGCCAGACGCTCGACGGTTGCCTCCTCGCGCGGAATGCCGAGCTCCTCGCCCCAAGCACTACGCACGGCCGGCGCGATCTGCACCAGCACGATCTTGTCGGGATTAGCGAGCGCGTCAAACACGGTCTCGGTGTCGTCGCGCTCGCGCAGCGCGCCCGTCGGGCAATGCGTGATGCACTGGCCGCACGCGACGCAATCGGTCTTGCCGATCGGCACGCGCCCGCGGGTGCCCACGGCGGTATGCGTGGCGCGGTTGGTCAGGTCCCAAATCCCTAGGCCCTGTACGCTCTCGCACACCTTGATGCAGCGCATGCATTTAATGCACTTGTCGTTTTCGCGGATGATGGGGAAATCGAAATCCCAGCCCTCGCCCGCCAAATGCCTTTGAAACGGCAGATAGAAAATGCCCAGGTCGTTGGCAATGGTCTGCAGGTTGCAGTTACCGCTGCGCACACAGCTCGTGCAGCGTGAATCGTGCTGCGAAAGCAGCAGCTGCACGTTGGTGCGGCGCGCCTCGCGGGCCTTGGGGCTGTTGGTGTGGACCACCATGCCATCGAGCACGTAGTTGTTGCAGGCGGCAACCAGCTGGTCGCAGCCCTCAACCTCGACCACGCACACGCGGCAGCCGCCGATCTCGTTCAGATCGCGCAGGTAGCACAGGGTGGGAATCTGGATGCCGACGGACTTGGCCGCATCCAGGATCGTGGTGTGCTCGGGTACCACGACCTCGCAATTATCGATAGTGAGCTTGACCATGTTGTGCGCTCCGTTTTCGCTGTTGTCGCCGACGGTGGTTTTGTTGAGCTCTACCATTCCAGGTTCCTCCCTCCGCGGAACGCGCCAAAGCCAAAGTGGTCGCAGCGCAGGCAGCGGCTCGCCTCCTGGCGCGCCTCCTCCTCGGTGAGACCCTGCTCGACCAGATTCCAATCGTGAATGCGCTCGCCGGCCTCGCGCTCGCCCAGCTCGCAGCGGCCGCACTCGTGCTTGCCCTTAAACTGCACGGTCGGCAGCTCCACGTCGAGCTTGATCTTGTGGTCAAAGCCCAGGTAGCGGTCGATGTTTGCCGAAGCCACGCGGCCGGCGTTGATGGCACGGATGACGGTGGCGGGACCGGTCTGGCAGTCGCCGCCGCTAAAGAGGCCATCGAAGTTGGGCACGGCGCCGTCCGAATCGGTAACGACGCGACCCCACTTGCAGGCGATGCCCATGTCCTCAAACGGCTTGGAATCGATGTCCTGGCCAATGGCCACAAACACGCGCTCGCAGGGAATGACGCGCTCGGGCGTGGCTGCGGCACGCGGGGCCGGACGCCCACGGCGAGGCTCGCCGATAATCTGCGGTTGCACGCGCAGGCCGCTCACGCGACCATCTTCGCCCGTCTCGATGGCAAGCGGCGCCGTGAGCTCCAGAACCTCGCAACCCTCGGCCTGGGCGCCGGCGATTTCGGCGTCCTGGGCCGTCATATCGCAGATGCGACGGCGGTAGACGATGCTTACCTTTTCGGCACCGCAGCGCACGGCGGAGCGTGCCACGTCCATGGCAACGTTGCCGCCGCCGATGACGCACACGCGCTGGCCGCTCAGGTCGGGCAGCTCGTCATCGCCGATGGCGCGCAGCATCTTGACGGCCGATTCCACGCCGGGCGCCTCTTCACCCGGAAGGCCGAGCTTCTTGTCACTGTGGGCACCGATGGCCAGGTAGACGGCATCGAACTCGTCGCGCAGACGGGCGAGCTCCTCGCCGCTCACGGAGTGGTCGAGCTCCACGTCGATGCCGGCGCTCAAGATCCAGTCGATCTCGGCCTGCAGGCGCTCGCGCGGCAGACGATAGCTGGGGATGCCGTAGCGCAGCATGCCGCCCAAGTGGTGGCGCTGCTCAAAAATGGTCACCTTGTGGCCCATCACGGCCAGGTAGTAGGCACAGGAAAGGCCGGCCGGGCCGCCGCCGATCACGGCGACGCGCTTACCGGTGTTGTCCACTACATGTGGCTTGTGGTCGTTGAGGTCGCTATGCTCAACGGCAAAACGCTTGAGGGCGAGGATGTTCATGGGGTCGTCGACCATGCCACGGCGGCAATGCATCTCGCAGGGATGCTCGCACACCAGACCACAGACGAGCGGTAGCGGGTTGTTCTTGCGGATGACCTTGACGGCGTCGGCATAACGGCCTGCCTCGACGAGCGAGATGTAACCAGGAATGTCGACGTGCGCCGGGCAGCCCGAGACACACGGGACGCGAGCCTCGCGGTCAAAGCCGCAGGAGTGCTCGCGGATGTGGTGCTCAAAATCGTCGCGGAAGCCGCGAATGGCCGTGAGTGCCATGGCGCCAGCTTCGTAGCCGATGGCGCAGTCGCTCGAAAGGTAGATGGTGCGGGCCGTGCGCTCAATCAAGTTGAGCGTGGACTCGTCGGCGCGGCCCTCGAGCACATCGGCGAGCAGGTCGCTCAGCGCGCTCAGGCCCACGCGGCAGGGCGTGCACTTGCCGCAGCTCTGGGTGGAGCACAGGTTGACGAGCGCCGCCGTAAACTCGACGGGGCACGGGGCGAGTGAACTCACCGCCAGACGACGTCCGAGTGCATCGTGCAGGTCGTCCATGACGGCCTGAGCGTGGCTGCGTTCCATTACGTGCAGTCGAGCCATAAGATCCCCTCTCACATGGCAGCCCGGAGGCGAGGCCGGGCGAAATTGCTACACGCACAACACTGACCTAAAAAGTTGTTAGGTCTCCACGCAGTTCGGCAGGCGGTATGAAATGTCACCATCAGCGGTGAAAATGAACATTATCGCAGATAAATGCCATATTTGATAAAACGCGTTACCAAACGACAATGCCCCGCCCACGCAATCACGTGGGCGGGGCATTGCTTCAGGCATGCGGCCAGCGACCCTGTTGCTTTTACTTAAGCTCGGGCCAGTAACCCTTGTTGGCCTCGATCATGTCGTCGAGAACCTCCTTGGCGACCTTCATCGACGGCACGGTCTTGTTGAGCGTAAAGGCCTTAAGCGCCTTCTCGTACGAACCCTCGATCGTAGCCTCGACAATGAGCTTCTCGGAGTTCAGCTGCTGCATCATGAGGCCCTGCTGGAACAGCGGAATGTTGTCGCGGCTGATGACCTCGGGGCCGTTCTTGCCAATGTAGGCAGGCAGCTCGACCATAGCGTCGTAGGGCATGTTGGGGATGGCGCCCTTGTTCTCGCAAATGACCAGGAAGCGCTGCTTGGTGTCGTTCTTCAGAGCGATAGCCAGATCGGCAATCCAGTCGCCGTGGCTGCCCGCATAGAACGTGCTCTCGTCGATCTCGCCCGTCTTCTCGTAATGGTCGATACCATCAAAGAGGTTCTTCTCACGCGTCTCCTCAACCTCGTTAGCACGGGTGCGCTCGGGGTTGGAGTGCTCGACGAACTCCTTCTGCTGCAGGTAGTAGTTCAGATACGTGTTGGGCAGGTACTCCGGGAAGCACTCCATGATCTCGTACTCGCCCTTCCAGACGTAGTACCAGCTGCCCTTGGTGTGGCGGTTCTGCTCGGGGTGCTCGTCGACGGCCTCCTCGGGCTTCTTTGCCATGAGCGAGCCCATGCCCTTGAGGTAAGAGTCGGGCAGCAGAATCTCATGCTCCTTGATGTACTCGCGCAGCTGCGGGAGCACCTCCTCGCCCTTGTGGCGGATCGAGGTGAACCAACCAAAGTGGTTGAGGCCAAAGTAATCGTACTCGACATCCTTCTTGTCGATATCGAGCGCGGCGCAAACCACGTCGATGATCGCGATCGGCATGTCGCAGATGTTGATGATACGAGCGTTGGGACGCAGCACGCGGCAGCCCTCGGAGACGATGGCGGCAGGGTTGGAGTAGTTGAGAATCCAGTAGTCCTTCTTGGCGTACTTCTCAACGTCATCGATCAGCTCGACCATGGGGAAGATGGTGCGCATGCCGTAGGCAAGGCCGCCGCAACCGCAAGTCTCCTGACCCACGCAGCCGTGACGCAGCGGAATCTTCTCGTCCTGCTCGCGCATGGCGTAGCCGCCCACGCGCATCTGGGCAAACACGAAGCTCGCGTCGGTAAAAGCCGTCTTTTTGTCGGTGGTCACCGTGAGCTTGATGTCCAGGCCGAGGTCCTCGTGCAAAATCCAGTCCACGAGCACGCCGATCTTGCGCTGGCGCTCCTCGTTGATGTCGTACAGACGAATCTCGTCAACGTCGAGCTCGTCCTTGCGCAGGGCGATGGACTTGACGATGCCGGGGGTAAAGGTGGATCCGCCACCACACAGAGTAATGATCATTGTTTACTGCTCCTTCTCAATTGCGTTTTCGACCTTGTCGCGCATCTCGGCGACCTTCATGCCAAAGATGATCTGGATATTATTGCCGTTGCGGTTGATGCCGCTGTTGGGCACGTGGTTGATGAGGTCCTCATTGATGAGGTCCGGGTTCTTAACGTTCACGCGGAGACGCGTAAAGCAGTTCTCGAGCTCCTCGATGTTGTCCTTGCCACCAAGACCTGCGACCAGGTCGGCAATACCTGCATCGACGCCCTCTGCGGGAGCCGCGGCAACAGCGCCCTGCTTCACCGCGACAGACGCGGCGGCCTCGCCCTCGGCAACGGACTCGGCAAGCTCGGACTCTTCCTCGCGACCAGGCGTGTGGAGGTTGAGCTTCTTGATAAGGAAGGTGAAGAGGAAGAAGTACAGAGCGGCGTTGACAACTCCAAGCACCAGCATAACCGGCCAGTTGGTCTTATCGACACCGAGGACCAGGTTGGAAACCACGATGTTGATGATGCCGCCTGCAGTCGAAGCGGGCACGGAGAGGACCTTGAGCAGGACCAGGAAGATGCCGGAAAGAACCGAGTGAACGACAAAGAGCACGGGAGCGGCAAAGACAAAGAGGAAGTCCATGGGCCCGGTCACGCAGGAGAGCACGGCGGTGATGATCAGCGGGATAATAACGGCCTTGGTCTTATCCTTGTTCCCCTTGTAAGCGGTGACGATAAAGGCGAGACCGATACCGATGTAGGGCCACAGGTTGTTGAAGGTGTAGCTGTTGAAATACGTACTATCGGAGAAGGGCTGACCCGTCATTGCCATCTCGGCAACACGGATGGGATAGGCGCCGGCAATAACCTGATCACCCAGCGTCAGGGTGCCACCCACATCGGAGAACTGGAACGGGGTGTAGATGAGGTGGTGCAGACCGGTGGGAACGAGCAGCTTGTTGAGCATGCCGTAGATAAACAGACCGATGTTGCCCGACTCCTTAATGATGCCGGCAACGGAGGAGATGGCACCCTGAACCGGAGGCCAAACGATGCAGAAGCCAGCGCCCATGATCCAGGAAATGATGATCATAATCAGGAACGGGAAGCGGACGCCCGAGAACATCGAAAGGGCAATGGGGAACTGCTTGTTCGAGTACTTGTTGAACACGGCACCGGTGATGCAACCAAGGATGATGCCGCCGAACACGCCGGTATCGAGCACCTGAATGCCCATAACGGTGGCCTGGCCGGTTCCGGTAAGACCGAGCATGCCGCTCGCATCGGCAAGAGAGCCGGTGGCGTTGAGCACGATGTTGTTAGCCTGCAGGAACAGGAAGAACGACATCAGGGCAATCAGCGAAGCATGGCCCTTGTTCTTCTTTGCCATGGCGCCGGCGATGCCCACGCAGAACAGAATCGAGAGGTTGTTGATGATAAACATCAGCGACTGATAGACAACGGCGCCCACAAGCTGGAACGGACCGGAGCCCAGTACGGGGACCAAAGCGCAGATGGTCTTGTTGGTCAGAATGATGCCCACGATGAGCAGGATGCCGGCAACCGAGAGATACATCATCGGCTGAACGATCGACTTCGCGAACACCTCCAACGGCGCTTTGAAATTGAACTTCTTTTTTGCGGTCATAGCGGTACTCCCCTTCCTTTTCCGCAAATTAAGACAGATGTGCCCTGGACAAGACCGTGAGCCTTGCCTTATATCAATCGATGTGTGGGCACGTTATGCCTAGAGACCAGGTTCTCCAAGCAGGTTAACAATGTGATATGCGAGATAACTCTTCTCGGCATCGGTAACGACAACGTTATAGGTAGACGACAAGTGGGCGGCTATGGCGTCCGCGCACGAGAATGCGCACGGATACGCCGTTTCATCGATTCGGAACAGCGCGTCTCCGTTGATTTGCCCTGCCGTAGGATCGAGCGCTCGCTGTGCGAAAAACTGCAGGTGACGAACGAAACGTTCGTAAGGCAGCGAGGTGTCATCGAGGGTCGTAGCATAGCGCTCAGAAACAATCGCGAGCACGTCGCGAACAAGCTGGACCGAAACAATCAGACGATCGGAGCGTTGCGGCATGGTGGCGTTGACGATATGCAGCGTAATGAAACCCTGCTCTTCTTCGCTCATCTGGATGCCCATATACTCCTTGATAATCTGCAGCGCACGGCCCGCAAGCGCGTACTCCTTGCGATAGAACTGCTGGATCTCGAGCAGCAACGGATTCTCACAGGAGACGCCCTTGCGCTCGCGCTCCAAAGCAAGGCTGATGTGGTCTGCGAGAGCAATGAGAATCTTGTCATTGATATCGACATTGAGCTCTCGACGAAGCATCTGAACGATGTCCTCGGAAATCACGAGGTTGACGGTGGGGATGGACTCCAAAAGATGTGCCAAGCGGTCAATCGTACGCGAATCCTGAGAAGTTCCCTCCTGCAACGCGTAGGTCTTTTCGATCGACGCCTCGTCGATGGCATCGCCGGCATGACGGCCAAAGCAGAGGCCTCGACCGATGACGATGAGCTCGGAGCCATCGTCCGAAGTGACCATTGCGACGTTGTTGTTAAAAACTCGCTTGATAACCACGGTACCCACCACAAGAATTTACTCGGAAAGCCAGACGACAGGCTCTTTAACAGCAACAGGGCCGGAAGCATGCTCACGAAGAGTCGAGTTCTCCGAGCGCTCGCACACGATAACGAAGACCGTGGGATCGAAGCCGGCGGCGCGGACCACGTCGAAATCGACCTCGACGAGGGGCTGGCCCGCGTCAACGTGATCACCCTGGGCAACAAGCGCATGGAAGCCCTTGCCCTCAAGTTTAACAGTGTCGATTCCGATATGCAGCATCACCTGAGCAGAGCTGTCGTCGGACATGATGCCCAGCGCGTGCTCAGTCGGAAACAGCGCCGCGACGGTGCCGGAAACAGGAGCGCACACCGTTCCCTCTTGGGGAACCACGGCAACGCCATCGCCCACTGCACGGCTGCTAAAAGCGGGGTCATTGGTATTTTCTAGATGAACAAGCTCGCCGGAAACGGGAGCGAGGATTTCGAACTCGGAAGCCGCAGTCGTCTGCTTATCCGAGCCACCCATTAGGCGAGAAAAGAAACCCATGGTGACATGTCCCTTCATAAATATAGCCCAACCAAAATCAATCGAATGCGCCCATTGAGACGCTCGCGATCAAAGACTTTGGTTAGGCCCACGTCCGAGGGGACTCGGTAACCTTCCGCATTTCTTTTACGGGGGTTATTGTAGACAAGCCCAAAGCCGGAACAATCATTATGACCGGCGAACGGTATTTTTTCTCCGATAAACGGTATTTATGCGGTACTTAGGGACGTTCCTTTTCTGCCGGCACCCAGGGGCACTCCTCACTCTGGCGCGTTGGGGACAGGTTTGTTTGCACCAGGTTGGTGCAGATTAACCTGTCCCCAATGCACCAATTTCGTATGCGCTAGATGAAGAGCTCGCATTCCTTCCGCACGACGCAAACCTTGCTCAGCATCTGGGAAACAGTGGATAGCTTGTTGGGATCAAGCTTGCGAGCGCCTCGCGGACATACGGCGATGCAGCGCATGCAGGAGATGCACGCCTCGCCAGCTGTTCGCTTGGGGTCGCCCTTTTCGATAGCACAAACGGGGCACGCCGCGGCGCATGCACCGCAGGAGACGCAATCCTCTGTTGCCTCGGGTGCCATACGGTGACTTCCAGCTTGTTTATAAGGACGATTGCCGGGAATAGAGGGCTCGGACGCATCCTCAGCCAACAGCTTTTGCTGAATTTGCTGCGCAAACTC
Organism: Collinsella sp.; assembly: GCA_048195375.1. Classification (GTDB taxonomy): domain Bacteria; phylum Actinomycetota; class Coriobacteriia; order Coriobacteriales; family Coriobacteriaceae; genus Collinsella. Next base: position 77,915 of record DBFADZ010000021.1, read on the forward strand.
TGCGAGCTGCGCCGCATCCTGCGCATCCGGTCGCCCAGCAGCAAACTGACGAGCAACGGAATGCTCAGCAATAGCAGAAACCGCTGCAACCACCCTAAATCCGGCGCGCTTCGCAACGTCCTCCAGCTCTACGAGCGTGTCCTCAAACGCGCGGTTTCCGTATACACAAACCAAAACAGTCCGAGCCCCGTTGCCGCGCACCATGCCCAACCGGTCAGCCACCACAGCCGGGATTCTACCGGCATACGCCGGCACAGAGATTACGGCCACGTCGTCCTCAGTCATCGAGACAGCGCTGAAATCTAGCCCGCTATCGGTCAGATCGACGGTAACGGTATTCTTGTCCAGTGCCCCGGCCACAAGGCCAGACACCTTCTGCGTTCCACCCGTCGGACTAAACACAATTTCGAATACGCTCATCGAGACACCCTCCCCCTACGTCTGGCAACGCGTCAAGCCGTTTTCACATCCAGCCAGAGTATACGGCACGTGGGATCCCCATTTTGGTGCATCAAGCACCCCAATGCACCAACCCTACGCTGTCTGCCCCTTCGTTTTGTATAAATTACGGTACAGATTGTATATATTTACGGGATACCGCCGTGTTCTCCCGAGGTACCCCATCCTGGCCCGTGCAAAAAACGGAGTATTCTGCAACGTGACCGCGCCAGCAATACCCCGAGCGGGCAAACCTTTAGGGCGCTGCATCATTTTGGGTTCCGACATGGCGAGAATGACGCGCCCCTGCTCCGGAAAACGACGAAATCTGACTCAGAACGCTCGCTAGGGATATCCGAAAGCCACCGTTGGCGACGTCAAATCATATGCAGACAACTCGAACTGCAGAATACTCCAAAAAATGCACGGCGCACCCCATGGGACCCATTGCCGCATGGTAGGAAACAGGCCCACGGCATCCTCTAGACGCATTCCCGAGGAAATCACATTTGAACTAGCGATCGGATACGGCAAACAAAAAGGGCCCCGAGCGTAGTTGCTCGGGGCCCTTGGTTCACCTCGCTCTAGCGGGCGATGCGTGTGTTATTTGCGCTTGCCGCCGCCGTCACCGGGGCGACGGGAGCTGCCGCCGCGCTTGCCGCCACGGCTGTTGCCATAGCTGCCGCGGTTATCGCGACCGCCGGCGCGGCCGCCACGGGAACCGGCCTGGTTGCCGCCGCGACCACCACAGTAGCCGCCGCGACGCTCTTCGCGGGTATCGTCGTAGTTGCGCCAGTCATCGCGACGATCGCGGCTGGCACGCGGGTCACGACGGTCGCGCAACTCGTTAGAACGACCAGCGCCGCCGCGGCCGCCATTGCCGCGAGCACCCTCGCGACGCTCGCCGCCGCGGCTACCGCGCTCTTCAAAGCGCTTGCCGCCACGGGACTCACCGCCACGGGCAGCACGCTCACCACGACCCTCGCCGCCGCGACGCTCGTCACGGCCGCCGCGCTCGTCATCACGACCGGAACGACGGCGGTCGCCCGAACCGCGCTTGCCACCGCGCGAACCGCGGCCCTCGTCCTCGCGCTCGACACGACGACGGCCACCGCGATCCTCGTCCTCGCGGCGGCGGCGATGTGCCTCGCCCTGGAACTGCTTGGCACGGCGCTCGGCACGGTTGCCACGCGGGGCCTGCTTGACGGCGTCAGCACCGCCGCGCTCCTCGGCAGCCACCTCGCGGGCCACGCTCTCCACAGCCTCGTCCACGCGAGCCTGAACGCCCTCGCGCACGCGGGTCTTGCCGCCGCGCTTGGGACGGCTCGGACGCTCGCCGTCGCCTCGACGCTCGTCGCGGCCGCGGTTGGAACGACCGGCCACATCGCCGTAATCGTCGCCGTTGCGCTTGCCGTCGCGACGCGCCTGCTCAAGCTTCTTCTTGCTCTTGGACTTGCCGCGCTTGGTCTTCTTCTTCACCTTAAAGGCCGCAGGATCGCGCTCGGGGTCAACCGCGGGCGGATTGGGGCCCACATGCAGGTCGCCGGCCTCGTAGATGTCGGCGGTCTTGTCCATGAGCTTCTCGATCTCGTAGAACTCATCGACATCCTGCTCGGTCACAAACGTGATGGCCCAGCCCAGCTCGCCGGCGCGGCCCGTACGGCCAATACGGTGGATGTAGTCGGTCGGCTCGGCCGGCACGTCAAAGTTCACGACGTAGCGCACGTCGCTGATGTCGATGCCGCGGGCGAGCACGTCGGTTGCCACCAACACGTCGACGGTACCGTCGCGGAAGGCCGAAAGGGCACGCTCGCGCTGGGCCTGGCTGCGGTTGCCGTGAATCGCGGCGGCCTTGATGCCCTTGCGCTCCAGACGACGGCAGCAGCTGTCGGCGCGGTGCTTGGTGCGCATAAAGACGATAGTACGCTCCGGGCCCTCTTTCTTGAGAAACTCGGGCAACAGGTTGTTCTTGGCCTCGATGGACACCGGGAACACAAACTGGTCAACGGTGTCGGCGGTCGACGTGGCCGGCGCGATCTCCACGCGGGCCGGGTCGCTCACCAGGTCGGTGATCTCGCCCACGGCCTCCTCGTCGAGGGTCGCCGAGAACAGCAGCGTCTGACGCTCTGCCGGGGTCTCGCGCACAATGCGGCGGACGGCGGGTAAAAAGCCCATGTCAAGCATGCGGTCAGCCTCGTCGAGCACCAGCACCTTGACCTCGTCCAGGTGGCAGGCACCCTGCTCGATCAGATCGACCAGACGGCCCGGCGTGGCGACCAGAATGTCGCAGCCGTACTTGAGTGCCGCGGTTTGCGGCTTGTAGCTCACGCCGCCCACGACGGTCACGGCAACATGACCGGTGACGTCGGCGATTTTGCTTGCGACCTCGTCGATTTGCTGGGCAAGCTCGCGCGTAGGGGTGATGACGAGCATCACGGGGCCGCGGCCGTTGCCCTCGGGCTTTTTAGCACCGCGATGGCGGTTGCGGCCGCCGCGCTCGCGCACGGGCTTGGGAGGAGCGATGTGTTCCAGATTGTTCATGGTCGGCAGCAAAAAGGCGGCCGTCTTGCCGGTGCCGGTCTGAGCGGCGGCAAGCAAGTCGCGGCCCTCGAGCACCACGGGGATCGAACCGGCCTGCACGGGCGTCGGCGCCGTGTAGCCCAGGTTCTCGATAGCACGGAGCATCTCGTCCGAAAGTCCCAGCTCGTCAAAGGCGGGCAGGCTCTCGGTGGCGGACTCGACGGCCTGGGCAGCATTGGCCTCATCGGCGGCATCGAAGGCAGCCTGGGTCATGGCCTCGCGGGCCTCGTCCAGAATCTCGGCGTCCGTAACGTCGGATACAGAATTACGCATATGTTGTTGTTCCTTATCTGCACGCGCAATGGGCACGGCATGCGGCCGCGCGGGCGTGCTTGGTAGTGCGCTAATACATACAAAAACGGGTGCGCACAGAGAGGACGTTGCTCAGCACGCTGGCGATCGCTTTGGCAGCCCTATCACGCGCCGTCCAGACGCAGCAGCTCTAAGCGATGGAGCAGATTCGCCGCCGGTTAGTATACCCGTACTCCGTATGCCCCCACGTAAACCACAGATGACGAGGCGGACGGGGCGGGCCTGGCTGATTGTCTCAATCTGTAACAGTTAACGAGTAAAATCGGTCCTAATTGTTATAGATCAAGACAGAGGGGGATTTCCGTCCAGTCCAAACCAAATCTCTCGGTCTTCCTGCAATTTCGAACATGTGGCCTATAATGTTGCTTTGGTTACGCTATATATTGCGCAGCCATTTAATACGTCGCCCACCGGGGGCCATTAATTCCTATCGCCATATTGGCTAGGAAGCAATCAAAGGAGGTATCCGTGGCAGCAGAGACGCCTTGCTCGGTCCTCTATAACGATATTCGCTCGTTCGGCGGTCTTAAACATCTCGAGATCGCCCGAATGCTCATCAATGGAAACTCTTATCTCGGCAGTACCCTGCTCGAGAAATGCTCTTCCAACCGCTCGTATCTCACCCGTTACATCGTCCATCGCAAGCCTGACCAGTGCGCGCCCTCCATCTACAGCGACTTTACCGTCACCACGCTCAACCTTTCCTCGGCAATCTGCAGCAAGCTCGGCGGCGGCGAGTCCGCCTATCGGGCAATCGCCGAGCACTATCGCGGTCCGGCCGCCAACGAAATGATGTCGGCTCTCGCCAGCTACAAACTGGACAGCCGCCTATATGCAAATGCCCTCAATCGCATCGACAACTTTGACGGCAATGCCGTGCGCGAGAAAAGCACGCTTTACCTTATGCTCTTTGTGGCAACGGGGGCGCTCGCCGACCCCGTTCAGGGCGTGGCCACCGTCGAGCGCTTTTGCGACAGCAAGACGGGCGGGCACTTTGGCACCACCGAAACTACCGTCGGACGTGGCTTTATGAGCAGTCTGGAGCAGCCGCGCACCGTCGCCCCCAACCTCGGTCTGCTCAGAACCCATGCCGACAACTGCGCCGACATGCAAATCCATCCCCTCACACGCGATCCGCGCGGCACCGTGATTCGTTCTTTGCCCAAAACCTCGCCCAGCATCACCGATGTGGGCGCCGACGCATCGCGCGAGCATCTTCGCATTTGGCTTGAGGGTGAGCACTGGTACGCCCAGGGCCTTGGATCGACCAACGGCACGGTACTCGAATCGGGTGCAGGCGACGGCGATATTGTGATTGAGCCGCCGCGCGACCAACGCGAGCCCGGCAAGATCTATCCCCCCGTGGAAATCGAAAACAGCGACAGGCTCCATCTGGGTCTCTACACGACATTCCTTGTCATTGTGGACTAGAGCGGACGGCGATCGAAAGACGGTCGCCGTCCGTCTTTCGTCTTCTACCTTCTGCGTCGTAAACGACAATACTCAGCGGTATACGTGGACAGTGCGGCTATCATGGTACTTTACCGATATCCGCACTGCTCACGTATACGCGCGGCAACCCATGCCAGACAAAGGAACGCCATGGATACTACCGATAGCGCCTATGGCGACAAACTCATCCGTCTTGACACGTTCGACACCGCCGTGGCGGTCGACCCCAGCGCCGAGGACGACGCCAAGCGTCGGTTTATGACGCTTATTCTCCAGACGGCCCACCGCAACAACGGCAACATCGGACACGTGCTGCGCGCGACCAACACGAGCGGCGAGGTCTTTGCCGTCAAGCTACTCAAGGACAACGCCATCCTTTCCGGCCAAGCCCCCGACCGCTCCGCCGAGCAATCGGCAGCGCACCTGGCCAGCACCGCCGCGCTGTTCGAGGAGTACCGTCATCTGTGTACCGTCTCGCACCTGCGCGGATTTCTGCGCGTCTATGGCTACGGATCGTGCGAGGATGACCCTCTCATCCTCATGGAGTGGGTCGAGGGCACCTCGCTCAAGCAGGCGCTGCCCCTGCTTCCGCACGACGCCTCGGGCGGGCTGACCACCCAGATGGTCGCCGCCGTCGGAAACGCCGTGCTTCGTGCGCTCTTGATGACCCAAGGCCTCGTGAATCCGGTCATCCATCGCGACCTGTCGCCTGCCAATATCATGTTCCGCACCACTAGCCGAACGCTCGAGCAGCAGATTGCCGATTGCTCCTTTGACCCCTGCCTCATCGACATGGGCTCCGCGACCATGGCTCTCGGCGACGACACGATCACCCGGCGCGCCGACATCTGGCGTTTTGCCACGCCCGCATACGCCGCGCCCGAGATGCTCACGCAGGATATCGAAGGCATCGCGGCCCTTCGCCGTTCGCCGGCAATCGACGTCTATGCGCTTTCGAGCATTCTGTACCAGCTCTACAGCGGTCGCAAACCGTTTGACTTTGAGTCGACGGACGCCGCTGCAACCGGCTCGTTCTATCTCGTAAAGACCAAGACCAAGCCGGCACCGCTCGAGCCGCGCTGCGAGGGCGATGAGGCGCTCGTCCAGATCATCATGAAGGGTCTCTCAGTCGAGCAGTGCGATCGTCCCACCGAGCAGCAGATGCTCGAGGTGCTCTCGGCATACCTCACCGACGCCGAATCCGAAGGCCGCGAAGGCGCAGGAGACGAGGCCGCAATCGATATCGATTCTGGCACGCACCTTAAGGTCGACGTCGCCGGCGAGCGCGCGCGAGAGATCCTGGAGCAGGCCCGGCACGACGCCATGACCCGCCGCCGCTTTATTATCGGTGGCGTTGTCGCAGCCGTTGCGGGGCTCTGCGTTATCGGGGCCGCAACCCGTGGCTTTGGCATCCCCGACTACCTGGACGGCATCCGCGGTTCACTTGACGACTACACCTGGGATCAGTTGCAGGAGATTTCGCTCAAGATTAAGGCTGCCGAGACCCGTAGCGAGGCACGCGAGATTGCCAAGCGCTATCATCTGCTCGATGACAACGGGCATATCCCCTATCCATGCACCAAGCGCGTCACGCTCACCAACGGGCTGCAGGTTGGCGCGCAGCTCGTGGGCATCCGCCACGACGAGCTTCTAGACGGGACGGGCAAGGCCGGACTGACGTTTATGTTCGACGCCGGCATTGCCGAGCGCGATGCCGCGGCCCAACCGCCGAGCGCCGGCTGGGCAGATTGCGAGCTGCGGGAATGGCTCGATAGCGACGGCCTTAAGCTGCTGCCCAACGAGCTGCGCGCACTCATCAAATCTGTCAAAAAGATCTCGAATAACGTTGGCGCCGCCAGAAGCGCATCGTGCCTGAGCGAGCTGCCCGCAACTCTTTGGCTGCCCGCCATGGTCGAGCTGTGCGGAGTGCAGCCGCCCGAGTCGTTTACCGAGGGCTTTCACTACCTGGCCGACATCTATAACGGCGAGGGCAAGGAGTATCAGCTCTTCCGCGAGCTCAAGGTAAGTCCGTATACCACGAACGAGACGTTGGTTCGCCAGTGGAAGGGCAAGGACACCTGTTGGTGGGAACGAACGGCAAGTCCCGACACATCGGAGAGCGAAGGCACACTCTATATGAACCGCGTGGGACGCGACGGCGACGTCTTTACGTACGCAACGCCTGCGGAAAAGCCAAACAAGCTAACCTGTGTGATTCCCGGGTTCTGTATCTAGGCGGCGGGCGTCTTGCCGTGACGGGACCCCTCCCCGGCAGTTGTCTCGATTTGTAACATCTAGCAGGCAAAACGGTCCCCAGATGTTACAGATCGAGACGTTAAGTTGTGACTCGATGTAATGTCTAGATCTGTAACAGTTACTCGACAAAAACGGGTCTAGTTGTCACAGATTGAGATGATTGGTTGGGACGGTCCATCGGCCAACCATCCATCCTCATCTGTAACGAAATCTCATATACTATTTCTGTACTGGACACCCCCAGGGGGTATGGGTGTATAGTATCGGCAGGTTAACAATTCCAACACCGAACTACAGAAAGGAGAAGCCATGGCTCAAGATAAATTCGACGTGGGCGGCATGACATGCGCCGCCTGCCAGGCGCATGTGGATCGCGCCGTGAGCAAACTCGACGGCGTTCAAAGCGTCGCGGTCAATCTGCTCGCCGGCTCTATGCTGGTGGACTACGACCCTGCGCAGGTCTCCCCCGACGACATCTGCACCGCTGTCGACCGCGCGGGCTACTCGGCCTCGCCCATCAGCACGGGCACCGACGCTGTCCAAAGCGGAAGTGCGCAAGCCAGGTCCGGCGCCGCCCATATGGAGTCGCCGACCAAAAAGTTGGAGGCCGCCGCCTCTGCCATGCGCACCCGCCTCATCGTCTCGATCGTATTCCTCATCCCACTGTTCTACATAGGCATGGGGCACATGCTCGGCTGGCCGCTGCCCGGCATCTTCACCGACCACACCCACAGCATGACGCTCGCGCTCACCGAGCTCGTCCTGCTCATTCCCATCGTCTACGTCAACGACGCGTACTTTATCAACGGGTTTAAATCGCTCGCGCACGGCGCGCCCACCATGGACGCCCTTATTGCCGTGGGCGCCACCGCCTCCATCGCCTGGTCGCTCTACGCCATGTTCATCATGGCCGACCAGCTAGCCGCAGGTCAGGTGCACGAGGCCATGATGACGGGCATGGACAACCTGTATTTTGAGAGCGCCGGCACGATCCTGTCGCTGGTCACCGTGGGCAAATACCTCGAGACGCGCAGCAAGTCCAAGACCGGCGGCGCCATCGAGGCGCTCATCGACCTGGCGCCCAAGACCGCGACCGTCGTGGCAGAGGACGGCACCGAGACCACTGTGGACGTCGACAGCATCCTACCCGGTCAGGTGCTGCGCGTGCGCCCCGGCGAGTCCATCCCCGTCGATGGCGTGGTGCTCGAGGGCAGCTCGGCCGTGGACGAGAGCGCGCTGACCGGCGAGTCAATCCCCGTGGAGAAGACCGCCGGCGACACCGTCAACGCCGCCACCGTCAACCGCACCGGCTCGTTTACCTTCCGTGCCACACGCGTGGGCGCCGACACGTCGCTCGCCAAGATTATCCAGCTCGTCGAGGACGCCAACGCCACCAAGGCGCCCATCGCCCGCATGGCCGACAAAGTCGCCGGCGTGTTCGTGCCCGTGGTGTTCGTGATCTCGGCTGTGACCTTTGCGGTGTGGATGGCACTGACCGGCAGCATAAACGAGGCGCTCACCTCCGCCGTCGCTGTGCTGGTGATCAGCTGTCCGTGCGCATTGGGTCTGGCCACGCCCGTCGCTATTATGGTCGGCACCGGCAAGGGCGCCGAGATGGGCATTTTGTTCAAAAGCGCCGAGGCGCTGGAGAATCTGCGCAGCGTGGGCACCGTGGTGCTCGATAAGACGGGAACGGTCACTCGCGGCAAGCCTGCCGTGACCGATATCGTGGTAGCCACGCGCGCCGACGGATCGCCCGCCATGAGCGAAAAGGCGCTGCTCAAGCTGGCCGCCGCGTTGGAGCGCTCGAGCGAGCACCCGCTGGCCGAGGCGATTATGGCCGAGTGCGAGACACGCGGGATCGTCGCGCGCATGGTCGAGGACTTTACTGCCGTGCCCGGGCGAGGCGTTACGGCGCGCGAGGGGCAAAACGCCATTGCCGCCGGCAATATGCGCCTGATGAACGAGCTGGGCGTTACCGTGCCCGAGGGGCTCGCCGAGCAATTTGCCGCCGAAGGCAAGACGCCGTTGTTCTTTGCCAAGAACGGCGAGCTTGCCGGCACCATTGCCGTGGCTGACGAGGTCAAGGAGACGAGCGCCGGGGCCATCGCCGCATTGCGCTCGCTTGGCGTCGACGTGCGCATGCTCACCGGCGACAACCGCGTCACTGCCGAAGCCATCGCCCGCCGCGTGGGACTGAGCAGCGAGCAAGTCATCGCCGACGTCCTCCCCGCCGACAAGGAACGCCATGTGCGCGAGCTGCAGGACGCGGGCGGCAAGGTCGCCATGGTGGGCGACGGCATCAACGACTCCCCCGCCCTGGCGCGCGCCGACGTGGGCCTTGCCATCGGTACCGGCGCCGACATCGCCAAAGAAGGGGCAGATGTGGTTCTCATGCGCAGCGACCTCATGGACGTCGCCCGTGCCATCGAGCTGTCACGTGCCACAATCCGCAACATCAAGCAGGACCTGTTCTGGGCGCTGTTCTACAACGGCATTGGCATTCCGCTCGCCGCGGGCGCGTTCTTCCCGCTCACCGGATGGCAACTCTCGCCGATGTTTGGCGCCGCGGCCATGAGCCTGTCGAGCGTGTGCGTCGTAAGCAATGCGCTGCGCTTAAAATCCTTTAAGCCCAAAGTGGCAAAATAGGATCACCATTAAGTCCATTTAGAACGGGTTTTCCAGGTGCCCGAGATTGACCTGAAAGAGGAGCGACGCGTACTTTGGTACGCGAGCGACGGCTTGAAGGTCAAGGTCGGGTGCCTGGGAAAGCCGACACAACAGAGAGGAATACCCATGCGTTTCACAATCAAGACTTCCGGCCTTATGTGCGGCCACTGCGACGCCACCGTCGAGACGGCGTTGCTCAACGTTGCCGGCGTGACCGACGCCGGCGCCGATCACGAGACCCAGACCGTCCAGGTGGAGTGTGCCGACACCGTGACCGCCGAGCAGCTCGCCGCCGCTGTCGAGGCTGCGGGCGAGAAGTTCCACGCCCTATCCGTGACCGCCGCGTAGCAGACGCCGCCTACTCAATCCTCAGAAGTTGCGGTGAAATACCGACGGGTGAGACGCCCGAG
>DBFADZ010000023.1:0-74656 GCA_048195375.1 Collinsella sp.
GCTCTACCAACTGAGCTACCCAGCCATTTGAGGTGTGCCTTGTTTCAAGGCTTGATTAGTATAACCAAGGACGCGTTCCGGTCAACCGAGAATTTTAAAAAAGTTTTTGAGCACAGCCTCGGTTCTATAAATCGGCACGTCAGAGGCATCAGCCGGCAGCAAGAAGTTTTTCGCTCAGAGCCGCACGGGCAAACTCACTTGGCGTCATCCCCTCGGCAGCCGCCCGTCGACGAATGGCCTCCTTCATTCCCAGAGGAATCTTGACCGACAGCGTTGCCGTCCCCTCACCTGAGAGCGGGGGCCGTCCATGCACGATCCCACCAACGGTGTGTTCGCCATCCGGTAACTCTCCGCGCTCGTACGACTCGCACCACGCGTCAATCATTTCATCCGTTAAAACCTGACCATTAGCGGCCGTATACGTCTTGCCCATCATCGACCCCTTTGTCGAGCCTGTTCAATCTCCTGCCAAAATTTCTTCTGGACTGGAGACAAGGCATGAATGATAAGCCACCCACGGACAAGCTCGACCGCGACAAGCTCAACGCTTCGTCCGTCTGGGAGCCATCCAATCGCAAGCCATCTCGGCGGCTCGTCCTTCGACTCGCGACGAATGCACTCAGTAACCGCAAGCCAAGCGCTAAGCACCTGCTTTTCCGTCAGGTGCTTTTTAGCGTTGGGATGGATCTCAACATCCATGCATCTTCTCCTCCATCTTACCCAATTTCGTATGACGAAAGTCCGCAGTCGCCAATTCTTAAGCCGGCACGCGTTGGAGAGCAGGGGTCGAAACAATGATTGAAGGGCGCTCTAGTACGGCCCAGGCGCCGGGACAGGAGCACATACGCCAGGGACGTACGTTTTCGTAGCATACGAGGACATAGCCGCGCGCATCGATGAAGGCGATGTCGATGGGATAGGCCATAAAACACGTATGGACCGAAGAGCAGCGTGGAAACGCCATGACGAGCGGCAGGCCGTTGGCGGCAACCGGACGCCGTCCCAGCATGCCGCGCAGGCGCACGACAAACGACTCCGCCACCGCAAACTCGGCCGGCGTCCAACCCAGCCTGTTGAGTGCCCGCGCGTAGGCGATGTAAGACGAGACCGCGGTCACATGACCACCCCCGGACGCCATGGATCGACCGTCACCGCGCGCTCGTGCGACAACGTTGTCGGCGCCCCCAGCGAAACGCCAGCGATGCTGAGAGAAGTCGGCCACGGCTCATAGTGCATGGTGCAGGTGTAGGTCCTAAACGTACCGGATAGGGAAAGCAGGCCACCATCCAATGCCTCCGCGCCTTGCTCGCTCGACACTTCGATCCGCAAGTCATAGCCTTCCATGGCATTCAGAATTTGAGTCTGAACCGTCGCCGAGGCATCGGCAGAGCTTTCGTCGCCCTCCCCCTCCGACGCCACGGCGTGCGCCAACACGATGTCGGGTACCACGCGGTCGAAGCGCGCGACAGCGCTGGCAAAGATCATGACGTTGTACACGATGAGTGCCAGCACCAGCAAAACGGGCGTAACCACCGCCATCTCCACCGTCGCTTGGGCGCGCTCCTCGCGCAGACGCATGCGGATACTCATTACGACCCACCGCCCAGAGCGCCAACCAGCGTGGCGATATCGACAGTAAGTGGGATGGAGCCGCCGCCGGGCAGAGGAATCTCCGCAAGCGTGAACACCGTACCGCTAATGGTGCGTTCGACTTGATATTCCAACGCCTCGCAAAGCGCCTTGGGATCGGTCACGCCCAACGGAATACTTCGCAGTTTGTCTTGCGCTTGAGAGAGACCCGCAATGTCAGACCCCGGACTCTTAATGACATTGGCGGAATCGGTCAGCACCGGCTTTCGCAGGCGCAAGTCGCACGGTTCCAAACCCAGCGCCGCCACGGACGCCGAAACGGTATCGCCGAGCCACGATGCGATGGAGCCCAACGCACCGCTGCCCCCTCCTAGGTCTTTAATCATCTCGTCCATAAGTTCGTCGGCCGAACCTTGGATATCACCGTATCCCACGAGCAGCCGTCCCCAAACATCCATGACGCCGTCGAGCACGCCGGCAACGCCGCCCGAGCGTTCCTTCAATGTCGAGAAAAATCGCGAAAGCACGTTGTTTTGCGCCGTCGCCTCATCGGGCGCCAGCACCGCGGCAGAGATAGCACCGCGATCGCCAAGCCTGACTGCCGTGCTAAACGAAGAGTTGAGCTCATCGGGGCTCGAGATGGCACCCGAAACCGCAAGGGCAACTACGCCGTTGCGACCGGGCGGAGCGATACGCGGACGCTCGCCCGAAAGCGCTTTGATGGCCTGGTCAAACGCATTGCTCGCACGGTCGGTCTCGTCTTCGGTCTGACGTTCGAGCTCGAGCTCTTTGTTGCGGCATTCGACGTAGTCTTCCAGGGCGTCTTTAAACTTGTCAAAGTGATACTCGAAGCCGTTTTCGATAGAAGTCGAAGGCGCTGCAACGGCACCGAGCGACGAAACGCCAAAATGGCATCTGTTGCATCTGTCCTGCCCGTCATAATCAGCAACCGAGGCTAGCCCGCCTGGCGACCCCTTCTTATAGTTGGGGCAACTCGTTCCGTAATGCAGATACGTCTTGCCATCGATGGCGCTGGTTGGCCACGCCGCATCGGTATAGAGTTCCGTCGCTCGCACCTCGTCAGCGTTGCGCGGCAACAGCGGGATATGGAAAGTGACTGCATCTCCGTCCTCGGTTACATATGCACGATTGACCTCTGTACTCGCATAGGTGTAAAACGCCTTGCGCGCCGCCGACTCCGCCTTCGTCTCGACGCTTGAGCCCTGAGGTGCCTCGTTTGCAAGGCGCAAGCGGTAATAGGCCTTCGCGCGATCGAGCGCCACTTGCGGCTCCCATGTGACACTCGAGGCATAGTGCGGATTCTCAATATCCGAAAGCTTCGCCAAGTTCTTCGCGCGTTCCCACATGCACGAACAGCTTCCGACTGCGCCTCTGTCCGATCCACCGCAGTCGGCAAGCCAGGCGCGTTCCTTGGCCTTTGACGTTTTCTCGGACGCTTTCTTCAGTTCCTTGGCAGCATAGTCAAGGTCTTTTGAGGTGCTCTCGATGGCATCGGTCGAGATCTCTGACCCTTTGAGCGCGGCGAAGTCCGACTCGGATGTCCTGGGCACGGCAAGCGCCGTACCGGTATAGGTCACACTATCGGTATCCTGCGCCGACACCGCCTGCGTGGCGCGCGCGGCGATCAGATACGGCAGAGCCGTCTCGATTTTCTGTAAGCCTTCCGATGCGCTTTTGGCAAACTTGTTGCGCGTTTTAATGATCTCAATCCCGGTGTCGACCATATTGCCGGCAACTGGTTCGGCACCCGGAATGAGGATGGCGACCAGGCCCGTCCCGATCGTGGCAAACCCCGCCAGCCCCAGACTCAAGATGCTCGCATCAACCACCGTGGCAGCCGTGTGATAGGACGACACTACGTTGGCACCCGCCAGCGCGCCGCTATCGGCCGCCACCTGGGTATCCCCGGCACGCGACATGCTCCATATCGCCGCGGTCGACGAAAACAACAACGTGAGCACCACTAGGATGACCACGGCAGAAGAAAGCGTGGTATAGGCGCCGTCTTCGATAAACAGATCAATACCGGCGCGGCCCATAAAGCCGCCTCGTTTGCGATGGCAGCTCGGACGGCGCGTCAAAACGCGTCTAGACCAGAGACGCTTAATCCCATGCAGCAATCCACGAATCATAGTCTCCCTCCAGCCATTCGGGACGCGATTGATACGAGACATCGACCTTGAGCTCAACGTAGCCGCCCTCGGCGGTACCACCCATAGTCTGCGCAAACGCACCGATCACGGGCAACGGCTTGACCTCGCCGGAAACGGACACGGACGAGACGCCACCCGCACCGGCCCGGCCAAGCTCGATATCCCACGACAACGGCCCGCCGGCATGAAAGATCGAAACGTTGGGCACTGCGGCAAGCCGGCGGCGGGTGAACTCCTTAAGATCGTCGTCCTCCGCCGTCGTCGTGGTCATGAGCCGCGCGGTCTCGGCGGCGGCAGACTCCATGACCGCGCGCGTATAAAGCAGGCACACCGGTTGCAGTGCGAGAAGGATGAGCGTCAGAAACGTCGGCAGCAAAAAAGCGGCCTCGACCGTAGACTGCGCCCGATCCTCGCGCGCGATATCAATACAACGCGATGTCCTTAGCGCCCGCAGCGGCGTCGATAACCGACGTCGAGGCAACGCCATGGGATGCCGCCCGCTCAACCAGCGCCGCCAAGCGTCCATCGGTGCCAGCACGCCAAAGTCCCACAATCGCCAGCACGATCGATAACAGCGCCACCGTGACGATGGCGTATTCCACAGTCGCTTGGGCAACCTCTTCACGCAGAACGCAATGCATTTCACGATCCCTCCTTTGAGCTTATTGTTTGCGGGACCAGACGCACGGCGCGCAGACGACACGAAGCATCGCCAGCATCCGCGGCAACCGTCACCATATCGACCCAGCCGCGCCCATCGCGCACGATGGCGCCCCATACGTTGCCCTTAATATCGAGATAGCCGCTCAGGGCGAGCTGGGCCGTTGGCACCTCGCGGTAGGCGCGTAACATATCCGCCGCTGCCTCGATCATCGGTCGGTCCTCGGACCATGCAAGCCGGACCGCAATCGCGTTGTCCTCAGGCGAATCCGTCGCAGTGCCAGACCGCTTGTCGAGCGTCCACAGAAAGGTTTGCGCCGTGACAGCGACATCCGAATCGTCCGCATCTCGCATCTCATCTTTTTGAGACGCCACCGCCGAATCTGAGCCCGAATCGAAGGCGGCCCCAGGACGCTGCTGCCGCGCGGCGTTAAGCCCCCAAAGCACCGCCGCTATCGCCACGGTCAGGCAAGCAAACACCAGCAGCACCCCGATGGGGCGCTCGCCCTCTACAGGCTGTTGATGCCCTCGCTGATCGCATCCCATAGCTCTTTAACCTTGCCTTTAAATGCAACGATGGCAATAATCGCGATCACCACGAGCACGCCCACCAAAATGGCGTACTCGGTGGTACCCTGCGCGCTCTCCTCCCGCAACAGCTCCTTGGCATGCTGGCGAGCGCGGATCACCCGGCAAAAAGCCCAGTTCCAAGCCTTGTCAGCAACTTCGACCATCGTGTTCATGTATTCCTCCCTACATCATCCCGCCTGCTCCCAGCAGCGGGCCCAATATGGACAGAAGCAACGCCGGCAAGATGAGCGTGCCGGTGGGAATCAGCAGCTTGACGGGCGCACGCTCGATCTCGCGCTCGACCGCGGCGCGATGAGCTGCACGGATCTCGCGACTTTGAGCGGCCAGCGTCTCGGCAAGTGGGGCACCCAGGGCGAGCGCCTGCCCCACCGTGATGGCAAAGGTCTCGAGCGCTCGCACGTCCAGGTCGCGCGCGGCGGCCAACAACTCGTCCTCACGCGTGCCCACGCCCACCTGCCACGCCATGCAGGCCCGCTTAAGGCGAAGAGCCAGCACTGACCGGCGGTTGGCACAGAAAATCTCAAGCGCCGCATCAAACGAAAGACCGGCCGAAAGACCCAAGCGCACAACATCGATCATCTCGGACACTTCGCCGAGCGACACTCGCGCCGGGCTGCCCGCTCCAACCGCGCCCTTCACTCGCGCGGTCAGAGCATCGACCACCGAGCGACCCGCGGCAGCGACCAGCACCGCCTCGCGCTTGCAGGCCCCTGCGATCTTGCGTGCATCCGCCCGATCCAAACCCGTCGCGACAAATACACTCAGGGCGCATAGGTAAGCCGCAACTGCAACCGGGGCGCTCATAGCTCCACCCGCATAATGCGCCGGATAACCACCAGGGCTACGGCGTTGAGGGCAAGGCCCAGCACCACAGCGCCCGCGCCGGCAGGCGTCGCAAGACCGCGACGAAAATCTGCCGAAAGCAGCGCCAACACCGCGCACATGCCCGCCGGCATCGCCGCGACCATATGCGCAGACATGCGAGCCTGCGACGTCTTGACATCCAGGCGGCGCTTGAGCTCAATGCGCTCCCCCACCATGCTCGACGCCTCGGACAGTAAGTCGGCAAGCGGAGCGCCGGTGCGCTGAGATACCTTAAGCGCCAAGGTCACAAGCGAAAGACCGGGGGCGTCGATGCGCACGAGCAAGTCATCGAGCGCGTCGGTCGCCGAGAAGCCGCATTCGATCGCCGCCGCCACCCGCAAAAACTCGGTATGCACCGGCTCTTGCGCATGAGCACCCACAAAGCGCATGCCCTGGGCCAGCGAATGTCCCGAGGCAAGCGACATGGAAAGTGCGGTAAACGCCTCGGGCATGGCCTCTTCTGCATCGTGTTGCTCGCGCCGGCTCTCAAAGCCGTCCCGAGCGGCGCCAACGGCAATCGGAGCAACAAGTCCCAAGGCAAATCCGAGTGGCGATAACGACACCATCGTTAGTAAAACGCAGCAGACACCGCTCGATAGCAGCAGAAACGTCAAACGCCCCGAAGCATCTTCGATCACGAGGCCAAGGCGATGCGCCGGAGCCAGCGATGCCCACGAACGGGCGATCTTTTTCAGCAGATCGTTTTCCACCAGCTCACGCGGCAGCTTCTCTGCCACCGTCTCGAGCGCCTGACGCGCCAGCTCCGCCGGCGGCACCTTCGGCACACGAGGTTCCGCCCCGCACGCCGCCGCAACAGAAAACCCTGCCAAACCCCCTACGACGAGGGGCACAGCGACCTCCATTCGTCTACCTCCTCTTGTGTGAGCGTCCCCGACCGCAGGCCTTCTGCAATAAACGGCGGCTCGCGGTCAAGCGTCCAGGTGCGCTCGGCGGCATCGAAAGTCACATAGCGCTCGAGCTCTACGCCGCCCGACGTGGCGCGACGCACCCCCGAATACGAGGAGACGAAACGCCTGCCATCGGCGTGGCGCTCGGACATCACGATGCCGTCGAGCGCCATGGCAATCTGCTCCTCGATGAGCTCGCTCGGCAGATCGATGCCATAACGTGCAAGCAACGTCAGACGCACCACGGTCTCCTGTTCTGAACCCGCATGAAGTGTGGTGAGCGACCCGTCGTGGCCCGTGTTCATGGCCTGCAACATGTCGCAGCACTCGGCACCGCGCACCTCGCCCACCACGATGCGGTCGGGGCGCATGCGCAGGGCATTGGTCACCAGGTCGCGGATCGTCACCGCGCCCTCGCCCTCAATCGAAGCCTCGCGCGCCTCTAGGCGCACCACGTGCGGATGATGCGCAAACTTGAGCTCGGCAGAGTCCTCGATCGTCACGATGCGCTCGCCGGTGGAAATCTCACATGACAACGCGTTGAGCAGGGTGGTCTTACCAGATCCCGTGCCTCCCGCAACCGCCAGGTCCTGTCGCAGCGACACCGCGCACGACAGCAGCTGCGCATACCAAAGCGGCAGCGACCCCAGCCCCACAAGCTCGTCCAGCGAGCAGATGCGGTCCGAGAACTTTCGGATGGTGAGAATCGGTCCGTCAATCGCCACAGGCGGGATCACCGCGTTGACGCGATAGCCCGTTTTGAGGCGGGCGTTGACGATGGGGCTGCGCTCGTCGATACGACGGCCAAGTGGCGAGATAATGCGGTCGATAAGCACACGGATCTGCTCATCATCCTCAAACGCATGCTCGATGGGGTACAAGACGCCGCCACGTTCAAAGAAAGCCGAGCGGCAGCCGTTGATCATGATCTCGGTAACGGTGTCATCCTCGATGAGCGGCTGCAACGGTCCCAAGCCCACCACGTCATCCAAAATCTCGTCGATGATGGTCTCGCGCTCGGGCGTCGCCAGGTCGGTCGCTTCCTCCACGTTGAGCGCCGCCTCCACCGCGGGACGCAATTCCGAGCGGGCAAGCGCCGGGTCGATATAGGCGCTGATACGCGCCACTTCGTCGTAACCCATGCGGTCCATCACGGCGCGCTTGGTGCGTCGTTTCACCGCGCGGCGACGCCCCGCATCTACAGGCGCTGTCGCCGCTGCAGCGCCGGCAGCCTTAATCCTTGTTTGCAAACTCATCGCGAATCACCCTCGCGCGACCAGGGAAGGCGGATACGCGGGCGCTCGGTACGCGTTGCACGGTCGGCGACCATATCGCTCCAAGGGCCGACGGCGCACCCCAGTTCCACGAGCATCTCGCGCGTGGCCTCGCGCACGCTGGACGCAAAAGCGCTGGTCTGCCCCACTGCTTCGTCAGCGCGCCCAAACGCCATGAGCGCGGCGAGATCCTGCCCGCCATCGGCGATACGAATCTTGGAGCTCAACGCACAGGCAATCTCAAAGCGCATGGCGACGTCCTCGTCTGCCCCGCGCGCACCGAACCGGTTGAACACGGCGCTCATGCGCGTGCGCGGCACACCTACTCGACTTGCCAGTTCAATGACGCGCGACGCCGATGTCGCGGACGACACCGCCGCATCGCCAACGACCAGGCAACGGTCGCTCGCCGCCACCGCAGCCGCCACGGCGTCGCCCCAAAAGACCGAGGTATCGATAAAGACCACGTCGGATTCGCGACGCAGAACATCAAGCAGTAGCTCCACCGGACGTGCCATGAGCTCGGCTTGCTCGGGCGCCGCGACGGGACCCCAGAGCGTAACGCCCGGCGCCACGCGCATCGATGTGGCCACGATATCCGGCTCGGTGAGCGCGCCCGCCGCCGACGGCTCGATAAGTGCCGCCATATCGCGCGGAGCATCGACGCCCAACAAGTCGTAAAGGTTTCCAAACATCAGGTCCAGGTCGAGCACGGCGGCACGCAAGCCCAACAGCGACGATGCGTGTGCCATGGTGGCAACGATCGTCGACTTGCCGCAACCGCCCGAACCCGAAATGGCGCAGATGACCGGAGCTCGATGCTGCGGAGCGGCAGCATCTGCCGGCGGCATCGGAGGCGGCGGAGCGGGCGTCGGTGACAGCGTCCCCGTCTCCCCCGCCGCAACCACACGCTGCGTCCAAGCCGGCATGGCGGCTTGTTCGGTCTGCGAGGCAGGCTCGTTCTGTGCAATCTGCTCATGCCGCATCAGCGACAACTCGCCGCACCCGGCAAAGCCCTCAACTTCGTCGAGTTCATCCGCCAGATTCACGCCGTGCACGTATCCCATATCTACAGCCGGGGAGTCGCCAGCATGCTGCGCCGGCCCTCCAGCGTCATCGTATACAAGGGGGTTCCGGGGGCGCCGACCATGCTCGGCTTCCGCTTTTCCATAATCATCAACACGCGGGCCTCTTGTAGCGCGAGGCGCCCCGGGTTCCCTATCAACAAAAGCATCGGGCTCAATCGTCATGCGCCGATCGGAATCAACCGCTCCCTCGCCCGCGCGCCCGTTGCCGCATATACTGTGCGCAGCGATGACCTCGGTCGCCCCTGCGCGAAACAGCCCCTCGATATCCGACGGATCGAGTGCTTCTATCAACACGACCACGCGACTCACGCGGCCTTCGGCCGTCAGGCGCGCAACAGCCTTGCGCACATCTTCGGTATCAAACAGAGACGCCGCGATGATGGCAGCCCCGCGGCGCGACGGAAACGCCCGCGCCATGGAAATCAGCCCGTCCAGGTCACCCACGCGAAGCACCTGTGCACCCGCATCACGGCCCTCGACTTCCCGCTGCAACAGCCCGTAATCGCCGCACGCGCAGCACGCAAGCCAGATCGCCTTCATCACTCGTCGCCTCCGCTCTTTTTGCCGCGCGCCGTGGCGGGAATCGTCAAGCTGACCGTTCCCTTGCCCGAAGCTCCCAGCAGTTCCTTGACGTCTTCGGGGTCAGCCGCCAGCGTCACCCATTCGATCTTGCCCTCGCGCGTGGCACCGGAATCCTCACTGGTATCGATTACGTACGCGCCGCACAGCCGATCGGTTACGCCGTCTTTTTGCACATACACATCCACGTAGCTGCCCACGCCCGTGGCGCCGCCGACCGAGTGCTCGGCATCGACCGCCACCGAAACGGCGACCTTGCCCTTAGGCACCTCGAGCTTGTGGCTCTCGGCCTTGGTGTAGACATTGCAGATCACGGCGTTTTTGGGAATACGCGAAGTCGTCACGTCGCCGCGCACCTGGCGCAGCTCGGTCACCGCGTCACGCGGCAGCAGACTCGTCAGCCATTCCTGGGTTATGACATTGGTCTCATCGAGGGTCTCGCCCACATCGATATCGCGCGCCGCGACGCATACCTCGACGCGATCGCCACCGTACTTGGCCAAGGTCTCAGCCTGGACCTGTTCGGCTTGCGAGCGGATCGACGAGCCGTAAACCATGCAGAGCAGAGCAGCGAGCACGCCCGCGACCAGACTGATGGCGATGCGCTTGCTCTTGTTCACGGCCGCTCCTCTCATGGCAGTGCCGGGCGAATGCCCGTACCACCATTGTCTGGGCGGTCAGAGTGCAAAGCGGCGCAATCGTGATCTTGGTTTTCGATGTCAAACCAATCGCTGACCAAAAGCTGACCAGCCCGTCAAGCTCGTGGCAAGGTTTTGGTCAGCACGTCAGCAAACTGCATGTTTCGAGGCTTTTCCGCAGCAAAAAAGCCGTCTCCTGAACAGTTGGGAGACGGCTGTCATAGGAAAAATCAATTACAGATGAACATCGGGATCGAGCATTTGAGCGCTCACGCGCATGGATGACGCCAAGTTTTGGAACGTTTCCAGGCGCAGGCTGTCAATCTGCCCGGCGTCCTCGGCCTCGCGAACGGCGCAGCCCGGTTCGTGAGTATGCGTGCAGTCGCCAAATCGGCACGCACGCGACGCCTCGACGATCTCGGGAAACGCGCGTGCCAAACCCCGCTCATGCCCTACGAGCGGCAGACTGCGCAGGCCCGGGGCGTCGGCAATAACGCCGGCATCACCCGGAAGCGCCACCATCACGCGCGCGACGGTGGTATGGCGGCCCTGGTCATCGCGCTCGCGCACGCCGCCGGTCGCCAATGTATCGTGACCCAGCAGCGCGTTGAGCAGCGTCGACTTGCCAGCACCCGATTCACCCAAGATCATGGCGCAGCTCCCGGCGGGCACGCAGGCGCGCACCTCATCCAAACCACGGCCCTCGGCAGAGGACGTCACGATTACGTGCACGTCTGGACCCACCAAGCGGCGCACGCGATCCAGGTCGCGTGCAAGCTCATCGGCGTCGCATCGGTCGGCCTTGGTGAGTACCACCACCGGCTCGGCATCGCAGTCGAGTGCCAGCACCAGCGAGCGTGCCACGCGGTCGAGCAACACCTCGCCGGCGCCAAGCGCCTGCACGATCAGAACGCTATCCACGTTGGAGCAAAGCACCTGACGTTCGCCGCGAGCGCGTCCACGCCAACGCTCAAAACTCGTGCGGCGAGGCAGCACGCACTCGATCACGCCCATGTCGTGCCCGGGCGCACGGCGCACCGCCACGCGGTCGCCCACGGCTGGCAGCAAAACCTCGTCCTCGCCACGCGACTTGGCAAACCCCACGGCATGCTCGGCACGAAAGGTATCGTCGGCAGTCGCTACCAGCGGAAACCCGCGATCCAGGCGCACCACGGTACCAAGTTGCGTCTGCTCGGGCTCCTCGGCCTGGGCACAAAAATCATCGAAGGCAGCCTGCTGAGCCTCATCGATCGGTAGGTCGTCGAACGCCGGAACATCCTGCAGCGCGTCGAGTCCCGGCACGCTTGCCAGCAGTTCCTCGGCAGACGCGGGGGCTTCGGTCGCAAGCTTCCGACGACGATCGCGCTTAGCCCGCGCCCCCGTCGTCTTTTTCTTCGCCTTCGCCTTAGCCTTGCCCACAAGCGCCTCCCAGCACCACAAATCACAACTGAGCAGGTATTTTAAATCAAAAAGAGCTGGCCGGGCAAAGCCCGACCAGCTCACAAACTTTCCCTCAGCCCTTTTCATCCGCACGGGAGAAAAGCCAGCAAGGATACCGCAGGGCCCGCCCGCCGGGAGGGGTTTCCTAAGGGCACATCCTTTATTCAAAACGAGCGGCCGAGTAATTGCTCGGCCGCTCACCTTCTTTCCCTCAGCCCTTTTTCATCCGCGCGGGAGTAAAGCCAGCAAGGGTACCGTAGGGCCCACCCCGGGAGTGTTTTCTTCTGAGCGATCCCGCAGCGCGAAGCGCGAGGACCAGCGAAGAAGAAAACACGCAGGGGCGGGCCCGGACAGGTTAACTTACTCCTTCTCGACCGCGCGCATGATCGCCTTGTAGATCTCCATCAGCGGGATGATTAGGAAGGCCAGGCCCAGCGCGGCAAGAACGCCCTTGAGCTCAAGCGTCACGGGGCCAAAGAACATCTCGGCAAGCGTCGGCTGAACGGTCACGATAACCGTCAGTACCAGCGCCAGCGCGGCCGAAGCCCACAGCCACTTGTTCTGCTTCTTCATGCTAAACAGCGACGCACGACGGCTGCGCATATTGAAGCAGTGGAAAATCTCGACCATGTTGAGCGTGATGAACGCCATCATCACGCCTTCCTCGTCGGCATTGCCGGCGATCATATCGGCGATGTGGATGTAGCCCATGTCAAAGTACACGCCCACAAAGA
The DNA here is from genome assembly GCA_048195375.1 of Collinsella sp. Lineage (GTDB taxonomy): Bacteria > Actinomycetota > Coriobacteriia > Coriobacteriales > Coriobacteriaceae > Collinsella. Next base: position 12,541 of record DBFADZ010000023.1, read on the forward strand.
AGCTCGCCAGCACCAGCACGGTGATGATCAGGCCCTGGACCACGCAGTCCAGGCCCATGTGACCGGCAAAGACGCCGTCCTTGGCGTTGCGCGGCTTGCGCTTCATGATGTCGCCCTCGGCATCCTCCATGCCCAGCGCGAGCGCGGGGAAGCAGTCGGTGACCAGGTTCACCCACAGCAGCTGCACCGGCTGGAAGATGGTAAAGCCGATGAGCGTGGCGATAAACACCGAGAAGACCTCGGCAAGGTTGGCCGAAAGCAGGAACTGGATGACCTTGCGGATGTTGTCGTAGATGCGACGGCCCTCTTCGCAGGCACCGATGATGGTGGCGAAGTTGTCATCGGCAAGCACCATGTCGGCGACGTTCTTGGTGACGTCGGTACCGGTGATGCCCATGCCCACGCCGATGTCGGCACGCTTGATGGACGGGGCGTCGTTGACGCCGTCGCCCGTCATGGCCACGATCTGGTCGCGCGACTTCCAAGCCTCGACGATGCGGGTCTTGTGCTCGGGCTGAACGCGGGCGTACACGCCGTAGTCCTCGATGTGCGCGTCGAGTTCCTCGTCGCTCATGCGGTCGAGGTCGGCGCCTGTGATGGCCTGGCTGCGATCGGTGACGATACCCAGCTGCTTGGCGATGGCCACGGCGGTGTCGATGTGGTCGCCCGTAATCATGACGGTGCGGATACCGGCATCGTGGGCCTCGCGGATGGCGTCGGCGACCTCGGGGCGGACCGGGTCAATCATGCCGGACAGGCCGCAGAAGACCAGGTCGTGCTCGAGCGCAGCGGGGCTGCAGTCGGCCGGGACCTCGGTGTAGGTGCGGCTTGCCAGCGCCAGCACGCGCAGGGCCTCGTCGGCCATGGCCTTGTTGGCGGCCACGAGCTCGGCGCGACGCTCCTCGGTCAGCGGAACGACCTTGTCGCCCTCGTAGATATGGGTGCACAGGCCGATCACCACGTCGGGCGCGCCCTTGGTGTACTGCTCATACTCGCCGTCCAGGGTCTCGACGACCACGGACATCATCTTGCGGCCCGAGTCAAACGGGGCCTCGCCCACGCGCGGATGCTCGGCAGTCAGGCCAGTGAGCCCCGCCTTGCCGGCATCGTTGACGAGCGCACACTCGGTCGGCTCACCCACGGCCTCGCCCAGCTCCTCGTCCCACTGGGCGTCGGAGCACAGAGCCATGCCGGCCAGGAACTTCTCCTTAGGCGCAGCGAGCTCGTGCTTGACGACGGTCATCTTGTTCTGGGTGAGGGTACCGGTCTTGTCGGAGCAGATGGTCTGCGTGCAGCCAAGGGTCTCGACGGCAGAGAGCTTGCGGATAATCGCCTGACGCTTGGCCATCTTGGTCACGCCGAGCGACAGCACGATGGTCACGACGGCAACCAGGCCCTCGGGGATGGCGGCGACGGCAAGCGAGACAGCGACCATAAAGGTGTCGAGCAGCGCGGTCGGATCGGTGAGAACGTTGCCCACGCCGTGGCGGATGATGTCGACGCCAAAGATGACGACGCAGATGACGATAACCATGATGGTAAGGATGCGGCTGAGCTCGGCGAGCTTCACCTGCAGCGGCGTGAGCTCTTCCTTGGCCTCGGCCAGGGCGCCGGCGATCTTGCCCATCTCGGTGTTCATACCGGTGCCGACCACGACGGCGCGACCGCGGCCGTATACCACGGTGGAACCCATGTAGCACATGTTCTTGCGGTCGCCGAGCGGCACGTCGTCGGTGCCGGCGGCGAGCTCAATGACGTTGGCATGCTTCTCGACGGGCACGGACTCGCCAGTGAGTGCAGCCTCTTCGATCTTCATCGTGGCACTCTCGAGCACACGGCAGTCGGCCGGGACGGAGTCGCCCGCCTCGAGCATGATCACATCGCCGGGCACGAGCTCGGCGCTCGGCAGGTGCACGAGCTTGCCGTCGCGCAGCACCTTGGACTGCGCCGCGCTCATCTCCTGCAGGGCCTCGAGGGCCTCTTCGCTCTTGGCTTCCTGGACCACGCCCAGTACCGAGTTGACGATAACGACGAACATGATGATGGCGACGTCGGCAAAGTCGGGCTCGCCCTTGACCATACCCGTGAGCGCGCTGATGACGGCGGCAACGATCAACATGATGACCATGGGGTCGGCCATCTGCTCAAAGAAACGCTTCCACAGCGGCGTTTTCTCGGCTTCCTCGAGCTTGTTAGGGCCTGTCTTGGCGAGGCGCGACGACGCCTCGTCGTTGCTCAGGCCGAGGTTCTCATCGACGCCCTGGTCGCTGAGCACCTCCGCCGCGGCGGACAGGTATTCCTTTTGCATATAGAGTCCCCTCCTGGGATTCGGGCCACTCAGCAGATTGATGCCCGATCATAATTCCCAGGAGAAGGGCAAGGGCTCATCAAGGCTGCCGTGCTGAGCGGCAGTTGATAGTGGAGCTATGGTACCCCAAAGCAGCGCGTCTAGCCAAAACATTCCAATTGGAAACACGGCTCGAGTGCAACGATGCAGACCGTGTGATGCTCAATATTGATAAAACGTTTTTTCTTCGGCACATCGTCAAACTGAAATATCGCCCAGATAGCAGCGGTCAGAACGGTTGGTAAAGTTTTTGCATATACCGTTTTTCCGCAAAAAATGAACTTCTAATTCGGCATACGGTCGATTTTTTGGGGTATTCGGTCGCCATTTCGTTATAATCATCTCAGTTTTATTTCTTATGGTTTATCTATCAGCGCAAGACGATGTCAGATGGAGGTCTGAATGTACAAGCGCACCAAGATTGTATGCACCATGGGTCCCGCCTGCGATAGCGACGAGACCATCCGCGAGATGATCAAGGCGGGCATGAACGTCGCCCGTTTTAACTTCTCGCACGGATCCTACGACGAGCACCACGGTCGCATCGAGCGCGTCCGTCGTATTTCCAAGGAGCTCGGTCTGCCCGTCGGCATCCTGCTCGACACCAAGGGCCCCGAGGTCCGCACCGGCCTTCTGGTCGATGGCAAGAAGGTTGCCGTCAAGACCGGCGATAAGATCGTCGTCACCGCTCAGCCCACGTCCGAGGATTTCCACGGCACCTCTGAGCACATCTCCCTCGACTACCTGGCTCTGCCCTCCGAGGTCGAGAAGGGCTCCCTTATCCTGATCGACGACGGCCTGGTTGCCCTCGAGGTCGAGTCCGTCGACGGTCAGGACATGACCTGCGTCGTCAAGAACGACGGCCTGATCGGCGAGCGCAAGGGCGTCAACATGCCCAACGTCAACATCTCGTTGCCCGCCATCACCGAGCGCGATCGTCAGGACATCCTCTTTGGCCTGACCGAGAACATCGACTACATCGCCGCTTCCTTCATCCGTGACGGCGAGTCCGTCCGCGGCATCCGCGAGCTTTGCCGCGAGAACGGTGGCGAGCACGTGACGATCTTCCCGAAGATCGAGTGCGCCCTGGGCGTCGAGAACTTCGACGAGATCCTCGAGGCTTCCGACGGCATCATGGTCGCCCGTGGCGACCTGGGCATCGAGATCAAGCCCGAGCTCGTTCCGCACATCCAGAAGGAGATCATCGCCAAGTGCAACGCGGCCTACAAGCCCGTTATCACCGCTACGCAGATGCTCGACTCCATGCAGCAGAACCCGCGCCCGACGCGCGCCGAGGTTGCCGACGTTGCTAACGCCATTTACGACGGCACCGACGCCGTTATGCTGTCCGGCGAGTCCGCTGCCGGTAAGTACCCGGTCGAGGCCGTCAAGATGCAGGCCAGCATTGCTCTCGAGACCGAGAAGTACCTCCCGGCCCACGCTCCGCTCGAGGTTCCGGCCGATGCTCACGGCACCCGCGTCGTCAACAACGTTGTGGGTATGTCCGCTGTGAACATGGCTACCACCGTTGGCGCCAAGTGCATCACCGTGCCGACGACCACCGGTCGTACCGCTCGCCTGATCTCGCACTTCCGTCCCAACATGCCGATCTGCGCGTTCTCCCGCCACGAGTGGGCCGTCCAGCAAATGATTATGTACTGGGGCGTTATCCCGCACCAGGCCGAGATTACCCAGGGCACCGTCAACGGCACGATCGTCAAGGCGATCGAGACCGCTAAGGAGCTCGGCTACGTCGAGGCCGGCGATCTGACCGTCGCCACCGCCGGCGATTCCCGCATGAGCGTCCAGCTCGAGGACAAGGTCTCCTCGACCAACGTCGCTTACGTCGCTCAGGTGCGCTAAATCGCACTTGCAAGCACACTTGCATTGCAAAGGGCCCGGAAGGCTTTGCCTTCCGGGCCCTTTTTTAGGACCTACTTCATATGCCGCTTCATCGATTTGTGATCAGTCGCGAACCTTTCCGATGCCGAGCGTACCACCGAAGATGCCCTGCGACGGGAGCTGTTGGTCAATTGGGATGAACTGTTCACCGTTAAGCCGGCCGGCTAGCAGCTAGCAATCAGGGGGACTGCGGGAACGCCAGAAGCAGCAACGCGAGTCGCAAATCCCGCCTCGGTCAGCTCGATGACCTCGGTAAACGTTGCGTCGAAAAACTCCTCGGTTAGCAGGCGGTATGGCGGATGGTCGGGCTCACCGGGGTTTTCGCGTACAATCTCGTGCATGACGCCGATGGTCTTGAGCACATATTCTTTATGGATGGGATACTGCCCAAAACGCGTCGCAGCGGTATACAGGCGATCGGTCGCACGCGGGATGGAAACAATGCCCAGCGTCTTGCCAAACCAGTCAAAGTCGCCTTGCTTTTTAATGCGGAACTCCTCGCACGGCTTGCCGCCGTGCGCCTCCAGGTACTGATTCACGCGCGTATTCCATACGGTATCGGCCACCAGATGCGACCAGACACCAAGTGTCAAATCGAGCAACGACTGTGCCACATCTTCGGACGCAAGCGAGAACTCACAGGCGCCGGGACCGGCAACCGGCTCGGCATCCTTGTAGCGCTGGGGATAGTGCACGCGGTTCAGCCGCTCGCGTTCCTCGATAATCGAGGTCGCCGCGGCCGGCGCACCGATGGGCGAACTTTTAAGCAACGGTGCCACATAGGTATCCCAGAACTCATGCTCACGAGGCTTAGGGATGGGCTCAGGCTTGGCAAAGTGCGTAATGCGGTACGGAATGGGATCGGCGATGCCAGGGACCATATAGCCCACGAAGATATCCGGAACCACGCAACCAAACAAAAAGGCATTGCGGTCGCGCACGCTATTGGCAAGCGCACCGGTGCGCTCCAGCAAACGCTCCGTCTGAGCGATATGAATGTTCCAGCTTGGCATAGCCACCCCCATAAAAACCTGGATAACTATACCATCACGGCAAAGCCGCGCGGGCGGCTACGCACGCTCTACGCAGCAACTAGTCCGTAGCACCGCTTTCGGTTCCATACGACGGCGAAGGTGCCTCGACCACATGGTGATATCGATCGATATAGATTGCACGGGCACCCAGGCGTCGCACCAAATCCTGGTGATGCGTGCTCATCAAGACCGTCTTACCCGCCGCGACGTAGGCCAGCAAGAAGTTGACCACGATGTCGCATGAATCCTCGTCGAGTCCATTGGTAGGCTCGTCGAGGACCAAGATATCCGGGTTCATCGACACCACCGCAGCCAGCGCAACGCGTTTCTTTTGCCCGCCCGAGAGCTGATAGGGAGAGACGTCGGCAAGGTCGACAACCTGAAACAGCCCCATGGCATCGCGCACGCGGCGCTCGAGCTCGTCTGCCGGCAGCCCCATCTGCGCGGGACCAAAAGCAACTTCCTCGCCCACCGTAGCGCAGAACAGCTGGGCGTCGGCGTTTTGGAATACGAAGCCCACGCGCTGGTGGAACTTCTGAGCAGCAGCAGAATCCTTCAGATACGCCGCATCGACCACGCGTCCGTCAAACAGGTATGCGCCGGCATCCGCGAGCTCAAGGCCGTTGATAAGGCGCATGATCGTCGTCTTGCCACAACCGTTGGGACCGAGCAGGGCAACGAGTTCACCACGATCGACCTGCAGCGAAACGCCATCGACAACCGTATGACCCGTATAGGAGAACACTACGTCGCGCAGCTCGATGAGCGGCGCGACCTCGGCGCCGCCCGCACCGTTCATGCCCGCCGCACTATTCATATCGATCGTCAAAACGTCGCCCTCCCCCATTTGCATCCCCAGCCGAAACCAGCAGCGCCTACAGTACGGCGCACAACACTGCCAGCAGCGCCACGCCGGCCGCATAGACCGCATCGCGCCAGCCAAACCCGGCGCGCGCGGGCGCCGGATACGCACCGGCAAAGCCACGGCAGAGCATGGCCTCGTCCATCGCGCGGCTGCATTCCATCGCCTTGATAAAGGTCATGCCCATGATACCCGCAATCGAATCGGTACGCGAAAATCCCTCAGGCGCACGGCCAACGCTGCGCAGCATGACCGATTCGCACAGATTGTGCGCCGTGCGACCCAGCACCTCGATGTGCTTGAGCGCCATATCAAACGTAAAGATGACCTCGTCGGGCAGATGTAGCGTCTTGAGCGCCGCCGACATGCGGCTCCAGGTAAGCGTCCACGAAACGCCCAGCACGAGCGACACGTTAATGAACGTCTTAAGCGCAATTTTGAGCATGGCGCCCGTAGCGGAAGCGCCCAGCAGCAGGGCAGGCAGCGCCAGAACCACTGCGAGCCCCGTGGCGCCGAGCGCCGGTACAATGGTCGCACGCAGCCCGCGTGCGGGGCGCACCGCGACCAGCACCAGCGCGATAGCCGCCATCAACATGAGGTACAGCGGGCTCTGCGTCAGACACACGCATAGAACGCAGACGAACATCCCCACCAGGCGCACCGGAGCCGAAACGCAAGAAAGGGCGCGGTCGACCATCGACCCGCCCTCGTGCGCGCCCCCACCCAGGCGAACCCGCTCAAGCAGGCTCGCCAGGTGCAGGACGTTCTTTTGCATCACACGATGCCGAGCCCCCACGGGCTCGTAACGCTGCTCGACCGCAAGCCAGCTAGGCAGCTCGGCTATTGCCATGAGCACCGCTTTCCTTAACCGTCAGCGAGATCAGACGGAATGCGATGGTGAGCACCGCCACGCCAATCACGCCGGACAGGATATACATGGCAGCCTGACCGGCAAAGCCAAGACCCTGCTCCTCGGAATAGGCCTGCAGGTAATCACCCGTAGGCAGAGCGTCGGCAAAGGTCGGGGTATCAAGGCCGACCGAAGCTTGCAGGCTGTCGTCACCAACCTCCTGAACGGCGGTCGCGGCGCCCTCGGCGTCCCACTCGCCCCATGCGTCACCTGTGGCAAGCAAGCCGAGCGGCGTAGCCACGACAAGCACGGCAACCAAGATGAGCGTGGGGACCAGCGAGGTCTTCTTGGCAGCAGCGCCCTCGGCAGTAAGCTGGCCATCGACGGCCTCGGGCCCGACGATAACGCTCGGCGCCGTCTTCTTGATAAAGCCGTAGATCGCGGCAGTCGCCACGCCCTCGACCACGCCGGCAACCAGCATATGCGGGATCAACATGGCCGGAATAGCCACGGACAGCGGGAAGGGGCAGTACAGCGGAGCGCCCGAAGCGTTGGTGAAGAGCATCGGCTGAATACCAAACTCGATTGCCGCGCACAGGGCTGCCAGGCACAGGCCGACCCAACCGCTCACGACGGCAGAAACCGAGGTGCCCCAGCTCTTGTCGTGCAGGCGGCTGTTGAGCGCACGGAACACGATAGCAGCGACAAACGGCAGCACAAAGGCCATGTTAAAGCAGTTGGCGCCAAACGACAGAACGCCGCCGTCGCCAAACAGCAGCGCCTGCAGTGCCAGCGCAACCGAGACAGCGATAGCCGCGGCCTCGGGGCCTAGCAGCAGCGCAATGAGCGCGCCGCCGACGGCGTGACCTGTGGTGCCGCCGGGCAGCGGCACATTGAACATCATAAGCAGGAAGGAGAACGCGGCGCAGATGCCCAGGAAAGCCATGTGCTCGCGATCGAGCGTGGCGCGCACTTTCTTGATGCAGTGAACCCAAACGGGCACCATCGCCACTGCCATGACGGCATCGGTCTGCGGGGACAGATAATTATCTGGAATATGCATGCACGCCTCCCGGTTATCGGCGCACGGAATTGCAACGCCGTTTGAATCACCTTTCCAGTGTTACGTAATGTCAGATTCGTAACACGACGCGGGCTATCATAGCAAAACGGCGCACTGCCGACAAAGCAGCACGCCGTTATGTAATGCGCGTGTCATATATGCAGGCTCAACGGTGCCTTATACCGGGCATAGCGGTCATGTAGGATTCGGCAGCAGCCACCGCTAACCCATACCCCAGCGCAGGACCTAGCCGCGGACCTCGCCGTTTACGCCCTTGCACACCTTGGTGACGATCTTCTGGTGCGCCTTTTCGACCTCTTCGCTGGTGAGCGTGTGGTCGTCGGAGCGATACGTAAGCGCAAAGGCCATGGACTTCTTGCCCGCTCCGATGCGGATGGGATCGCGGTAGACATCGAACAGGCGCACGCCCTCGAGCAGCTTGCCGCCGGCACTCGTAATACGACGCTCAAGATCCTCGCAGGTCACAGTGTTGTCGACCACGATAGCAAGGTCGTGCTCAACGGCCGGGTACTGCGAGAACTCACGGTAGTTCTCCTGGTTGCGGGCGCCCTTGATCAGCTTGTCCAAGTCGAGCTCAAAGGCAACGACGACCTCGTCAATGCCCATAGCCTCGCGCGCCTCGGGGTGAATCTCGCCAACCCAGCCCAGCACGGTACCGCCCGAGAGCACCTCGGCAGCACGACCCGGCTGCAGGAAGGCATAGCCCTCGCCCTCGACGGGACGGAAGCGAACCTTCTCGACGCGCAGCTGGGCAAGCAGCTCCTCGACAATGCCCTTGCCAAAGAAGAAACGCAGCTTACGGTACTTCATGTTCCAGGATCGCTCGCTCCACTGGCCCGACAGCACGCCCGCTACGGACTTGGTCTCCTTGGGCAGGCTGGCGTTCTCGCGACCGTGGAACAAGCTGCCGACCTCGTACAGATGCACGTTGGGCGTGCCGTGGGCCTCGTTGTAGGCCACAGACTGCAGCAGACCCGGCAGCAACGAGCGGCGCATCTCGGTCTGCTCGGCCACCAGCGGGTTCATGAGCACCACGGGGCAGCCGCGGCCTTCGGTGGACATGCCGATCTTCTCCAGGTCGCCCGGGGCGGCGAAGCCAAAGGTCGTGGTCTCGTTGAGGCCGCAGGCGCGCAGGATCTCGCCAACCTTGCGGGTGAGCTTCTGCTCGCGGGTCAGGCCGCCGATATGGTTCCTGGCAGCCGGGATGGTCGCCGTCACGCGGCCCATGCCCCACAGGCGCAGGACCTCCTCGATCAGGTCGATCTCGCGCGGCAGGTCGGGACGGAAGCTCGGCGGCGTGACCATAAAGTCCTCGCCGTCGCGCTCGACGGTGCAGCCCAGGCGGGTGAGTGAGCGCTCGATAAAGTCGGGCTCGATGTCAGCACCGCAGATGGCGCGTACGCGGGCCAGGCGCAGCTTGATGCCGTCGATGGTCTTGGGCGCGGGGAACACGTCCACATAGCCGGGGGCGACCTCGCCGCCGGCGATCTCCTCGATGAGCGCGCAGGTAACGTTGGCAACATCCACGCAGCCGGTCTCGTCGACCTGGCGCTCAAAGCGGATGGAGGCGTCGGAGATCAGCGACAGGTCACGGCTGGTGTGCGAGGTGCGGCCGGCGTTGAAGCAGGCGCTCTCGACCATCACGTCGACGGTGTCGTCCTCAATCTCGGAATCCATGCCACCCATAACGCCGGCCAGCGCCACAGGACGCTCGCCGTCGGTGATGAGACCCATGCCGGCGTCGAGCGTACGCTCCTCGCCGTCGAGCGTCGTGAACTTCTCGTCCTGCTGGGCGGCGCGAACGACCACGCGGCGCCTGCCATCGCGCTCGGCAAAGGTGTCGAGGTCAAAGGCGTGCAGCGGCTGACCAGTGAGCATCATCACATAGTTGGTGATGTCGACGATGTTGTTGTGCGGGCGCACGCCCAGGGCGTTAAGGCGCTTGACCATCCAGTCGGGCGACGGGCCGACCTTCACGTTGCGCACGATGCGGGCAACGTAGCGGTCGCACAGGCCCTCGTCGGCAATCTCGACGGAAAGCTCGTCGTCGGTCGCGCGGCCGGTCTCGGCCTTGATGGCGGGCAGCTCAACGTGGAAATCGCGGTCGAAGATGGCGCCGGTCTCGCGAGCCATGCCGATCATGGACAGGCAGTCGGGGCGGTTGGGCGTGATCTCGCAGTCGAGCACGGTGTCGCTCGAGCCCACGTACTCGGCAAACGGCATGCCGCAGGGCGTATCCTCGGGCAGGATCATAATGCCGGAGTGGTCGCCGCCCAGGCCGAGCTCGCGCGCGGAGCAGTTCATGCCCATGGACACGACGCCGCGAAGCTTGCTCTTCTTGATCTTGACGTCGCCGGGAAGCACGGCGCCGATCATGGCCGTGACGATGTGGTCGCCGGCCTCAAAGTTCTGCGCGCCGCAGACGATCTGCAGCGGAGCGGGATTGCCGTCGGGGTCGAGGTTCTTGTCGCCCACGTCGACCGAGCACACATACATGTGGTCGCTATCGGGGTGCGGGGTCTTGGTGAGCACCTTGGCGGTCACCACGTGGTCGAAGGACTCGCCCACGGTGTCGATCGCCTCGACCTCGGTGCCGGTACGGATATATTCGTCCGAAAGGGTCTTGGGATCCTCCGGAATATCGATCATGGTCTTGAGCCAGTCGTAAGAAACACGCATCTAGCTCTCCTTTCATACTGAAAGCCTGCGAAGAGATGCAGGTGGAAACTTCAACTTTGTGAACATTCCTTACAAAGCGAGGGTTGTCCAAGTGCGGCAGATCGGCCCGAAAGAGGAGCGCCGCGTACTTTGGTACGTAAGCGACGAATGAGCGCCGAGGTGCCGTGCTTGGGCAAGCCGCAGCCTAGAACTGATTCAAGAAGCGCATATCGCCAGTCATGAGCGTTCTGAGGTCGGGCAAGTCGTAGCGCAGTGCCGCGACGCGCTCGGCACCAATACCAAAGGCAAAGCCGGTGTACTTCTCGGGGTCGATGCCGCAGTTGATCAGGACGTTGGGGTCGACCATGCCGCAGCCCAGGATCTCGATCCAGCCGCTGTGCTTGCAGAAGTTGCAGCCCTTGCCGCCGCACACGTGGCAGCTCACGTCCACCTCGCAGGAAGGCTCGGTGAAGGGGAAGAAATGCGGGCGATAACGCGTCTTGCGGTCCTCGCCAAACATGCACTTAACAAAGTAGTCGAGCGTGCCCTTAAGATCGCCAAAGGTGATGCCCTCGTCGACGACCAGGCCCTCGATCTGGTTGAACTGCGGCAGGTGGCAGGCGTCGGCCGTGTCGGGACGATAGACGGTGCCCGGGCAGATCATGTAGATGGGCGGCTTTTGCGACTCCATGGTGTGGATTTGCACGCCCGAGGTCTGGGTGCGCAGCAGCACGTCGGACTCGCCGTGGGCATGAGCCTCGGGGTGCGCGACGCTGCCGGGGTTGTTGTCGACCACGTAGAAGGTATCGCGGGCCGAACGGCTCGGGTGATCCATGGGGGCGTTGAGCGCGGTGAAGTTGTAGTAGGAGGTGTCGACCATGGGGCCGGACTCGACGGTGTAGCCGATGCCGCAGAAGATGTCCTCGGCCTCCTCGATGATCTGCTTGATCAGGTGCTGGTGGCCGATCTGCGGACGGATGCCCGGCAGCGTGATGTCGACGGCATCGTGCTCGAGTGCGTGCTTGAGGGCGGCGGCCTTCATCTCGGTGGTGCGCTCGTCGAGCATGCCCTCGATCAGCTGGCGCATCTCGTTGGCGCGCTTGCCCATCACGGGACGATCCTCGGGGGCGAGCTTGCCCATCATGCGCATCAGGCCGGTGATGCGGCCCTTGCGACCGAGCAGCTCAACGCGTGCAGCCTCGAGCTTGGCGGCGTCGTCGGCGCCTGCAACGAGCTCCTTGGCCTCTTCCTCGAGTTTGACCAGATCATCAATCAGACTCATGTCTTCCCTTTCGTCTCTCGCGTATCCGCGCTCCGGGGCGGCTGACGCCGCCCGATGCTGCGGATGCGCGGCCCGGTTCGGTAACAAAAAACCGTCCTCGGGCATGTGCATTGCCCAAGGACGGTTGAATTCCGCGGTACCACCTTGTTTGACCCGGCGGATGTCTGGCCCGCCGCGCCCACTCTGTGCCTCTTGTCGCGAGGCTCACGGCTTCCCTACTGAGGCTTTGCTGCCACTGGCCGCGCGCCCGTTGAGGTCGCTGCTCGGGAGTGAACGCTTGGCCCTTGTCACCGCAGGAAGGCTTGCAGCCCATGACCTTCCCTCTCTTGCCGGCGACGCGGCGGGCAAAACCCTCTCCGTCAACGCATTGGGCTATAGGATAACACATTCTACGTGTGCATCGCCGCGTTCCGTTTTGTTCGCGCTGGGTACAAGGCAGGTAGCTGTGCAAACTGGCCGTGCACCCGTCTGCGGCGCTCGGCCTGCGAGATTAAGGATACGGTATGGGAAAGAAACTCGATAAGAAGGCCAAGGCCGCCGTGGCAAAGGCTGCCAAGGGCGTCAAGGTTGCTAAAGCCGACAAGGCCGTCAAAAAATTCCGCAAACTCGAGGGCAAGCTGTGGACTCGCGAGTACCTGCTCAAGATTGCCGAGTTCGATGGAGCGACGATTGCTCCTGCCAACGGTGCTGCCGCCCGTGCCGACGCCATGGGCACGCTTGCCGGCGAGCATCACAAGCTACTGACCAGCGAGAAGTCCGTTGAGCTCGTACGCTCGTTAGCGCGCGAGACGGTTGCAGGCGGACATGTAGACGACCCGCAGCTGCTCGACGAGATCCGTGTGCTCGGTCGCGACCAGCGCGAGGCAAGCGTCATCCCCACCGAGGAGGCCGAGGCCTGGACTAGGCTCACCTGCGAGGCCGATGCCGTATGGCACAAGGCCAAGACGGCCAATGACTGGGCGAGCTTTGAGCCCTATGTGGATAGGATCGTCGCCCAACTTAAGCATCAGGCCGAACTTATGGACCCCAAGCGCGACCCATACGACGTTTGGCTCGACCAGTACGAGCGCGGCCTTTCCGCCAAGAGCTTCGATGCGTTTTGCGATGAGGTCAAGACGACGGTCGTGCCGCTCGTGCACGCCATCGGCGAGCGCGGCCAGCAGCCCGATGCCGACTTTTTGCACGCCCGCGTGCCCGAGGCCGCCCAGCGCGCCATGAGCTTCGACCTTATGAAGCTCGTCGGCCTGAACCTGAACGACACCACGCTTGCCTTTACCGAGCACCCGTTTAGCGAGGGCTTTGCCGTGGGTGACGCGCGCATCGCGACACACATCTACGAGGACGATTGCATCTCCAACGTCTACAGCATCATCCACGAGGCGGGACACGCCATGTACGAGCTGGGCGTCAATCCCGCCTATGCGCGTACCTGTCTTGAGGGCGGCACCTCCATGGGCATCCACGAGAGCCAGAGCCGCTTTTTCGAGAACACCGTGGGTCGCAGCCGCGCCTTTATGGGACCGCTGCTCGAGGTGCTGCGCCGCCACGCACCCGAGGTCTACGGCGACGTCGACGAGGACACGCTCTACCACGCCGTTAACATCGCGCAGCCGTCGTTGATCCGCACCGAGGCCGATGAGCTCACCTATCCGCTGCACGTTATGGTGCGCTACGAGATCGAGCGCATGCTGTTTGCCGGCGAGGCCACAGCCAAGGATATCCCCGCTCTTTGGAATCGCTTCATGGATGGGTACCTGGGCATTCCGGTTCCCGACGACACGCGTGGTTGCCTGCAGGATACGCACTGGAGCGGCGGCTCGTTTGGCTACTTCCCCACCTATGCGCTGGGCAGCGCCTACGACGCCATGTTTGTGCCGGCCATGTGCCGCGACGGCATCGACCTTACCGGCGCCTGCGCGAGCGGCGACCTGACACCCGTCCGCGCCTGGCTGGGCGAGCACATTTGGCAGTGGGGCCGCGCCAAGGACGCGCCGGAGCTCATCAAGGGCGCCTGCGGCATGGCGTTCGATGCCCGCTACTACTGCAGCTACCTGCAGGACAAGTTCACCACGCTCTACGAGCTGTAAGGCATAACCGACACGCCAACGCAAAGGGGACGCCGCGGAACCAATCCGCAGCGTCCCCTTTTTTCACCCAATAACTAGGTACCCAATGACTAGTTCGTTGACGCTAATGTCTTGGCAACGTCAGCGAAAACGACCCTAAGCGAGCAAGGTGACGTGAAATGAAAGGGCGCTGACCTTCTGGTCGCGCCCTTGAAATTGAACGTCAGACTGCCGCTTGGGGCCGTTTGCAGCGTCGAGCAGTTACGCGGTTTGGTAAAAACGCGTAACTAAAGAGCCTCCAGAGCACTTGCGATGCGCTTCATGGCGGCATCGGCGGATGTTTGGTCGGGCGCCTCGGCCAGCACGCGGATAACCGACTCGGTTCCGCTCTTGCGTACGAGCACGCGGCCCTCGCCTGCCAGCGCAGCCTCGGCCTCGGCGATGGCGTTTTGCACGCCCATGTTCTCGAGCGCGGCGTCCTTGTCCGCCACGTGCACGGCCACCTGCGCCTGCGGCAGCAGCTTGCACGGAGCCGTGAGCTGCGAGAGCGTCTCGCGCTCGGCACGAATCACTTCCATCACGCGCAGCGAGGTCATAATGCCGTCGCCCGTGCGCTCGATATCGCCAAAGATCGTATGGCCCGTCTGCTCGCCACCCAGGCTGTAGCCGCCCTCGCGCATCTTGGCATACACGTGACGGTCGCCCACGCCGCTGGTCACGGCGCTCAGACCGGCAAGCTCCAGCGACTTGACCAGGCCAAAGTTGCTGGCAATCGTCGGCACCACGGTACCGCCCGAGAGTCGCCCGTGCTTGTTCAGATACACGCCGCACACGTACAGGATCTGGTCGCCGTCTACCACGCGACCGCGCTCATCCACAGCCAGGCAGCGGTCGGCATCGCCGTCGTAGGCAAAGCCCACGTCCAACCCCTGCTCCACCACGTGGCGCTGCAGGCGCTCCATATGCGTGGAGCCACAGTCGACGTTGATGTTAAAACCATCGGGCGCGGCATTGATCACGCGCACGTCGGCGCCGAGCGCGTCAAACACCGGCTTGGCCACCGAGGAAGCCGAGCCGTTGGCGCAGTCAATACCGATCTTGACGCCCTGCAGCGAAAAGTTCGCGCTGGCGATGAGCGAAGCAATGTAGCGGTTGCGGCCCTGCATGTAATCCACCGTGGCGCCGATGTGATTGCCCGTTGCCAGCGGCACCTCGCTCTTGCCATCGATATAGTCCTCGATGAGCTCCAGCACGTCCTCGTCCATCTTAAAGCCGTCGCTGTTGACGAGCTTAATGCCGTTATCGCAAAACGGGTTATGGCTCGCACTGATCATGATGCCGCAATCGAAGCAGCCCTCCACGGTCTGATGCGCCACGCCCGGCGTGGGGATCACGTGCAGCATATAGGCGTCCGCACCGCTCGCGACCAGGCCGCTCACCAGCGCCGCCTCAAACATATAGCTCGAGCGGCGTGTGTCCTTGCCCACGATGACGCGCGCCTTAGCACTGCGGTTGGCGCCGTAATACCAGCCCACAAAACGGCCAATCTTATAAGCGTGCTCTACCGTCAGCCCAACGTTGGCCTCACCGCGAAAGCCGTCGGTGCCAAAGTACTTCATATCTTACTTATCCTGTTCGAACGTTTGAGCGGTTGGCGTGGTACGAACCTTAAGCTCTTTGTGCCCAGAGTCCTTCGAAGTCGTGACCTTGTACTCGACCTTTATGTCTTGTCCAAGAAGCATGTGGACACCGCCCCATGCAACCTTCAAGCCATCGTGCGTCGCTTCGTTCATTTCGATAGAACCGGAGCCCGAAGTCTTAATGTCCGAAATGCTGCCTCCCGCAGGAGCGTAGAGATAAAGCCTCAGCACCTCATCGTCAATATCCTGGCTAATGCCGTTATGGCCCTGGAAATAACCAGGCATCTCGGCCTTCTCCTGGGGGGTCATCGTGTTCTTGAGCGAGGTGGTCACTCGATACGTCGTCGAGCCATCGGCATTTTCAACCGAAGAATCGATGGTGACCCGTTTATCGAGGAACCAATCCATCTTTGAATAGCTGTAGTTGTTCACATAGACGCCCAAGATCGGAGCCTCCGACGTATCGGTTTGGAGGGCGCCCGATATTCCAAGAGCCTTCGCGGCCTTTTCCTCGTCATCGTTTCTCGAATACATGAGGATGCGACCCTCGGAAGCGCCCTTTTCGATGGCGGCAGCAATCTTAGTAATATCGCTGGATCCCAGTTCGCCCACGATCTTGTTAAAAGCTGATCCGGCAACCGCCGCAAAAATGGCATCCTGTTCCTCTACCGGGTAATTCCAATAAATATCGTGCAGCAGCACCTTTGCAGCGTTGCTTCCATCAACGACGGTGCCATCAGGAAGCTGTGTACCGCCTACAATGCCGAGCATATACTGCAAAAATACCGGATCGACTGCGAATACGCCGTCGATGTCATCTCCGACAATGGCCTTCTGCATATCGCTGGCAAGCTGAGCCGCACGCGGATAATCAGGCGTCATCGTAACGTCGCCCATCGTGTATCCGAGCGTGTTGAATCCGGTCAGGCCCCATCCGGTCGTGAACAAGTTTGCCTCTTCATCGGTGATGGGAAGCGGGCTCAAAGGCTCTTTCATCATGTCGACTTTGACAAAATCGCCCAGTTCGAGCTTACCGTCAGTCACCGACATCACGCCGCGAGAACCGGGGAAACCGCCGCAGGCGCGGATCTCGACATTGCTCATCGCGAGCACAAGATAATGACGCGTCTGGCCGTTGGCGCCGAGCATCTGGGGAAGGACGGGGGCGACCTTCTCCGCCGCGTCAACCGCGCCGTTGAGGGTGGCAAAGCCGTCCTTGGCCTTATCGACCAGCTCGGTCACCTGGGAAATATGAGTATCGCCAATGCCCTGGACCTTCTCGTTGGCGCTCTTGAACACCTTCGAGCTGCTGGAAAGCGAATCGGCGACCGCCTGCAGCGCGGACACGTTAATCATGCCGTCCTGGAACAGCTTGCCGGGCGTAGCCTGCGAAAGGTTATCGGCCATGGGAACCAGCGCATTGCTCGAGACATCGGACAGGGCGTCAATCATGGTGCGGGCCGCATTGATATCGCTGCCATACACCGGGATAAACGAAGCCGCCGCCCACAGCGGGCTCGAGGTCTCCGCCTTCATGCTGTTGCAGAGCTCATCGATCTTCTTCGCGTCGTCAGGCAGCGTCGAAAAATCGCCCGACGTGACCTTGTCCTTAAGGCCACCGACAATCTCGACAGCCTCCTTCGCTTCGCTCTTTACGGTCTTTGCCGAGTTAAGCAGCATAAAGCCGCTTGCGCCAAGCGCAACGAGAAGCACCGCGACCACAGCGGCAATAATGGCGCCGGTGTGACGCTTTTTGCGCTCGCCCTTGCGATGGCGATGACGGACCAGACCGTCAGAGGTCGAACTCGACGAAGCGTCGCTACCGTAGTTCAAGCCAAAATCGTAATAATCTTCCTTGGAACCCGAGCCCGCAAACTCGGCACCGCTATCATCCAGGCGGGCGAACGTGCCAGTCTCGGAGGCGCCGGTGTAAATCGTGCCAAGGTTACCCGTAAGCCCCGCGCCACCGGCAGAGGGAGTATTGTTGGCGGCCTTGCCGGCATTAACGTTGCCGGCGCCATTCGCGGCGTTGGCAGCACCTGCGTTGTTCGCGGGTACCGAAGGAGCCCCGCTCGGCTGCGACGTGGAGGTTGCACCGTCCGCAAAGACATTCCCTCTTGCACGGCCGGTCTTTTTTGCCTTTTGAGACTGCTCGTACAGAGCGGTAAACATCGCCGTCTCGCCCGGGGACACGCGCTTACCGGAACCGCCCTGTCCAGCGCCGCCCGGCGTGCCGGCCTTACCAGCCCCGTTCGGACGCGGCGGAACTGCAGGACGGCCGCTATCGCTGCCCTTAAAGTGATTACCAGCCATAAAGAAATCCTCGCAATTGAGTCGCAATGAAAAAGTCCATAACGTTACTAGTTTATGGCATTTTGAGCATCGACAGCTAAACTCCAGACACGGACGTCAATTGGCGAAAATGCGGCACAACACCTTTTCCGTCTTGGCAGCGGCACCAGCTACACCGTGAGGAACATCATCACGATGATCATGGCAAAGCCGATAAGGTCGGTCGGCAAAAACACCGTCCCCAGCATAACGGCGCTGGTGATGGTCGCCGAAACCGGCTCCACAGTTCCGATGAGGCTCGCGCGCACCGAGCCGATGTCCTTAACGCCCTGCATATAAAGCATGTAAGCAAAAAACGAGCCAATAACCACGAACACCGCGAGCGCCTCGATGCCGGCAGCGTCGAGCGACGGCATATGCGCCCAGGGCCGCACGAAGACACATGAAACCACGCCCGCCGCGAGCATTGCCGAGCCCGTGACGATGGGGCTACCGTATTCGGGCAGGATCTTGGCGGGAATCACCGCCATACACGCGGCGCTGACCGCACACATAAGACCTGCTGCCAGGCCAAGCGGCGAGATATTCAGGCTGGTGGGGTCGCCGCCGGTGGCGATTAAAAAGGTTCCACCCAGAGCTAGGCCAATGCCGATGACTTCACGAGTACGTGGCATGCGGCGATCGATCACGCAGGTGTAGCCCATGATGATAACGAGCTGCAGGCACTGGAGCACCGTCGCGGTTCCGGCGTTCGTCAGCCGCACGGCCGAAAGATAGCAAAACTGGTTGAACAGCAGGCCAAAGGCGGTAAAGAGCAGCAGCTGCTTGCGATCGGCGGGTGTGGTCCAGAGCTTAATCAGGCGCTCGCGGTCGCGCGTGACAACCACGGCCATAAAGAGTAGACCGGCGAGAATCTGACGCACGCTCATAAGCCACAAGGTATCGACGTGGTAGGTATCGAACAGAAAGCTCGCGCTGGTGCCCGAGAAGCCCCAAAACGAACCGCCCACCAGCGTAGCCAAGACGCCCGTGATCATCTTGCGCGTCGAAGCGCTGTTCAGGCGCTCGCGCCAGGCGCGGCGGGTGCTACGGCTGAGCTCGTCGGTGCCCTCGGGCACATCAATGTTCGATATATCGGTCATCGGCACCGAAGCCCCTGCGCCTTCGACCTGCTCGACACACTCTTTGCTCATTCCACTCCCCCGAAACAGCCTGGAAACAATTCGGCTTACCTTACCACGGCGAAGTCACCAGCTGGAGGCTTGTCCGCTTATCGGTAGGACAATTCCGCAGGCGTCTTTCCATAGCTCGATACCGCAATGGCCTTGCATTATGCGACAGCCAAATCGCGGCAGCAGGCTCTTTTGAAATGGATATGACAAAGCCCCCGAATTCCACAATGTAAACGATTTTTAAAAATGTTCTTGCCACCGAGTTCAGGCTCCGTTATATTATCCCTTGCGCGCTTGCGCACCCTTGATCGGGCGTTTAGCTCAGGGGGAGAGCGCTTCCCTGACACGGAAGAGGTCAGAAGTTCAAATCTTCTAACGCCCACCAAATGTTCGCAGCTCAGAGGCTATGTCCTCTGGGCTGTTTTGTTTTATGTCGCAAATCCGCTGGCAGCTCCAACCGTCATCGCAACGTAACATCAATTCACCTGACAAATGGCTGCCAAACAAATTCAATACCCCAACATCAACAATAGCCAGGCACAAAACTGCGCCGCAAGCTGCTCCAACCGCCCAACTGGCCAAAAGCCGACCATCTACTTGCCAATTTATCCAGGGCGTAACCAACCAGTCCGCACCGCAGCTTCTCGGCAAAACGCCACAGCGTCCACACCCTGCGGTATCCTTGAGCCACTTGCACCTGCAGCACCAAGGAGCCGCCATGCGCACTGAGCTCGATGTCCCCTTTTCGCACAAAGAAGAAGCCAAGGCGCTGGGCGCCAAATGGGACCGGATCAAGAAGATCTGGTATGTACCCAGCGGCGTCAACCCCGAGCCCTTTGCCGAGTGGCTGCCCGGTGTTGACCGATCCGACCCCTCAGCGCCGTATATATATCTAGTACTGGGCAAGCGCGAGTGCTGGAAGTGTCACAAAGAGACCTCGGTCGCGGCCTTCGGCATTCCCTATCGAACCGATAGCGACGAGAGCATCGTCATCGCGCACGCGCCCAACGAAGCCGGGCATATTGCCATCGACACGGCCAACGCCAACGCACTCGCCATCGTGCCCGCTCTTGGCTGCGTGCCGGGCGAGATCCGCGACTATCTTCATAAGCGCTGCGGCTACAAGCCCGTAGGCGCGCGAGCCTCCAAAGCCCCGTCGCTCGGCAACACGTGCACCAGTTGCGACGCGCTGCAAGGCAGCCGCTATCTGTTCGAGGAGCCCTCGTCCCCGTTTGCCCTCACTGCCATCAACAAGCTGCCGGCACTGGAGTTTATACGCGTCGAAGTTGCCGGCGTCTTTGGCGTCCCGGCCACGCGCACCGACTTTGACCAAGCGCTCTTTACCTGGGCACGCGACCATCACGCCGAGTTCCACAGGCAACTCGGTGAGGGGGTTTATTTGTAGAGACGAAGATGCCTTCACAGCCAGCTCCTCCGCATCACCTATCCCTCGTCGCCGGCGTCATACACGATATCGAGGCCACAAACAGGGCATTTCTCCGGATACACCGGCATATGAACGCCTGTCTGTTTTCTCACTTCGTCGCTGAGTCTGTCACGCGCATCGATGAACCGAATGTCGAGACACGGTATTTGCGAGCCGCAGCAAGGGCAGGTGACAGCAAACGACCCGCAATCAACTTCTACGCCCGGAAACATATTGTTGTCGATAAGGGCACGCGGCAGTTTTCCGTACTTCCCCATCACGATATCGCCTCGCCAGCTCACGCTCGCTCCCTTCCCGTTATTCAAACCAGGAAGAGCATGCACCAGCAAGTGCGCGCGAGATTGCATCGCCACGCGATCCGATCAAACAACACGATCGTAAAAGACCGCCAAAGCCAAATACGCTAATACGGCAGAAGCCCCGCCTTTTCACGCTTCTTTTCCGAGCGATCGAACTCAATGCGATGGGCCTCAAGAAACACCGTATTGGGTCGCCACTGACGCTCATTCGGCTGCCTTAGCGTCGCACCCGCAAAGGAAACGTAGTCGGTCTTATCCAGCAGGTACGATCCGCACAGCCGATATTCGCCGCAAACAGGCTCAAACGAAATCAGGTGAGCATCAAATAGGGAATGAAGATCGCGCCGAAGCAGAATGCCGTTGCTGGCAACCTGCGATTTGGGTCCCGAGTAATTCTCGATATGTGCAGCCTCCAGAGCTTCGCTGACGCCGCAGTCCGACACCGCGCAACGGCCATCATAGGCGGCAACGAGCTGCTTGCGGAACCATTGCCGCCCCAATCGCTCGCGCCTTAACGCATAGCGGACCTTTTCGTCGTCGGTCGTACCCTGTCCGGCAAACTCAATATCGACGGGCATGTGCTTCAGATAACTCATGTCGGGCGCAAAACGAGGGTCCGGTCCGCCTTTATGAACAGGACCGTGCAGAACAAACCATCCGTTTTCGGGCTCGAACCGTTCAACAAATGCAAGGCCGAGCACCTTGTAGCCCACCTCGGTTGCAAATATGACTCCGACTGGAACGCCACATTCCATGCAGTTGAGCATTTTACGGTTGTAATTCTGGTCTCGAAAACCAACGGTACCCGGCGCTTGAACCGAGTACTTAATGACCCACGTACCATCGTCCAAATAGAGCGGAGGCACATCGGTGTAGAAGCTCTTTTTAGAGTTATGGACCGAAAGCGCAAAGATCTTATTGGGATCTTGCTTCACCCGATCCTGGCCCGGCCAGAAGATCCCTGAATCCCGCGTTACGGGAAAGAAGTCCGAGCCAATTCTCAAACGGTACTGATACTGAGGGCTATCTTCCTTGGTGTGGTGCGGAAGGCTGGTCCAAACGCCGCCGCGCTGCTCCTCACCCAGAAACCACTCCCATGCCTCAACGTATTCGGAAGGCACGAGACTGCAGGCGCGGTCATAGCTTGGTCCATCCATCAACGGAACAGCAAGGTCAATGTCGTTCATCGCCAGCACCTACAACCATACGAACGCGAGTCATGCCCCTCAATAATATGGCCGAGAGTCAATTATTACGAGATCTCATTCCGCGATCGGCGCATCGTTGATGCTCTCGGTTTGCCGCCGGCGCGCTTGTACCCCGCTACCCCACTTCCCTGTATACTGATGTAGCACGTGTTTCATCCGGGCTTGTTGGGCCGGGTCGTTCATGGGAGGGTCTTATGGCTGCCTCGAATCCGCCTAAGGGGAGCGTTTCTTCTTCGTCCATCAAGCCGGTTACGCGCAAGGCCGTGCGTTGCCAGCGCGAGGTCGCTTGGCTTGTCACGCAGGCGGCGGGCAGGCTTGTGGCGACCACTCAGGACGTCAATGCGCCTACGCCGAGCTTTGTGCTGGCAGTGGCGCTGGATCGAGTACGCCAGCTGGAACTCGCCGCACAAGAAGACGGCAGCCATCTTGGCTACCAGGACGCTATGGCACCCGACCTGTTGACCTTTTGCCACATGGCCAAGTTGCCCGCCGCGCCCAATGCGCTTTCGGACGCAGGCTACATGTTTACGCTTTCGGGCGCGGACCTTATCCGCGACATCTATGCATACTGCAGCGAGCTCGCCGAGCGACACGTCTTTGACGCGGCAGAAGTCAAACCGGGAAATGTCATCAAGCTGGTTCTTAGGCTGTTCTTGATAGACGGGTTCGGGGCCATGCCGGCGTAAGCCGAGTCTTTAGCATCACCGTCGATTGGGCAACAACCGCTTTACCTTAATGGACGCCAATCGAGGGTCGATTATTGAGTCGCCTCGTCCACTAACGCATCTATCCCACGCGCTCCGACAGTCGATACTTGCGGTTGCGGCTCGTCGCCGGCGCCGTGGGCTCAAGCTCGCCTTGAGCAATGAGCGCGTTGACACGCGACCTAACCTGGGAAATTGTGAGCCCTGTGCGCTCTGCCAGCTCGCGCGTCCCCAGCTCGCCGTAGTGTTTGAGTGCCGTCACAATTAAGCCCCCGCCATGATCGACCGGCTCGATCTTTGAACGGTAAAGTACGACCTTGAACCGATCGAATCCCGGGCAGAACAGGGGCTCGGCCAGACCATGCGCGCGCATGGCATCGATCATCATCGGGATGCCCGAGCCATTGCCCTCAGCCGGCGAACCTGCGCCATCCGGCAGCGGGACAATCGACATGAGCTTCACAAGCGTCGCGTTACGGCATCGGGAGCTGCCGTCAAACAAGTTCTCGCGAGTCTTTCCCCCGTAAAGGCCGCCAGGATTCGTCACCTCGACACGATCGTCAAAGACGTCGACGGCAATCGATTGTCCACAGAACCGATCCCCGTATTCTCGATGGATTACGGCGTTGGCGATTGCCTCGCGCAGAACCTCCTCGGGAATCTCAAGCGAGTCGACACGCGAGACGCCTTGGACGGTCGAGGTTCGCCGCAAATTCTTGGCGACGGCTGCGACGGCATCCGAGATCATCTCGCCCAACGTTCCCTCACAGATTGTGCGGTCCATGAACCTCAGCGACCCCGCCATGCCCTTCTGAGTTCCCGCATGGACAGCCACGTCAATGAAGAGCTTGGGATAGAACTGCTGAGGGTAGGTGCCCACAACTAGGAGTCCAGCCTTGGTGACATTGCCCTGGGAATCAAGGATATTTAGGCGCTCCAGCTTCGTTTGTTTGTCCGGCGCGCCGCGCATTGCCCGGGGCGTCAACGAGAAAGCCCGATCTATCGTACGGTCGACCAGCGTCTCGTCGAGATTGTCCGCGCCCGCACCCGCCACCGCGTCGCGATCGCTCGGAGTCGCTCGACCGTATGACGCCAATGCGAGCACCTCAGTCGATGAAAGCGGCACATCTTTGTCATCGATGCGCTTGTAGCTGCCGCCCTGGGCGCCCCGCTCTATGACATAGCAGGGCTTGCTCGACGGATCGAGCTCCTCAATCGTAATGACGAGAACGATGACGCCCTGAAGCTCCACTCGCTCGATCGTGTATTTAGGCGGATTGGCCAGCTTTCCTCGACCGCCCGCATCACCCATGCCTGACACAAATTGGTTGAGCACTTTCTCGGTCTCGAAGTTCTCAACCGGGACAAAACCTGCGCGCTCACTCACTCCGAGCACGATGATTCCGCCGGCAGTGTTCGCGAATGCGCTCACCGTTTCCCACACGTCGCGGGAAAGCGTCGTGACGCTCTCCTTGACCTCGACGTTAAGATCGTCCGAGCCCATGCGCCTTAAAGACTCGAGCAGACCGGTCAGTTCGTTTTCGTTCATCTGCACGTCCTTTCGCTCGGTTCTGCGGAGAATGCCGCGAATAAATTTCCTTCGTCTCTCAGTTATCTCTCGTAATTATCTCTTGTCTCTCACTCATCTTTCGTCTTCGAAATCAATGAGAGATGAGAGATGGACTGTTCAACATTTGCTTCATTAAAACATCTTTTTGCAGGTAGAACAATCAACAATCAGCTAATACCATTGCGGTTCATCTCCATACGTCACCGCTATCTCTCGTAATTATCTCTCAGTTATCTGTCATTTCTTGTATTAGAGATGAGTGAAAGACGAGAGATAAAAGATGCCGCGCGTGGATATTTGGACGGTTTTTGGGCTTTTGGCGGTCGATTTCGTCCGAAAACCCACGCTCATCCGGCGGGCGTCTGAAAATCCACGCTCGTGTGTCCGAAAATCCACGCTCGTGCGGCAGATTGGTCGAGGGCCCCATATGGGTATACTCTCGAGGATTCGACTCGATTCGCCCCCGCTGGGGCGTCAAAGGAGACTGCATATGCCCACCACCTCAACCGACCCGCGCGCCGCAGCCGCTGCACTGCTGGTGCCCGGCACTACCTGCCACGGCTTTGCCGTCGAGCGCCGCGAGACCGTGCCCGAGCTCGACTCGGACGCTTACGTGCTGCGACACACTGCCTCGGGCGCTCGTCTGCTGTACCTGGCGTGCGACGACGAAAACAAGGCCTTTGCCATTGGCTTTAATACGCCGCCGGCCGATTCCACCGGCGTGTTCCATATTCTTGAGCACTCGGTGCTGTGCGGATCGGCCAAGTTTCCCGTCAAGGAGCCGTTTGTCGACCTGATCAAGAGCTCCATGCAGACGTTCCTCAACGCCATGACCTACCCCGACAAGACCATCTACCCCGTTGCCACCACCAACGAGCAGGATCTGTATAACCTGATGGACGTGTACCTGGACGCGGTGTTCAACCCGGCCATCTATACCAAGCCCACCATTTTTGAGCAGGAGGGCTGGCACTACGAGCTGGATCTGCCAGAGAGCGCCGAGGGCGAGGGCGACGGCAGCCCCGCCAGCCTGCGCGAGGGCACGCTGCGCTATAACGGCGTGGTGTTTAACGAGATGAAGGGCGCGCTGTCCGACCCCATGAGCGTGCTGGACGACGCCATCAACGCCGCGCTCTATCCCGACACCGCCTATGCGCACGAGAGTGGCGGCGACCCGCGCGCGATTCCCGCGCTCACCTACGAGCAGTTCCTGGACACGCACGCGCGCCACTACAATCCTTCCAACTCCTACATCACGCTCTATGGCGATCTGGACGTGGACCGCGCCCTGGCCTTTTTGGACGAGCGCTATCTGTCGCAGCCGAGCGCCGCGAGCCGCCGCATGGACGCAGCCGTTGCCGCCGGCGAGGACCCGTCCACGCTGGCGCCCAATCCGCTGGGCGTGCAAGCGCCCGTGACCTGCGAGTATAAGCGCGTCGAGATGGCCACCACGCCCGAAAACGCCCTGGTGGGCCTGGGCTTGGTGCTGGGCAGTGCGCTCGACCGCAAGCGCACGATCGCGGCGGACATCCTGTTCGAGGCGCTGCTGGGCTCCAACGAAGCGCCGGTTAAGAAGGCCATTCTGGCCGCCGGCCTGGGCGGCAACGTGGTGGGCTACACCGCAGCCGAGAGCCTGCAGCCCTACGAGCTCATCATGCTGCAAAACGCGCAGCCCGGCGTGGCGCGCGAGCTGCGTCGTGTGTTCCAGGGCGCCTGCCGCGACCTGTGCGAGCACGGCGTTCCGCGCGAGCGCCTGGAAGCCATCATCAGCAGCAACGAATACGACCTGCGCCAGCGCGACTACGGTATCGCCGATGGCGTGGCCATTGCGTGCGACGCGCTGAGCACCTGGCTCTACGATGACGACGCCGCGACGTTGGCGCTCAAGTACGGCCCGGTGTACGAGGAGCTGCGTAGCGAGCTGGACGGCAGCTATTTTGAGGACCTGCTGCGCGAGCTGGTGCTGCAGAACGATCACATGGCGCTGGTCGAGCTGGTGCCGGTGGACGCCGCCGAGGGTTCGGAGGGCGCCGAAGCTGCCGAGCTGGCTGCCGAGCGCGACGCCATGACCGATGCCGAGCTGGCCGACGTGGTCGAGCGCACGGCTGCGCTGCGCACCGCGCAGGAGGCGGAAGACACACCCGAGGCCAAGGCCACGCTGCCGCGCCTGCGCGTGTCCGACATTGGCGAGGCGCGCCCCGAGCCGCCGCTGATCGTGGACACGACCGCGCCCATCCCCTGCCTGCGCCACGGCATCCCCACCAACCGTCTGGCCTACGCCATGCAGTATTTCGACCTGAGCTGCGTCGCGTTTGAGGACCTGCCCTATGTGACGCTACTCTGCCGCCTGTTTAAGCAGCTGCCCACGCGCGAGCACTCGGCCGAGGAACTCGACAACTTGCTCGCTGGCAAGCTCGGCTTTTTGAGCTTTACGACCGAGGTCATGACGCAGCCCGAAGTGGACGGCGTGCGCCCCTACCTGCTGGTGAGCGCCGGCGCCCTGTCCGAGAAGATCGATGCGCTGGCGAGTCTGCCGCGCGAGGTATGGTCGAGCACGCTTTTGGCAGATGCCGACGCCGACCGCGTGCGCGACGTGCTCACACAGATTCGCATTGGGCTTGAGCAGGGCTTTATCAACAACGGCCACTCGGCGGCGCTCGGTCGCGCGATGAGCTACAGCTCGCCTTCGGCCGTGGTGCGCGAGCAGCTTTCGGGCGTTGATTTCTATCTGTTCCTGCGCGATCTGCTCGACCACTTTGACGAGCGCCTGGACGGCCTGCGCGCCAAGCTTACCGAGCTGGCGGGCCGCATCTTTGTGGCCGACGGCTGCATGGCGAGCTTTACCGGCAGCGACGAGGACTTTGACGCGTACTGGGATGCCGCGGGCGACCTGGGGCTGGACGCTGGCGACGGCGCCGATGCCGGCCGCGACGCGCTCGTGGTGCCGGCGCCGTGCGACCGCCACGAGGCTTTTGTCATCCCCAGCGACATCTGTTTTGCCGCGCGTGCGTGCGATCCGCGTCGCCTGGGCATTGACGTGACGGGCGCCTGGGCGGTTGCCGCCAACGCGCTCTCCTACGACTACCTGTGGAACGAGATCCGCGTGAAGGGCGGTGCGTACGGCTGCGGATTCCGCGCGGCCGGCGAGCGTCAGGCGGCGTTCTACACCTACCGCGACCCGGCAATCGACCCCTCGATTGAGCGCGTGGAGCGCGCAGGCGAATGGCTCGGCAGCTTTGAGCCCGACGAAGCCGCCTTTGAGGGCTTTATCGTGAGCTGCGTAAGCGGCATGGACGCGCCGGTGAAGCCGTACGCGCTCACCAAGCGCCGCAACACGACCTACCTGGCCGGGCTCGATCCGCATGCGCGCGAGGAGCGTCGCGCCCAGATGCTCGCCGCCACGCCCGGTGAGTTGCGCTCGCTCGGCGCCGATGTGACGCGCATCGCAGCCGAGTCGCCCACCTGCGTCTTTGGCGGCCGCGAAGTCATCGCCAAGAGCAACGCCGGCTTCAACGTAGTCGACCTGCTGGGCTAAGGCACGGCAAGCAAAACTACCACGAAGGGCGCAGTTCACAGGCGCCCTTCGTGGTAGTTCGAACACTTGTTCTATACGCACACATGTTCTATAGTAGAGGTGCTTGCATCGAACTGAAATTGCAACTAGAATATAGTTGCAGAATGTGAGGCGGGATGACTCGATCCGATAAACTCATCGCCCAACTGTTTAGCTGCCCTTCGACGTATCGTTATGCGGATTTTTTAAAAGTCATGGCTTCATATGGCTTTGAAATGGACAGCAAAGGCAAGACATCCGGATCGCGCGTTCGCTTCTACAGGCCATCAGATGGCAGGATGTTCGTAATGCACGCACCTCATCCATCTGACGAATTGACAGCGGGGACCATTCGAAACATCGTTCGCTTTCTGCAAGATGTCGGAGGTAGTCATGAGTAACGTTTTGGCATACAAGGGTTATTTCGCCCCGGTCGAGTTCGATGCTGAACAGCATGTGCTAACAGGTATGGTCGCCGGCATTAGGGACGCAATCGTATTTGAAGGCTCCACGGCTAAAGAAGTGGAGCAATGCTTCCACGACGCCGTCGACGATTACCTTGAGTTTTGCGCCGAGAAGAGCAAGGAACCCGAGCGGGCTTTTAAGGGCTCTTTCAACGTAAGAACGGGCTCTGAGCTCCACAAGCGAGCAGCGCTGGCAGCGGCAAAGAAGGGTGAATCGCTCAATAAGTTTGTGACTGAAGCAATCGCTGCGGCGTTGTGAAGCCAACGTTGAGTCGAAGCCGCCACAAAGGACACCTTTGTGGCGGCTTCGACGTTTGCCCAGATAAAACCTGCCAAAATAAACCTGTCCCTGTTTGGCAGGTTTGCTAGAGGAGGTTGGGATGGACAAGGCTAAATTGCGACGGGTGGTGATTGCCCGACGTGACGCTCTTGATTTGGATGTGCAGGCGGCGAAGTCTGCTGATATCTGTGCGCGGCTGGTTGAGCTGCTGGGCCGCTTGGATGCCGCGGCGCCGCGCACCGTTGCCGTCTATGCCGCGATGGGTTCCGAGGCAGACCCTGCCGCGTTTGCCGCTGCGGCCGCCGTGCGCGGCTGGCGCGTAGCCTATCCGTGCATGCTCTCGGCAATTGATGCCGCAGCTTATGGCCAGCGCATGTGCATGCGGGCAGTTGCCGCCGACGATGCGTCCGCGGCTCCGTTTATCGCCCACCCCACGCGGGCCTTCGCGGCCACGGACATCGACAGCGACCGCTTCCCCATCGTGCCTGCCGAAGCTCTCGACATGATCGTCGTGCCGCTCGTGGCCTTCGACCAAACCGGCGCGCGCCTGGGCTACGGCGGCGGTTGTTACGACCGCTACCTGCCTATGCTCTCGCCCGCATGCCAAATCATCGGCATCGCCTTTGACGAGCAGCGTGTCGACCACGTTCCCACCGACGCCCACGACCTGCCGCTACCCCACATCATTAGCGCCTAATCGCCGCCACATCAGCCACGGCTACAGCAGCACCATCGCAGTCTAGTGCTCCTCGCCGGCGCGGGCCAGGTCGTAGGGCGTGGTCTGGTAGACGTAGTAGTTGAGCCAGTTGGTGTAGAACAGCTGAGCCTGACTGCGCCAGACGTTGCGCGGCTCGGCGGTGGGGTCGTCGTTCGGGAAGTAATGCGCCGGCACCTGAGGGTTAAGCCCGCGCTTCACGTCGCGCTCGTACTCCAAACGCAGCGTGTCGGTATCGTACTCGGGATGGCCAAAGACAAAGAAGCGGCGGCTGTCGGTCGACTTGACAATGTACAGGCCCACCTCGTCAGACACGGCCACGACCTCAAGCTGCGGCTCGGCCTCCACGTCCTCGCGGCGCACATCGGTGTTGCGCGAATGCACGGCATAGAAACGGTCGTCGAAGCCGCGGACCAGCGGGCTTTGCGGCTTCACCAGATAATGCTCGAACACACCGCTCGCCTTTGCCGGCAGGTCGTACTTCTGGATACCGTAATGATGGTACAGGCCAGCCTGCGCGCCCCAACAAATGTGCAGCGTAGAGTGCACGTGCGTGGTGGACCAATCCATGATCTGGCAGAGCTCGGGCCAGTAGTCGACCTCCTCGAACGGCATCTGCTCCACCGGCGCGCCCGTGATGATCAGGCCGTCGTAGTGGATGTCGCGGATGTCGTCAAACGTGCGGTAGAACGTCTCCAGGTGGCCGGCGCTTACGTGCGTGGCCTCGTGCGTTTTGGTGCGCAGCAGGTCCACCTCCACCTGCAGCGGCGTGTTGGAGAGTTTGCGCATGATCTGCGTCTCGGTGGCGATCTTGGTGGGCATGAGGTTGAGGATGAGCACGCGCAGCGGACGGATGTCCTGATGTAGCGCGCGGTACTCGGTCATGACAAAGATGTTCTCGCTCTCGAGCTGCGCGGCGGCAGGGAGGGCGTCGGGAATGCGAATGGGCATAGATGCTCCTTATGAGTCAGTTGCAGCTATGGTACAACGAGCGGCCCCATCCGCGCGAGCACATCGCCCAGCGATGCCGTCAGCGGCCCAAATCACTCCAAAAGTAGAGATTAAGGCATGTCCCAAAAATCTACAGCGCTTTAGTCTAGCAAAGTGGCAGCAGGACGCTACAATGGTTCGACGCGAAAAACTCGGCCGAAAGGATACATATATGTACCAGACGCGTAAGATCGGTGTGGTCGGCCAGGGCCACGTAGGAGCACATGTCGCCAACAGTCTGCTCATGCAGGGCATTGCCGATGAGCTGTACCTGTGCGATATCAACGAGGCCAAGGTGACGTCCGAGGTCCAGGACCTGCGCGACTCCCTTTCGTTTGTCCCGTACAACACCAAGATCGTCAACTGCTACGACCACTACGAGGAGCTTGCCTGCTGCGACGTCATCGTCAACGCCGCCGGCAAGGTCGCGCTGGCCGCCGGCAACCGCGACGGCGAGCTGTTCTTTACCACCGACGCCGCCCGCACCTTTGCCAAGCGCATCGTCGACGCCGGCTTTGACGGCATCTTCGTGAGCATCTCCAACCCCTGCGACGTCGTGTGCACCGAGCTGTGGCATCTGACCGGCTACGATCCCAAGAAGATCATCGGCTCGGGCTGCGGCCTGGACTCCGCCCGCCTGCGCACCGAGATCTCCAAGAAGGTCGGCGTGAGCCCTAAGTCCATCGACGCCTACATGATCGGCGAGCACGGCTTTAGCCAGCTTGCCGCCTTTAAGGCCGCAACCATCGCCGGCAAAAACCTCAACGAGCTTCAGGCCGAGAACCCCGACAAGTACGCCTTCGACCACATGGAGATCGAGGAGCTCGCGCGCAAGGGCGGCTACGTAACCTACCAGGGCAAGCAGTGCACCGAGTACGCCGTCGCCAACTCCGCCGCGCGCGTCTGCGCCGCCGTTCTGCACAACGAGCACGCCGTGCTTTCCGCCTCCACGCTCATGACCGGCCAGTATGGCGAGGAGGGCATCTTCACCTCCCTACCGTGCGTGATCGGTGCCGAGGGCGTCGAGGAGGTCTACACACTCGACCTTTCCGAGCACGAGCTCGAAGGCTTCCACAAGAGCTGCCAGCACATCCGCGACAACATCGCCCAACTCGACTGGTGGGATGCCGAGGGCGTCGTCGGCAAGTAGGTCGTCAATCGCCGCAATCTCGCGAATCTAAGCGCGATACCAAGCGGGCCGCGCCGGAATACTACCGGCGCGGCCCGCTTTTTACGCACGCTGTTCGCTTGCGAATCGAAGGTGAATGCTTTTCCCGTTACCTAGTACTGCTCGATGCCCATGTAGCGACGAACCTCGGGGCTGTGGTCGAACACCTTGCCGCGGGCGGCGCGCAGCTCGCAGCTCATATTGTAGAAGAAGATCGGCTCCAGGAACGAACGCACGCTGGCGGGCACCTCGCCCACGCCGTACTCGAGCGCATCGAGCACCATGACCGTATCAGTGTGCGTGTTGAGGAACGCGAGTGCACGCTCCTCCATGGGGCGGCACTCGCCCGATCCGAGCTGCACAAAGTAGAACACGCCGGGCTCGGTGGCCTCAAACGGGCCGTGGAAGTACTCGCCGGAGTGGATATAGCAGCAGTGCTGCCACTGCATCTCCATAAGCGAGCAGATGGCCATGGCGTAGGTCTGGCTAAAGTTGGGGCCGGAACCCAGGATATAGAAGAACTCGTGCTGCTGGCAGAGCTCGGCAAAGCGATCGCCCAGCTCGGCGTTGACCTTCTCGCGGGCAGCGGGCAGCAGCGCATCCATCTGCTTAAGGCCGGCGTACATGTCGGCAAGCGCCTCGTAGCCCTCCTGCTGGTCGAGCAGTTCGGCGGCGATCAGAGCGCCGATACCCTGCGGTACCTCGGCCTGCGGCACGCCTTCGCCCCACGGATAGACCCAGGTAGTCCACTTGCCGTTGTCGATCTTTGAGCCCTCGCAGTCGGTGAGGGCAACGACTTCGGCACCGGCGGTCAGCGCCATCTCGCAGCCGTCAACGACCTCTTGCGTGTTGCCGCTGTGGCTGCAGGCGATGACGAGCGACTTCTCGCCAAGACTCTTGGGAGCCATCAGGCAAAACTCGCGCGCCGTATAGACCGTCGAGGTAAACGTGGTGGCCTCGCGCTTGAGCAGTTCGTTAGCCGGCATGAGGTCGATCATCGAACCGCCACAGGCGATCCAAAAAACGTTCTCGACCTTGCCCTTGCGCTCGATGATTTCCTGAACCAGATCATGTGCGTTCATGCTGATGCTCCTCCTTGTGGGGCGGCTTTGAACGACGACAGCTCGTACCTGCTGTCGTTCTATGTTGTCCTATTTATAGCACGTGTAACAACGCCCGTGAAGTCATCTCGGCAAATTTGTTCTATGTTGTTCTATCTGTGGACGTTAGATGTCGAAGACGTAGCGCGAGCCCACGATCTTTTGGCGGCCGAGCAGTAGAGGGCGCCCGCCGGCGTCGGTAAAGTAGGCCTCCATATAGAAGAGCGGCTCGCCGACCGGCACCTCCAGCAGCGGGGCCGTCTGAGCATCGGCAAGCGCAATCTCCACGGTGCAGGGGTCGGACTTGAGCGGCGCGCGACCCGAATGCTCGGCAACGAGCGTAAAGATTGAGTTATCGGTGAGGTCCTCGTCGGCCAGCGTCTGCAGGTAGGGATGGTCGGCGAGCACAAAGGCGTTGTTCTCGAGCATGACGGGGATGCCGTCGGCCGTGCGCACGCGCTCGACCACGATAAGCTCGCAGCCGGGCTCCACGCCAAAGAACGCCGCATCCTCGTGCGTCGCCGCGACCACCATGCGCGACACCAGACGCGCACCCGGCACCATGTCGTTGGCAGCACAACCCTCAGTAAAGCTCTGGACGTCACCCTTCTGGCGAATCTTGCGCTTGAGCTTAGGAGCGCACACAAAGGTACCCCTCCCCTGCTGGCGATTGAGATACCCCGCACGCGACAGCTCCTCGATGGCACGGCGCACGGTGATGCGCCCCACGCCGTAGGACTTCGCGAGCTCTATCTCGGCAGGGATGCGCGAGCCGGCTGCGTACACGCCGCGCGCGATCTCGCCCTTTAGGTCGTCCATAACCTGCTGGTACAGTGGCACGGCGGGCACGTCAGTGCGGTCGGTTTTATCGTCGAATGCCATCGTTACGCTCCATCCCGCGCATGCTCGGACTCAAATTCTTCAATCGCCGCCATAAACTGCTCGCCAAAGGCGTCGGCTTTTTTCTCGCCAATGCCGTTGACCTGGATCAGCTCCTCGCGCGTCTGTGGACGCAGGCGGCACAGGCCGCGCAGAGCCTTGTCGGAGAAGACCATGTACGGTGCCATCTCCAGCTCCGTCGAGATCTCCTTGCGGAGGGCACGCAGGCACTCGAACAGCTCGGCATCGTCGCCCACGCGCGGGCGCTGATCCAGCTCGGCCTCCTCGCGCAGCAGATCGACGGCGCGGCGGGCGCGGGCCGAGGCCTTGCGCTTGGACGCGCGACGCTTAACGGTAAAGGCGAACGCCTCGTCCTCGACCTCGCCGGCACGCGGACCCAGTCCCACGACTGGGTACTGTCCCTGCGAGGTGGCCAAATAACCGCGACCGCACAGCTGGCCGATGATGTCCTTGATGCGCCCGACCGATTCGCTCGACAGCTCACCGTAGCCGTGGTCCTCGTCCAGATGCATCTGGCGAATGCGCTCGGTGTTGCCGCCGTGGAGCACGTCGGCGATCAGCGACTTGCCAAAGCGCATGGGACGCGTGGCCACATAGCGCACGGCAGCGCGGGCCATATCGGTGACGTCCTCGACCTCGAACTGCGTGAGGCAATTGCTGCAGTTGCCGCAGCCCTCGACGTCGTCCATGGCGGTGCCGCCCGCGCCAGCCGAAGCAGCATGCTCGGCCGCGGCCTCGTCGCCAAAGTAGCGCAGCATGTATTCGCGCAGGCAGCCGGTGGTATTGCAGTAGCCCTCCATCTGGCTGAGCAGACGATATCGATTCTGGAGTGCCCACGCGCGCTGCTCGTCGTCGAGCGCCTCATCGGCAGCATCGCCGCGGTCGATCAGAAAGCGGCGCATGCGAAAATCGTTGCCGTTCCACAGCAAGTGGCAGCTGGCCGGGTCGCCGTCGCGGCCGGCGCGGCCAGCCTCCTGGTAGTAGGCCTCGATGCTCTCGGGCACGTTGTTATGAATCACGTAGCGCACGTTGGGTTTGTCGATGCCCATGCCAAAGGCGTTGGTGGCAACCATCACCTGGATATCGTCGTCGATAAAGGCGCGCTGGCTTTGGCGGCGGGCGTCGTTGCCCATGCCGGCATGGTAGCGGCCAACGCGAATACCGCTGGGGCCCAGCGCCTCGGCAAGCTCGCCCGCCAGCGCATCGACCGTCTTGCGGGTCGAGCAATACACGATGCCGCTCTCGCCCGAATGCGCGATCACATAGTCGCGCACCCACGCGGCCTTGGCCTTGTCGCCCATCTCCTCGCAGCCAAAGTAGAGGTTCTTGCGATCGAAGCCCGTCACCACCGTCGCGGGGTTTTGCAGACCGAGCATCTGCTGAATATCCGTGCGCACACGCTCGGTCGCCGTAGCGGTAAAGGCCGCCACTATGGGGCGCTGCGGCAGGGAATCGATGAACTCGCGAATCTGCAGGTAGGCGGGGCGAAAATCCTGGCCCCATTGGCTCACGCAGTGCGCCTCGTCAATGGCCACGAGCGGCACGCCAATGCCACCGTCCGCCGCGGCCTCCTGCACAAAGGCTAAAAAGCGTGGCTCGAGCAGGCGCTCGGGCGCCACGTACATAAGCTGGTAGCGACCCTCGCGCGCCCGTTTGAGCACGGTGTTTTGCTGGGCCGGGGTAAGGCTGGAGTTGAGATAGCTGGGTCGCGCACCCGCCGCGAGCAACGCACGGGTCTGGTCCTCCATCAGCGACAGCAGCGGGCTCACCACAAAGGTGATGCCGGGCAGCATGAGCGCGGGCACCTGGTAGCAAATGGACTTGCCGGCGCCCGTGGGCATAACGCCCAGCGCATCGCGACCGGCAAGAATCGCATCGACCATGCGGTCCTGTCCTGGGCGAAACGAGGTGTAGCCAAAATAGGCGCCGAGCGTGTCGAGCGCCATCTGCTGCATGCTATCGGTCATGGTTTCCTAACGTCCAAGTCATCTGCCGCCGATTATACGCCGCCACGCGAACCGGTGCCGCGCGGCTGCCGGCCACGGGCGATGCAATCCGAAGGGAACGAGCGTGAATTTTTGGACACTTTCCGGATGAGCGTGGATAATCTCCCACTTTGAGCCCGTCATCAAGCAAAAAACGGGAGATTATCCCCGCTCATTCTGCGGTTAGTCATTGGGGACGTTCTTGACAAGCGCGGAAACGTCGCTGGTTGAGCATAAGTCAGCGAAAACGCCCCTAAGCGAGCAAGGTGACGTGAAAGAGGAGGGAAGCGTACTTTGGGTACGCGACCGACGATTGAACGTCAGATTGCCGCTTAGGGGCGTTTGCAGCGTCGGCCGGTCCGCCGTTCGTCAGAACGGCGGAACCAAAGGCGCAGCGTCGAGCCGTTACGCGGTTTGGTAAAACCGCGTAACTTATATGACCATGACGTAGCGGCTGCCCACGTAGTACTGCTTGCCGAGCAAAACCGGCTCGCCATTGGGGCCGATAAAGCCGGCACGCAGGTTGAGCAGTGGATCGTGCGGGGCAATGCCCAGCTCGGCCGCCTGCTCGGCGTTGGCTCGGACTGCCTCGACCGTGCGGTAGCCAACCGAGACAATCGGCGTTCCGCCAACACGCTCGACCTCGGCAAAAATCGACTTGTCCTCAAGATCGGCCGTCAACAGCTCACGGTAGGCGTCAAGCGGCACAAAGATGTTCTCCTCAAAGATGGGCTCGCCGTCGGCCGTACGCACGCGCTTGATATGCAGTAGCAGCGCATCCTTCTGCAGACCAAAGAACTCCATCTCGTTTTGGCGCGCCGGAACGATCTGGCGATCGACCACGTGCGCACCGGCCTTCATGCCGTTGCCGGCACACAGCGCGGTAAACGTCTGCAGCGTCGAGGCATGGAACTGACGATTGATGTGCGGCGTGGAAACAAAGGTGCCGCGGCCCTGCTGCTTAACCAGGTAGCCATCGGAGCACAACTCCTCGACGGCGCGACGCACCGTAATTCGGCTCACGTCGTACTGCTCGGCTAGCTCAAGCTCGGACGGAATACGCTCCTTGGGCGCATAAACACCTTTCTCGATCGCATCTTTGATTTCGTCATAAATCTGCTGGTAAAGCGGTGCATTTTTGGGCGCAGGCATATCTAATCACTCTTATCGAAATATCGAAATAACTAATACGTATATAACGTCTAGTTTCATGTTACCTCATAATGATAAAACGATACACCCTCCCTACCAAAAAGCGACAGCTTCATTTTGGTAGGTTTTAACTGGGCAAACGAAGGCCTCCCGAAAGCAGCGAGGCTTTCGGGAGGCTCAAGCGGACAGGATTGCGCTGTGCCGGCAAAATGCCAACACTCTACCTGCCGTCGTCCTGCTGCAGGCTGTCCTGCTCGCTGAGGCGCGCCTGCCTGCTGGCCATGCGTGCGGGCTTGTCGGGATCGGGAACGGCCGTGGGCATGGGCTCGTCGACATGACCGCCCCACCAGCCGCCCACAAAGTTGAGCGTATGGAACACGTTGATCACGGCGCCGGGATCAACGTCGCACACCAGCTTGATAATGTCCTGGCTCTCGTAGGTCGAGACAACGGTGTGCAGCAGACACATCTTTTCGCGGCTGTATCCGCCGATGACCTCGGCGCAGCTAATGCCGTGCTGAAAATGGTTTACGTAGGCAGTCATGACCTCGTCTGCCTTACGCGTCGTGATCTGCAGCGTCACGCGATCGTAGCGACGATAGAAACTGTCGATGGTCTTGGTCGAAATAAACTGGAACACGATGGAATACGCCGCCTTGTCCCAGCCAAACATAAAGCCAAAGATCGCCAGGATAAAGCAGTTGAAACCAAAGATGACGCCCCAGATGGTCTTGCCCGTGTGGTTGGAAACCCACAGCGCGATAAAATCGGTGCCGCCGGTGGATGCGCCGGATTTAAGCGCGATGGCAGCGCCCAGACCCGAGACCACGCCGCCAAAAATGATTAGCATGATCTTGTCGCCCAAAAATGGAGCGAAGTGAAAGACGTTAAGGAACAGCGACGAGAGCACGACCTGCATCATCGAGAAGATGACAAAGCGCTTGCTGATGCCGCTCCAACATAGGAGTGCCACGGGGATGTTGAGCGCGAGCATACCGAGCGAGATGTCGATGTGAACGCCGCCCAGCGAAGTAACGCGATCGAGCAGGACCGCGACGCCGGTGAGACCGCTCGGAAGCAGGTCGGCGGGCTGGATGAACGCCTGGATCAGGAATGTCTGGAGAACGGCGGAAATGGTGACCGCCACGGCAGTAATGGCGCGGCGGACGATGGTGAGGCGGCCGAGCACGAGCACTCGGTCCGTGAGCTGATCGATGGCGTTCGCCACGTAGGCTCCTTTCGAAGGCAGATGTAGTTGTGGGGCATGTCCGCGATTGTAGCATGGAGCGTGCGGGGGCGCTTCAATTCACCCTCTCTCGACAACCATCAGAAGGACTGTGAGGCCGCTCAAAAGAAAAACGCCGTGAAGAGAGCGATCCCTTCACGGCGAATTCGACGTTTGCCCAGATAAAACCTGCCAAAATAAACCTGTCCCTAAATGGCAGATAGGATGTCGGTCAGGTTGTCGATGACAACGTCGGCGGCGGACTGATCCAGGTTGACGCCCTCGTGCGGACGCAGCGCCAGGACTCGGGCGCCGGAGCGCTTGCCGGCCTCGATGCCCAAAGGCGAGTCCTCGATAACCAGGCACTCGGCAGGCTCCGCCCCCAGCGCCTCCATGGCACGCAGGTAAATCTCGGGGTCGGGCTTAAACGCACTGCACTCGTGACCGCTGATGGTGTAGTCCAGCACGTCGGCGATACCGGCAATCTCCACCAGCTCGTCGATCAACTCGCGATAGGACGAGCTCGCGATGGCACACTTCACGCCACGCTCGTGCAGCTCACGCATCACCGGCTCCGTCTGCTCGTTGAGCAGCTCAGCATACGGAACGGGGTGATCCGGGCTATAGACCTGTTTGTACTCCACGCGCAGACGCTCGCGCAGCTCAATATCGTCGGGCACCAGCGCCTCCCAAATGGCGGGCTCGTTAGACCCCGAAAGATCGGGGATCTCGTCAAAGTGGAACCCCTTCTCCTCCATAAACGCCACGCGACGACGGTTGTAGAACCACTCGGTATCGACCAGCACGCCGTCCATGTCAAACAGCACTGCTTTGATCATACGCATCTCCTCCCACCTGCCAAAAAGGGACAGGTTTATTTTGGTAGGTTTTATCTGGGGTTTTGTGGCGCGACGGATACGCCCTCCCCAAAGCAAAAAAGGGGACGGGGCGCAAACCCCATCCCCTCTCAATCAACCCGTAAGGTCTACTTACTTGTGATTAGTAGGAAAGCTTCCACATGTAGCGACGCATGGTCAGCGGGTGCTGACGGGCCTCGGCGATCTGGTTGCCGTACTCGCGCATAACGGCGAGGTGCAGCAGCGGGTTGAAGTAGGTGACGACGCTCGCGGGCACGGCGTCAGCCAGGCCGTAATCCTTGGAGTCGATCAGAGCGACCTTGGCGCCCATGCGCTCAAGGAAGGTGAGGGCGCGGGCGTCCATCGGACGGGTAGCGCCATCGGACATGAAGAAGACGTAGGGCTTACCCTCGGTGGAAACCTCGAACGGGCCGTGGAAGTACTCGCCGGTGTTGTAGGCGGCGGCGTCGATCCACTGCATCTCGGTGAACAGGAAGGCGGCGTGAGAGTAAGCCATCTTCTCGGAGGCACCAGAGGCCATGAAGTAGATCATCTTGTCGTCCTTGAAGTCCTCAGCGAACTTCTTGGCGAGCTTCTTGCAGGACTGAGCAGCGTTCTCGCAGAGATCGAAGACGTTGGTGAGGCCGGTGATCATGTCGTCGTACTTGTCATAGCCCTCGGTCTGCTGAAGGATCTCGAGAGCAAGAGCGATGGCATAGCCGGGCTTCTCGCACTTGGCAGCGAAGTTGGCGTGGAAGCCGTGAACGATGACGTAGTCGGCGTCGACGGTCAGAGCGGAGCCAGCCTTGTTGGTGAGGGAGACGACCGGGCAGTTGTGCTTCTTGGCGGTCTTGTTAGCCTCGACGGTCTCGGGCGTGGAGCCACCGAGGGAGCAGGTGATCACGAAGGTGTGCTCGTTGACCCAGGAAGGCGTGTCGTAGTTGAACTCGTTAGCGGTGAAGATCTGAACGTTCAGCTTGTCCGTGTTGTTGGCCAGGAAGTACTTGGCGGGGTAAAGGTCGGACATGGAGGCACCGCAGCCGACGAAGGCGACACTGTGGATCTCGTGGTTGGACAGGACGTCAGCGACGATCTGCTTAGGGAGGTTAAGGTCGATCTCGTACATCTGACACATTCCTTTCAATTTTTGCGGCGCCACATTGCCGGGCGCTCGCAGGGTTACCGTGATTTGGACCGAGTCGCCGGCCCGTTGAGGATGCGACAAAGGGACTGTCCCATTGTCGCATTTTGGGGATGGAAGCCTGCCTGGGGTATGGGATGCCAGGCAGGCCCCCGGGGGAAAGCGGTTAGGCGCTTAGTCGCGACTAGGCCAGGATGCCGACCGCGGAGAGGGCGATGCCGCCCACAATGGCGATCACGAGAAGCCAACCGGTGTTGACGTTCTTCTTGATGAGCCAGTACATAAGGCCGGTGAGGCCAAGGGAGATCATCTGGGGCATCATGCTGTCCAGGATGTCCTGGATAACGACGGTGCCGTCAGCGAACTGCAGCGGGGTGGTGGCGCCGATCAGCGTGGCGATCATGCCGCCCACGGACATAAGACCCACGATGCCGCAGACATACATGAGCTTCTCCATGAGGTCGCCGCCCTGAAGCTTGCTCAGGTACTCGTGGCCGCCCTGATAGCCCATCTTGGCTGCGAACCAAGTAATCAGCACGGAGGGGACGATGGAGATGAGAAGGGCCAGGATCGGGCCCATGATGGAGCCCTGCTGAGCCAGCTGAACGCCCAAGCCAAAGGCGATAACGCGGATGGTGCCCTGGAAGAAGGAGTCACCGATGCCGGAAAGCGGGCCCATAAGGGAGGTCTTGACCGCGTTAATCGAATCGGGGTTGAAGTTCTCGGGATCCTTGGCGTACTCCTCCTCCATGGAGGCGGCGAGGCCCAGGATGAAAGCGCTCGTCTGCGGGGTGCAGTTGTAGAACGCCATGTGACGGTGGTAAGCCTCTTTCTTAGCAGCGAGCTGCTTGGGGTCGGACTCATCCGGATAGAGGCGATCGAGCGTGGGAACCATACCGTAGAGGAAGCCCATGTTCATCTGACGCTCGTAGTTCCAAGAGGCCTGGATGGCCCAGGAGCGCCAGAAGAACTGGCTGACCTTCTTGTTCAGGGACACGTCCTTGGTTGCGGTTGCCATAGTGTGTTCCTCCTTAGTCTTCGTCGTCTTCGAGCGGATCGTAGTCGGAATCGACACCGGCGGCTGCATGGGAACCGTTGAACTTGAAGCCCATGAAGACGACAGCCAGGCACACACCGATCAGAGCGACCGCGATGACGGACAGGTTGAGGTAAGCGGCGAGCAGGAAACCGATGAACAGGAACGGAGTCATACCCTTCTTGATCATCATGGTGAGCAGCAGGGCCAAGCCGTAGGCGGTCATGATCTTGGTCGAAACGTTAAGACCAGTGGACAGCCACTCGGGAACCATGTTGACGATGGCCTGAACCAGGTCGGTGCCAACAAAGACGGCGAGGAAGATCGGCAGGAAGTACATGATGGCGTACAAACCGGAGCCGGCGCAGATGTGCATACGGTAGGCGGTCTTGAACTTTCCGTTATCAATCGCGTTATCTGCCACATGGGTGAGGACGGCGATGATGGAACGGAACACGATGCCGAGGAGC
Source organism: Collinsella sp. (assembly GCA_048195375.1). Taxonomy (GTDB): domain Bacteria; phylum Actinomycetota; class Coriobacteriia; order Coriobacteriales; family Coriobacteriaceae; genus Collinsella. The sequence goes on from DBFADZ010000023.1 coordinate 53,994, forward strand.
TGACCCAGGACGGCGACCGGGATGGCGATCGTCATGGCGGTCTCGGCGGAAGCATCGGTCAGGCACGCAAAGGCAGCGGCCACGATGCCGCCCAGGACCATATCGGGCGGAACGGCGGCGCCGACCTGCACCAGGCCCATGGACACGAGCTCGACGGCGGCACCGACGGCAAGGCCGGTGGGCACATCGCCCAGCAGCAGACCGACGAGCGTAGCGCCAACGAGGGGCTGCTCGAAGTTAAGACGACCGAGCAGGCGGGAGTCCCACATGCAGAACACGCCGACGAGGCCGACGAGCACCGCACTGATGAACGTATTCATACCCTTCTCCTTTCAGTCAGGCAAAAGCCTGGTTGATTACAGCTTGGCGTCGATGTCGACGCTCTGATACGTAGGGGTCTGCTGGACGTAGAGCTTGATGCCCATGTCGAGCAGCTGGTTGACGTCGGCCTTCTGGGTGGCGTCGAGGAAGACGGAGCTGTCCTTGCCGCCGACCTGATCGGCACCGTCGTGGTTGGCGGTGGCGCCCAGGTTGATGGCGTCGAGCTTGTAGCCCTGGCAGAACTGCAGCATCTCGGCAGTGTTGCCAAAGACGAACATGACGCGCTCGCCGAGGGTGTTGAGCTTGTCCATCTTGGCGAGGGCACGCTCGACGGTGAAGACGTTCAGGCGCACGCCCTGGGGCTTGGCCAGCTTAAGAGCGCCCTTCTTGATGTCATCGTTGGCGGCAGCGTTGTCGACGACGATGATGCGCTCGGCCTGAACCTTGGTGGTCCAGGTAAAGACGACCTGGCCGTGCAGCAGACGGTAGTCAAGACGTGCGAGGACGATCTTGGCGGGACCGGAGCTGTGACGGGACGCCTTGGCCTTCTTGGCGGGAGCCGCGGCGGCCTCGACCGGTGCGTTGGGGTTGGTCAGACCGGTGCGGGCCTCGTTGATGAGGGCCGCGAGCTCGGCGCCCTTGACGGGGACGGGGCTCATAGCGAGCGTGAGCGCCAGCGGGATGTTGAAACCGCTGACAACCGTGAACTTCGTGCCGTTCTTGGAAAGCTCGACCATGTTGTTGTTGACCGAGCTGCCGAGCATATCGGTCAGCACATAGACGCTGTCGTCCGCGTTGAACGTGGCGATCATGGCGTCCACCTTATTGGTGATGGGCTCCTTGTCGTCACGAGCAAGCGACACGACGTGGACGTTCGACACGTCGCCGAGAACCATCTCGAGCGTGTCTTTGGCGCCTGCGGCCAGGCCGCCATGAGATGCGAGAATGATCTGATTCATCTTGCCTCCTCCTTTTCGTTATGGTCATTATAACGTCTTATACGTTGCTTATATTGCTAATTAGTATAAAGACCGTTCGCGGGTGAAAATCGACCGTTGACGGGTTTAACGTACTCGAAACGTTGGTGCAGGGCAGATCGACGCTGGCTGGATAACCCCAGATCAGACGCCTCGCCAATCCCCTATCGCACGAAGTACCAGGGGCTTTCCTGCACGGTGGGCTCCAGCGCGATGCCCGTGCGCTCGCGGAACAGATCCATGTCCTGCGATTTCTCCGTCCACCACGCGTTGGGCTTAAAGGTCATGCTCTCAACGATATGGCCGACAAAGGCACTGTTGCGCAGCTTGGAAAAATTGGTGTTCATAATCAGGATGGACGCGAGCACCAGCACGATGCCCAGGACCTTGATCGCGCCGGCGGGCTCGGCGTAGATGCCAATACCGACCAGAACGGTCGCCACGGTTTCGAACGAAGCCACGACCGGCACCTTCGATGTCTCAAGATCCATCGAAAGGCCCTGCATATAGAAGATGTACGCAAGAGCCGTCGGAATAAAGCCAAAGCCTACGAACAGCAGAATGAGTTGCGGGGACATTGCCGCGGCTACATCGGACCACGGAGCCGAAAGCACCGCCATAAAGCATCCGCCAAAAACAAAGCCCCAAAACGTCACCGCCAGCGGATGCAGTGTCTTGGTGGCCATGCGGCTAAACACAGCCAGCAACGCGCCGCAAAGTCCGGCGATCACACCCGACGCGACGCCCCAAGCCGAGAAATGGAAACCAGACAGGTCGCCGCTCGTCACCGCGAGCACGCAACCCACAATGTTAAAGACGATGGCGACGAGCTTGTTGGGGGTCACGTCCTCGCGATAAAGCACGCGGCCAAGTGCGACGCCAAACACCGGCGAGGTGTAGAGCAGCACCGAGGCCGTGGACATGCCCACCTCGCCCATGCACTCGTAATAGCAGGTGTTGGCGACGGCTAAACCGACGATACCGACAAGCGCGCAGGGAACAAGCTCTTTAGGACTTGCCTTGAACAGAGCCAGGGGACCCGAGGCTTTTCCCTCACGAGCACCTCCCTGGCAACCCATAAATGCCAAGACCGGAGCCATTAAGACGGCACCCGACAACAGGCGAAAGGCCGCCATACTCTGAGACGAAACACCCAGGGCCGATATTCCGTTAACAAAGATTCCGATGGTGCCCCACATAAGCGCGGCGATCAGCACCAGCACATAGCCCAGATTGCTTTTCTTCAACGCAGCCTCCTCGGTATTGTTTCCAATATGTTTCACACTACGTTATAGTCGTTATATACATTTTTCAAGACACAAATCGGCGAACGAGGAAATGATTCCCAGGAGTGTCCCCAAGTGCCGGCACAAAAGGAACGTCCCCAAGTGCCAACCACGGCAACGCCGACGTTTTGGCAATGTCAGCGAGCGCCCGTCATTTGAGCCAAGGTGCCGTGAAATGAAAAGACGCTGACCTTCTGGTCGCGCCTTTGAAATTGAACGGCAGATTGGCCAAATGCCGGGTGCGCAGCGTCGGCCGGTCCGCCGTTCGGTAGAACGGCGGAACCAATATCCCCTAGTAGTCGAGCTTCCACATGTAGCGGCGCGTCATGTAGTCCTTGTGGGTGACGGCAGAGAGTGCACGCATATACACGTTGTTGAGGATCGGGGCAAAGATCAGGTGGTTGAAGTACTCGCTCACGCTGTCCTTGATGTCGTTGAGGCCGAGCTCCTTGGCGTCGAGCTGATAGACGCGCTCGCCACCGTACTGGTTGACGAAGCGGATGCCGCGCTCGTCGTTGCAGCGGCTGCGGCCGACGCTGATGAGCTGGAACAGCGAGGTACGCTTGTCCAGGATCTCGAAGGGGCCGTGGAAGAAGTCGCAGGTGTTGATGGTGCAGGAGTCGATCTGCAGCATCTCCTGCACGTTGCAGATGCTAAAGACGTAGGCGGCACCAAAGAGCGGACCCTGAGCCATGACGTTGATGCAGGGCTTGTCGGCGTTCTGCTCGGCCCACTTGGCAGCAAGCGGACGGGTGTACTCGACGGCCTTGCGATAGATGGGGTCGATCAAGTCGAACGCGGCCATAGCGGTCTCGTACTCGGCATAGCCCTCGGTCTGCTGCGTAAGCTCCATGGCGATCATGGTCACGACGGCGGAGTTGGTGCGGCCCATGCAGGACTCGTCGACGGCCAGGCTGTCGTACTGGATCTTGTAGTCGCAGACCTCGGTGAGGCCGGACTCGTCAACATAGATGGCGATGGTGCTGGCGCCGTGGTCCTTGGCGACCTGGGCGGCAACGATGGTCTCCTTGGTGCCGCGCATGGACACGACGACGGCCAGGGTGTTCTCGTTGACGTAGGCAGGCGTGGCGTGCACGAACTCGTTGCTGGTGTAGCTGGAGCTCACGACCTGCGTGGCCTCGTGCTCCATAAAGTACTGGGCAGGATAGTTGCCGCCGTTGGATCCGCCGGCGCCAATCCACACGACGCGCTTGATGCCGCCCTTGTCTGCCTTGTCAGCCAAAACCTGGGAGACGACGTCCTTAACCTGTTCCTGAGTAGTCATCGTGCATCAGCCTTTCTTCTCGTTTGATGCTCTCGATGGCATACAAGTTACATACATGTTTTGGTTATGTCGACTAGTTGTATGCTATATTTGTCTTAGAAATTTTGCTGGTAAGGTTTTCGGTAGCTCGATACCAGCGGTTTTATTGTTGTGTTGAATACATGCTTGCTTAGATAAGCATACAAGTTAGATATAGGCTGATCGCATGAACGCTTCATCTAAAAAGAAACTGAGCCAATACGAGCGCTTGGCGGGTACGCTTCGCGACCGCATCGCCGCCGGCATCTACGCACGCGGAGACAAGCTGCCGTCCGAGATGGAGCTCATGGACGAATCGGGGCTGTCGCGCAGCACCGTGCGCCACGCCCTTAAGGTTCTCGTTGATGAGGGCCTGGTGCGCACCGAGCGCGGGCGTGGCGCCTTTGTGGCCGACACGCCCGCGCTCCACGAGAACAACCTAGTGTTTTCGAGCTATACCAAGCAGGTCGAAGGTCAGGGCATGAAGCCCACCACGCGCACCGTGGACTCGGGCTTTGCCAAGGCGGCCGGCAGCATAGCTAAGTTCTTTGACGCCGCCGTGGGCAGCAAGCTCGTCAAACTTGTCCGCCTGCGCTACCTGGACGACGTGCCGCTGTGCCTGGAGACCACCTACCTGCCGCCAAGCTTCGAGACGCTCATCGATCGCGATATCAACGGTTCGCTCTACGCGACGCTGCGCCAAGAATTCCATCGCGCGCCAGCACAGGGACATAAGACCTTTGAGGTGTGCTATGCCTCGCAAAACGAGGCGTTTTTGCTCAACGTCGAGCGCGGGCAGGCGCTGATCCTGATCACCGACTACGTCTACGACACCGACGGCCGACCGCTCCATGTCTCTAAGCGCATCCAACGCACCGACCGCGCCAAATACACCGAGCCAATCGGCTAACCTGCCAAAATAAACCTGTCCCTAAATGGTAGGTTTGGGGAGGTCGGGGAACCAGGTTGGTTTGGGTTGGTTGGGGACGCGCTCGGCTAGGACCAACTCCATCCAGCACATGTCGTACCAGCGGCCGAACTTTTGGGCGCAGCGGTCAAAGGCACCCACCAGGCGATACCCCATATGGGCATGGAAGTCCTGGCTGTTGTGCGTCAGGTACTCGTCGTCCTTGTCGTGCGGCACGGCGATGAGGGCACACATGTTGGTGATGCCCATCGCGATCAGGCACTGCTTGAGCGCGTCATGTAGTTTGCGGCCCAGCCCGCCGTGGCGCACATCACGCGCCAGGTAGATCGACGTCTCGACCGACCAGTCGTATGCCTCGCGGCTGTTAAGCGGGCTCGCATAGGCATAGCCCACCGGACGTCCGTCCAACTCCATCACCAAATACGGATAGCGCCTGAGCGTACGCTCGATGCGCCCGGCGAACTCCTCAACGCTCGGCACCTCATATTCGCAGGTAATCGCCGTCTGGCGCACATACGGCTCATAGATGGCAAGCAACGCCGGTGCGTCATCGGGCGTCGCCAGGCGAATCGTCGGCTCGGACATCTCGGTCATACAACCCTTCTCCCCAAAAGCAAAGACCGCCCTGCGCCAAGCTCAGGCGCAGGGCGGCCCCTTGTCATTACATCAGGCTACAGGACAGCCGCCAACGCGTCGATATCCTCCTGCGTCGTGGCCCAGCTGGTGCAAAAGCGCACCACCGTGTGGGCCTCGTCGTACTTTTCCCAGTACTCGATCGCCGCATGCTCGCGAATGCGCGCCATGTCCTCGTTGGGCAGAATCACGAACTGCTGGTTTGTGGGCGTCTCCAAGAAGAACTGGTAGCCGCGCTCGTGCAGCACACGGCGTAGCGCCTGGGCCGTCTCAATCGCCTGTCGACCAATCTCAAAATACAGGCCATCGGTAAAGAGCGCCTCAAACTGGACGCCCGTCAGGCGGCCCTTGGCCAACAGCGCACCGTGCTGCTTAATGCGCGGAATGGGATGCGCCGGAGCGTGCATGCCGCAAAACACCACGGCCTCGCCGCAGAGCGCGCCGCACTTGGTGCCGCCGATGTAGAACACGTCGCACAGCTGCGCCAGCTCGGGCAGGGTAATGTCGCACCCATCGGCCGCCAGTGCATAGGCCAGGCGGGCACCGTCCACAAACAGCGGAATCTCGCGCTTCTGGCATACCGCATGAATCGCCGCGAGCTCGGCCTTGGAGTACAGCGTGCCGTACTCGGTCGATAGACTCACGTACACGACGCCCGGGAACACCGTGTGCTCGTAGCTCTCGTTTTCGTAGAACACCTGGATATAGTTCTCGAGGTCCTCGGCGTGCATCTTGCCCTCGTAGCCGGGGATGGTGAGCACCTTGTGGCCGCCAAACTCGATGGCGCCCGCCTCGTGGCAGGCAACGTGGCCAGTCTCGGCAGCAACGACGCCCTCGTACGGCGCAAGCAGCATGTCGATCACCGTCGCGTTAGCCTGCGTGCCGCCCACCAGGAAAAACACGTCGGCGTCAGGCGCCTGGCAGGCCTCGCGAATAAGTTGCTTGGCACGCTCGGTATGCGCATCGGTACCGTAGCCGGGCTGCGGCTCCATGTTGGTATCGACGAGCGCCTGCAGCACTGCCGGGTGTGCGCCGTGGGAATAATCGTTGTTGAACGCGAGCATGGCAATCCTCTCTTACCGGGTATCGGCCAGATGATTCAAACGGAGCTATTGTACGCCGTTGGGATAGGCAATGCGCGCGGCGAGACACTCAAGCGCCAGTACCAGGGCAAAGCCGCAGCTCACGTCGCTCAAAAAGTGTGCGCCGATCACGATGCGGCCAAACGCGACGAGCGCCGCGACCACAGCCGCCGTCCAAAAGACCACACGACGGCGCGACGGCTTTTCCTTAAAGGCCGTCGCGGGAAGCCCCGCGAGCATGAGGCCGATTGCCGCGTGCGCCGTGTGTCCGCTCGCAAACGACTTAAAGCCGTCCTTGACTACACCGGCGGCAATATAGGCCCACTTGTCGGGGTTGCCGATCACCCACCACGGCTGAAACTCGAGTCCCTGCGTCACCTCGATCACGCGCATGCGTGGGCGCGACCACAGCGGCTTGACAATCACGTTGAGGATGATGGCCTGAGCGACCCACACGACAAGCACCATCAATGCCCAGCGCGTGAGCTCGTCGGGCTCGGTCGTGCGCGTGAGGCGATAGACGACAAGGTTAGCGGCGATGACCAGCACAAACGTCAGCACCAACTGAACCGCGATGAGTTTGCCGCCAACCCGCAGGGACGAAACGATCTCGTAGCCGGCCAGGCCAATGTTGACGAGGATGCCGAGCACGGCGAGCCATTTGCTCCCCCTGGAGTCGGGACGCACCGCGCGCACGAGCATAACGCCCGCGATGCTCGCCGTCAGCTCGAACGGCAGCTCGCCGGCGGCCTCGATAAAGCGACCGTACATGCTGCCGATATTGAACAGCGCGCTCGAGATCTGATAATCGAAGAAACTGCCCGCGCCCAGACAAAGACACAGGACAACCGCGATAATGGCGACATCTTTCTTATAGATGTATCCGAACATGCTTTCCTTTCGATGGGCCTGGAATCAACCTGCAACATGGCGGGACAAAGATGACTTCGTCCCGCCACGTCCCCTACTCGTTAGTCATCATCACTAGCACCCAGCTGTTGCAGCAGCATGAGCGCCGCCGTCACCGGGCCGGTGCCGTCGTTGGCGTCGAGGCCGCGACCCAGGCCGCTGCCCGCACCGGCGCCCGCCTTGTAGGGCACCGACAGCTTGCGGCTCTTGGGGAAGTTCACCGCGCCATAGCGGGTCTTAAGTTCAAAGGCCACCTTCTTGGGCACGTCGACGCCCAAAAACGTGATGCGGCCGCCGCTGAGCGTGACGCTCTCGAGCCCCAGGCGCTCGCCGCGAATGCGGATTCGTGCGCGATTGAACAGGTTGAGTCCCGCCAGCGGCAGCTCGCCATGCGCAGCCTCGGTCTCCTCCTGCACCTCATCGATGCTCTCTAGGTCCTCGGCCGCTGCGAGCTTACGGTACACGAGCACGCGCTGATCCACCGCCGGCAGGTACTCCTCGGACAAGAAGTAGTCGGCCGGCAGGTTAATACCCACGCTCGCCGCCTCCACGCCGGCGTCGTCATCGCCGCGCGCCTCAGCCACGGCCTGGCCCAGCATCTGCGTAAACAGGTCAAAGCCCACGCTCGACAGGTTGCCGTGCTGCTCGGCTCCCATAAGCGAGCCGGCACCGCGAATCTCCAGGTCGCGCATGGCGATGCGCATGCCGCTGCCCAGGTCCTGGAACTCGGAAAGTGCGGTCAGGCGCGCCGTCGCCTCCTCGGTGAGCGGCAGCTCGCCCGGGAACATAAAGTACGCGTAGGCCTGCGTGGCAGAGCGGCCCACACGGCCCTTGAGCTGGTAGAGCTGTGCCAGACCCAGGCGCTGCGAGTCCTCGATGATGAGTGTGTTGGCGGTCGCGTTGTCGATGCCGCTCTCCACGATGGTCGTGGCGATGAGCACGTCGATCTTTTTGGTCGCGAACTCGATCATCACATCCTCGACCTCGCGCGGGCTCATCTTGCCGTGCGCCACGCCCACGCGCGCCTCGGGCGCGGCCTCGTGCACGCGCGCCACGGCGTCGTCGATGGTCTTGACGCGGTTGGACACGTAGTACACCTGACCGCCGCGGCCCACCTCCAGGCGAATCGCCGCGCTCACCACGTCGGGGTCGTACTCTCCCACGTGCACGATTACGGGGCGGCGCCCGGTCGGCGGCGTCGTGATCAGGCTCATGTCGCGCACGCCGCTCGTGGCCATCTGCATGGTTCGCGGAATCGGCGTTGCCGAAAGCGTGAGCACGTCAATCTGCTCGCGCAGGTTCTTGAGCTGCTCCTTGTGCTGCACGCCAAAGCGTTGCTCCTCGTCGATGATCACCAGGCCCAGGTTCTTGGGGTTCACATCGGCCGAAAGCAGACGGTGCGTGCCGATGAGCACGTCGATCGTGCCCTCGGCAAACGCCTTGAGCGCGCGCTTTTGCTGCGCCGGCGTGCGGAAACGGCTGAGCACCTCGACCTCAAGGCCAAACGGGGCAAAGCGCTCAAAGAACGTCTCGTAGTGCTGCTGGGCAAGAATGGTCGTGGGGCAGAGCACCATGACCTGACGGCCGGAGTCCACGCACTTAAACGCCGCGCGCAGGGCGACCTCGGTCTTGCCAAAACCCACGTCGCCGCACAGCAGGCGGTCCATGGGCTTGGGCGCCTCCATATCGGCCTTAATGTCGGCGATGGCCTCCAGCTGGTCGCGCGTCTCGTCGTAAGGAAAGCTCTCCTCCATCTCGATCTGCTCGGGCGTGTCAGGCGGGCAGGCGATACCCGCGATTGATGAGCGGCGCGTATACAGGTCGACCAGGTCAAACGCCAGCTTTTTGGCATTCTTGCGCGCCTTGTTGGTGGCGCGCGTCCAGTCGGCTGTGTTGAGCCTCGTCAGGCGCGGTTTGTCGCCGTCGGGGCCAACATAGCGCGTGATACGGTCGACCTGCTCGAGCGGCACGTAGAGCTTGTCGCCGTCGGCATATTCCAGCAAAAAGTAGTCGCGCTCTTTGCCGCCCACTTCCTGACGCGCAATCTCGCTAAAGAGTGCGATGCCGTGAGTGGCGTGCACCACGTAGTCGCCCGGCTTAAACGGGAAGGTGATCTGCGTAATGTCCACCTTGCGGCGGCTGCGCGCGCGGTTGGCGTCCATGCGGGCGTTGAGGTCGGCGATTGAGAACACGGCCAGGTTGGCATCGGGCACCACCACGCCCTGCGGCAGGGCGGCATCGACAAAGGTCACGCGCCCGCGCGAGATGGTGGGCACGGCGGCACCGGCGGCAGCCTGGGCCGCGCCCGCCTCGAGCGAGCGGGCGTTGAGTGCGTCGGCCTTACGCTCGCGAATTGCAGCATGGGCTTCCTGGCGGGCAGCGCGATCGGCAGAATCCGCCGTTGCCACGCGTACGCGCTCGCCGATGGCGCCGGCATTTTCGGGCGCCGCGATCAGCGATTCCTCAAAGGTAATGCCCTCGTCGCCAAAGGTGAGCTCCATCGACTCACGCGCGCCGCGGTCGGGAATGGCAAACACGCAGGCATAGCGCTTGCCCACGACCTCCTGGATGCGCGTCATAAAACGGTTGTCCGAGCCTGCGATGGCAGGCTGCTCAATCTTGAGCTCGGCCGTCACCGCGCCGCCGGCACGAATGAGGCTTACGTAGTTCAGGCGCTGCTGGGCACCAAAATCGAGCTGTTGAGCGCGCACGTACAGACCGTCCAGGCGGTCAATCCCCGCCTCGCCGGCACGGGCCTCGATATCCTCGTAGGCACGCAGGCAGTCGTCGAACAGCGAGCGCGGCTCGGACAAAACCACAAGCGCCTTGCCGCTCACGTGTGCCAACGGGCTTACGGTCTGGCCGTACATCACCGGCAAAAAGCGGTCGAGCTCGGGCGCGACGATGCGTGCATCCACCATCTCGAGCAGCGCTGCCAGTTTACTGTCATCCTGGCTGGCGCGGTAGAGCGCCACGTGCATGTTGTGGACGGCATCGTCGGTAAGCGCCAGCTCGCGGCACGGGAAGATCTCGATACTGTCCTCGTTGCCGATGGTCTGCCCCGTTGAACTCACCATGCGGCGGATGCGGTCAATCTCGTCGCCAAAGAACTCGATGCGTACGGGCGCCTTTTCCTGTGCGGGGAACACCTCGACGGTGTCGCCGTGCACACGGAACAGGCCGGGCGCGTCGGCGGCGCCGGCATTGGTGTAGCCCATGCCCACCAGACGCTGTGGCACCTCGTCAAAGGGAATCTCCTCGCCCACCGCAAAGGTCGTCGACTCCCAGTAGCGGCTCTCGACCGGCGGCACGCAACGCAGCAGTGCGCGGGCCGAGGCGACCATGATGCAGTTGTCCCCGCGTACGATGCGCCCGAGCGCCTCGCAGCGCTGGGCTACCACGGCGTCGTCGGGCGCCTGCTCGCGCCAAGGGTAGTCCTTGCGCTCGGGAAAGCGGCACACGTGCGCCAGGCCCACATAGGCGGCCAGACTGCGTGCGGCGCGATCGGCCGCATCCTCGCCACTCACGATGTAGACCGTGGGGCGCGGACGACGCGCAAACTGGGCGGCGGCCATAAGCGTTCGGCCCGACTGAGACACGGCCAGCGTCACGTCCTCGCCAGAATCGAGCCCGGCCTCGACGGTCTGCAGTGCCTCGGCAGTGTAGAGCTGCGCGGCTATACGGTGAATGAGCATACTGTTCCTCCGGCATTGCAACGCCAAAAGCCCGCCGGGGCAAGCTCGGCGGGTATGCGGCGGATTTCATTGCCTGTCATGGTAGCGCATGGAGAGGACTCCGGCTCAAGGGCAAACCCAGCCCCGCAAAAAACGCCAGACGAAGATGCGTTCCGCCCTACCCCGCTACGCGCACGCTGGGGCACAAATCCGCCAGCGGACACTCGTCACACTTGGGTTTGCGGGCGTCGCAGATCTCGCGGCCAAAGGTAATCCACTGGTGGTTGGCCGATCCCCAATACTCGTGCGGCAAAATCTTGAGCAGATCTTGCTCGGTCTTGAGCGGTTCCTTGGCATGTGTCTTGGGACTCAGCATCAGGCGGTGCGCAATGCGGTTGACGTGCGTGTCCACCGCGATGCCCTCGACAATGCCAAACCCCACGTTGAGCACGATGTTCGCCGTCTTGCGTCCCACACCCGGCAGCTTCACGAGTTCCTTCATGTCGGCCGGCACCTCGCCGCCATAGTCGGCGACGATCATCTGCGCGGCCTCGACGGCATGCTTGGCTTTGCTCTTGTAGAAGCCGAGTGACTTGATGGTGTCTGCCACGTCAGCCACGCTCGCCCCGGCCATGGCCTCGGGCGTGGGCCACTGGGCAAACAGCCGCGGCGTCACCTTGTTGACCTGCGCATCGGTCGTTTGCGCCGAGAGCAGCACCGCGATCAGCAGGCGGAAGGGATTCTCGTGGTCCAAAAAGCACTCGACCGGGCCATAGCGACGGTTGAGGCGCTCACACACCTCGATGGCGCGCTCGCGCTTGGCGGCATTGGTCTCGCGTGGCATAACGACTCCTCGGCTCAACGGCACAATAAACTTATGGGCACAATTGTCCCACGTCCGAGACGCTTACGCCTCCAAGAATGCGCCGGTCTGACGGCTCCACAGGCTCGCGTACTCGCCACCCGCCTCGACGAGCTGCGCATGCGTGCCTTCCTCGACGATCTCGCCATCGGCCAGCACCACAATGCGGTCGAGCGCCGCCACGGTGGACAGGCGGTGCGCCACCACAATGGAGGTACGTCCACGCATCAGGTTTTCGAGCGCCTCCTGCACCAGCGTCTCGGACTCGCTGTCGAGGGCAGAGGTCGCCTCGTCGAGCACCAGAATCGGCGCGTCGGTTAGGATGGCGCGGGCGATAGCCACGCGCTGACGCTGGCCGCCCGAGAGCTTGACGCCGCGCTCGCCCACCATGGTGTCAAAGCCACGGGGCAAGCGGTCGATAAACTCCAGGGCGTTGGCCAGGCGCGCGGCCTCGCGAATCTGCTCATCAGTGGCGTCGGGGCGGCCGTAGGCAATATTCTCTCGAATGGAGCGGTGGAACAGCAGCGCCTCCTGCGGCACGTAGGCAACCTGGCGGCGCAGGCTCTGCTGCGTACAGCGCGAGACATCCTGACCGTCCACGAGCACGCGGCCGCCCTGAACATCGTCCAGGCGCAGCAGCAGCTTGGTGAGCGTCGTCTTACCCGAACCCGATTTGCCCACCAGGCCCACGCGCTGGCCCGCCGCCACATGAAGTGTCAGGTCATCGAACACGCTCTCGCCCGCCGCAGCGTCACGGTACGCAAAGCTCAGGTGCTCAAAATCAATCGCGCCCTCGGTCACTTTGAGCTCAGGGGCGTCCGGGTCATCTGCCACCAAACGTGGCTCGTCCAGCACGCGCGTCATCTCGGCCGCATCGCCCAGCGCGCGGTTAATGCGCTGCATCATGGAGCTTACGTAGTTCAGGCGCATGGTGAGGTTATAGGTGTAGGTAAAGATCATGACGAGCGAGCCGGCCGAAATGCCAAACCACGCGTTGCCGCCCGCCACGAACACACTCACCACGGCCATGGTGATGACGATGAGGCCCGAGGTCGTAAAGTTGCGCTGCATCATGGCGTGCATCGAGACCGTCTCGGCGTCGCGCGCGGCACGATCGGCGGCGTCGAACAGATCGCGTTCAAAGTCCTCGCGCCCGCAGGTCTTGACGGCCAAGATGTTCGTGACCGCGTCGGAGAGCACGCCCGAGAGCTTGTTCTGCGCGGCGGACGTCGCGGCCGAAAGCGGCATGATGCGCTTGTACATAAGCCAGACAAACGCAATGTAGACGACCATGATGCACACCAGGATCACGGTAAACGTCGGTACCACCGGGGCGAGTGCGGCCACGGTGCAGATGACCGAGGTGATGGTGGGGATGAGCGAATACACCGTCACGTCGACCAGACCCGTGTAGCCGCTCATAAAACGGCTTGTCTGGCTCACAAGCGATCCGCCAAAGCGGCTGGTGTGAAATGTCATGGATTGATTGGAGAGCGTGTCGAAGCACAGGCGCGCCAGGTGATAGTTGCCCGCAATCTCGAGCTTGTAGACGGTGTAGTCCTGCAGCTTGGAGAGGATTTGGCCCACTAGGTTAACGAGCACGAGCGCCAGAATGTAAGGACCAAAGACCTCAAACACCTGGTCGCCTGCCACGGGACCGGCCTGGACGCGGTCGACGATGAGGGCCATCACATAGGTGTTGGCAAACGTGAGCAAAAAGATGTAGCCCGCCGACGAGAACACCGAGAGAAAGACGATCAGCGGCTGCGTGCGCGTGACGTCCCAAAAACGCTGCAACGTGCGACGCACGGTGGAGCGTTTGAGCGGACTGGTGTTTCTCTGAGACATGGGCTTCCTTTCGCGTCTGATAGGGCGAAACGCCATTGTTGCACACTAAAGCGCACTTCAGGCAAGTGCGACGCGAAAAGCGCCCGCGCCCCGCGCTTGCGCAGGCGCCCCGCCGTCAGATGAAGCTAGTCCTCGTCTTTTTGGTCTGCGAGTAGGCTCGCAGACGTAAGCCCCAAGATCTCGTCGGCCTCCTCGGCATCTTCCAGGGCGTCGATGTCCTTGAGCTTGCGCTCCATGACGTTGGTGCGCGTGGTGATGATGCCCTCGACCGTTTTGCCCGCGGTCTCGATCTGCTGCTGGGCGCGGCGCAGCGCCTTTTGATAGCGCGGCAGCTCGGCCTTGACAGCGGAGAGCACGCGCAGTACATCGTCGGTGCGTTTTTGCAGCTTAAACGTTTGGTAACTCATCTGCAGGCTGTTGAGAATGGCCGCCATGGTGCTGGGGCCGGCAACGTTGACGTGATAGTCGCGGCCCAGGGTCTCGATAAGCCCGGGGCGGCTGACGACCTCGGCGTACAGTCCTTCAAACGGCACGAACATGATGCCAAAGTTGGTCGTTGCCGGCACACTCAGGTACTTTTCGCAGATATCCTTGGCCTCGCGCTTGACCATGGTGTCGAGCGTCTTGCGCGCAGCCGCCACGGTCTCCGCATCGCCCGACTCCTGCGCGTCGAGCAAATGCTCGTACGCGTCGCCCGGAAACTTGGAGTCAATCGGCAGCAGCACGGGATCGCCCTCGTCCACCGGCAGCTTGACGGCAAACTCAACGCGCTCCGAGGCGCCGGGCTTGGTGGCGACGTTTTCCAGATACTGGTCGGGTGTAAGAATGTCCGCCAGAATTGCACCCAGCTGCACCTCGCCCAAAATACCACGCGCCTTCACGTTGCCCAGCACGCGCTTAAGGTCGCCCACGCCGGTGGCGATGGACTGCATGTCGCCCAGGCCCTTGTACACGGCCTCGAGCTGGTCGCTCACCTGCTTAAACGATGCCGACAGGCGATCGTTGAGCGTGCGGGAGAGTTTCTCGTCCACCGTCGCGCGCATCTGATCGAGTTGCACGTTGTTGTCTTTGCGGATAGCACCCAGCTGGGCATCGACCGTCTCGCGCACCTTGTCCAGGCGGTGCTCGATGCCCTCGCGGTTGGCACCGAGCTGTTGGGCCGTCTCGCGGCGAAGGTCATCCATCCGGTCACCAGCTTGCGAAAACTCACGTGCAATGGTCAGGTAACGTTGCTGCCCCACGGCCGCATCTGTCGTCTGCTGCTGCGCGATGGCGTTGGCCGTGCGGCGAGTTTCGGCCAGCGCGACGTTCAGGGCATCGAGCGCGTTGTTGGCCTGCTCGAGTGCTGCCAGCGTTTCCGCGCTACTGTCGCCACGCTCCCGCAACTCGGCACGCAGGCTCTTGAGCTGGAGGGCGCAAGCCACAGCAACCCCCACCGCCACCAAGGCGATCACAACAAGCACGATATCAATAGCAGACATAAACTCCGCCCAACAAACCCAATCGAGCACCAATCAAAACCGCGATCAATCTTACCCCGCCATACGCACCGGGCGCCCGGCCCCTTCTTGGGCGCCCCTCTCCTCCGCATATTCCATAATGCGGCGCGCCGTCTCCCTGCTCACCTTTGAGTCATCACCGGCTAAATATGCGTACACGTTTCCCTTATTCAGATTCAAATCGCGGCAGAGACCGTAGCGCGTTACACCCGATTCCTCTAGCGCTCCCAACGTTCTTTTTCGCATCAGGGCGTTGATTCTTCTGTCCGCCACTGGCTTTTCCTTCACCGCTCTATACGCACGCCAAACGTTGGCATAACGATTAGGAAGTTTGTCCTCGGCGCATAGAGATGCCAGGCTACCCGTTTGGGCGTACAAGGACAAAACGCCTCGGTAACCCTCTTCCATCCACGAACCCTCGGATAAGCCCAGAACGTATTCGGCTTTACCCTGTGCCAAAGCGAGCAAAAACAGGGGCTCCGCCACGCGCGGCGCAACCGTCGTCGCTTGCTTAACCAGTTTTCTAAAACTGAGCGACTGCTGTCCGGATAGCTCTCGGCAATAGCCTTTTAAGAATCCCTCAAAGGTCAGATTCAACCGAGCACCTCCTTTTTGTATTGCCTGTATGCACAGACCATCTCTTGATAACTCCGCTCCGAAGGCGACGACGCCAGATCCTCCAAGGATGTCGTTAAGTACCTTAACATGGCATTTTCTATTATTATTCATCATCAATAATACTATTCAGTCGCATGACAGGATTCCCAGGATGCGAGGATTCTACTCATGGCGATAATCCCTACACCCCAGAAGTCCTAACGTGACAAACGCTAACTCTCCCAGCCGGCGCGAATGGTTGCTACGACATCGCCTAGGCGCTGGCCGAGAGCCGCTAGATGTTGGAGCACCTCGTTGGGCGATGCGCCGTTGAGGATGCACGTGAGGGCATACGATGCCAGAAAGATGGCCACAAGCCCTAACGGGATGAGCACGATCATCGCCAATGTGCGCAGGCGCTGGCCCACGCGGCGACGACGCGCACGACGCTTGTCGAACGCGAGCTCCTGCGCATATGAATCTTGCTGTACGGAATAGGCCTCTGATGCCGATTCGCACCCGGGCACAGCTGCAGGTACAGCAGCGGGCACGACATTTTGCGCAAAGGGCTGGGCTGCCGCCCCTTGCATTTGCATCTCCATGAGTCGTTGCTGCTGACGCAGCATGCGCTCAGCTTGTTGCTGCGGAGTCTCAAGAAACAGATCCATGCTGGCCTCCAAAATCGGAGCATTCGACGCTTACGACCAGCATCCCGCACCGCCATGACCGCGACAACGCAATCGCCGGCAATAGCCACAAAGTTTCTTTTGCTCAAAAGCTGTCGAAAAGCTCAACAACTCCCCTACCAGCACTTTCTCTGAGCTTTTTTCGCCATCAATCTTTTGGACTTCCGCCTTTACGTCAACTGACCAAAATCTAACCAAAAGCTTGACGAAAATTGTGGAGACCGGGACTCCACAAAAACGTGCCGCCCCAAAAAGAGGCGGCACGCTAACTTCTTATCAGTTTTTCAGTAGCAAGCACGCGACGACCCGAAGCCGGAGCACAGGCCGGGGAAACACCTTTGCCTCGCGCGACCTGCGCAGCCGTGAGCGAGAGGGAAAGGCATTTCCCGCCCTGCGCCCCGTGGTCGGTGAGAACAGACTACATGCCCGCGAGACCGCGGGCGGCGGTGGCGCACATAAATGCCAAGACGAGAATCACGAGCGACCCGGCGATGTCTGCCAGCACGCCCATTACGCGGCGCTCAAACAGCCAACTCTCAAAGTGCGGGGCAACGTTGCGCCAAACACGCCACAGCAAGATGCCCATACCGATGACGCCCGGGATATTGAGCAGTAGGATCTCGGAGCACAAAAGACCGATCAGGTTGCCGGCGGCAAAGCCCGCATCGCCCTCGCAGTATTTGCGATAAATCATGTACAGCATGTACGCCACAAACGGCTGCAGGCACGCAGAAATAAACGTGACCACCATCGAGGGCTCCTGCGAAAAGACCTCGGTGAGCTTATCCACGCTCGTGGCATCCTTAGAGGCCAGGAACAGGCCAATGACCACCACAGGCACCACGCCCAAGATGACCTCGACCATCGTAAACAGCTTGGCGGTCAAGTCCTCACTAGCCGAATTCAAATGGGGCGCCCACTCAGGATGAGCATGCGCACCGACCTTCTTGTCCTTCTCAGCACGATCGGCCTTTTTACCCTCGGCAACCCGACGACCAGGATCCTTGCGAGTTCCCGCCGCAGCAACCCGAGCCCGAGACTTCTTACCCATAACCAACACCTCACAAGAGGAAACGAATAGCCAACGCTACCCAGTGTACCCTCTAAGCAACGTCACCGCCCCAACCGGCCCCCACAAAAACGTGCCGCCCCATAAGGGGCGGCACACAAACTTCTTATCAGTTTTTCAGTAGCAAGCACGCGACGACCCGAAGCCGGAGCACAGGGCGGGGAAACACCTTTGCCTCGCGCGACCTGCGCAGCCGTGAGCGAGAGGGAAAGGCATTTCCCGCCCTGCGCTCCGCAGCAGCCAGCGCCAAGCGCTAGTAGTTCACCACCTGCTCCTCAAAGTACGCCTTCGGGTGGTTACACACCGGGCACACCTCAGGCGCCTCAGCACCAACGTGCAGGTGCCCGCAGTTCAGGCACTTCCACACCTTCACGCCCTCACGCTCAAACACCTCGCCAGATTCAATGCGCTCGACGAGCTTGTTGTAGCGCTCCTCGTGAGCCTTCTCCACGGCACCGACGCCACGGAACTTCTCGGCGATCTCGGCAAAGCCCTCCTCCTCGGCGGTCTTGGCGAACTCGTCGTACATCGTGGTCCACTCGTAGTTCTCGCCCGCAGCGGCGTCGCGCAGGTTGTCCAGAGTGCCCGGAACGGCGCCGTCGTGCAGATACTTAAACCACAGCTTGGCGTGCTCGGACTCGTTGCCCGCCGTCTCGGCAAAAATATTCGAGATCTGAACGTAGCCGTCCTTTTTGGCCTTGGATGCATAGTAGCGATACTTGGTGTGTGCCTGGGACTCACCGGCAAAAGCGGTCTCGAGGTTCTTCTTGGTTTGGGAATTCTCAAAATCCATAGGTGTACTTCCCTTCAACGCATGCCGCCCGTAGGCTTCGAGCGGCCTCGTCTTTAGGATGCCCTCATGCCGAAAATCTAAACCTTACAATCCTGTTCTTCAGATTTGCACAGGCTAGATGCTCAGCCAGCGATCGCCCTCAGCTCGGCAAAAGCCCTCACGCTCCAGGTCGGCTAGAATGCCCGCGATCAAGTCGCGCTCGACCGGCCCACGCCCAGCCGCCGCTTCCATCTCGTTAACGCCCGCCACGGCATCAGCAAGCGTAATCCCCGCCGGCTGGCCATCGCGCGCTGCCAGCAACATACGCACGATATGCGCGCGCTTTTGGCGACGCGAGCCCTCAAACTTTGATTGACGGCTATAGCCCGCCGAGCGCCTGGACGGATTGGGCAACGTCTTTTTTAGATATGCGCCGTAATCTAGCAACGCGTAATACCACGCGCGCGGCGTGTCGGCATCATCGAGCGGCACGGCAAAGGGAGCGATCTCGTCGGTCGCTGCACCGGGAGCCGCCGGACAGGCGGCTTGGATCAGCGGCACCAGCTCGCGATCGGGAACAGCCGGTACATCGGGAAAGAAGTGATGCAGAAAGACTGTGCGCACATTGGTCTCCAGATACACGCCCGGAAGATCAAACGCAAACGACCGGATACCCTGCGCCGTTGCCGGGCCAATACCAGGCAGAGCGACCAAGTCACGCGTCTCACGCGGAAACTCCCCGTCCCAGTCCTCTACAACGCGCTGAGCGGCCCCATGAAGCGCCAGAGCGCGTCGGTTGTAGCCCATGCCCTGCCAAGCGTCCAAAACATCGGAAGGCGCGGCCAGGGCAAGCGCCTGCACAGTCGGAAAACGATCGAGCCACACCGGCATGCGCGCCTCCACACGCGGCACCTGCGTTTGCTGCAGCATGACCTCAGAAAGCCAAATGATGTACGGATCGCGTGTGCGGCGCCACGGAAGGTCACGATAACGCAGGACCCCTTCCGAACGAATCATCGAACGAAAGGGGTCCTGAATCATGGCTATGCTCCTTATGCGGCGTTATTCCTCCCGGTAAGCGCACTCGCAGGTGGCGTACTCGGGAAACGCTTCGCGGTCGGCGAACTTGGGATCGACGGCTGGGAACTGGCGGTGAGCGACGATGTCGCCGAGCGAAACGGAATCGAGGTAGTCGCGCATCAACGCCTGGGCTCCGGCCCACAGGGGATGATAGCAGCACGCGCCCATGCGCGCACAGTCACCATCGGGCGCGGTGCAATCGTTCATAACCATAGGACCCTGAACGGCCTCGACGACCTGGCGGATAGTGACGTCGTCCGGACTGACCTTGAGACGCATGCCACCGTGGACGCCACGCAGGCTCTCCACAATACCGGCCTGGACCAAACCGTGCTGAATCGAGCGGGCAAACGAATACGGAACATTGACCTCTTCGGCAGCGGTGCGAACAGAAAGCAAACACTCCGGATCCTCAGCAAGCATCGCCAGCATACGAAGGGCGTAATCAGTCTTCCTCGATATGTCCATTTTCCCCTTTCAAGGAATACGAACAGCTCGAACGAGCTCCGGGGCCGAGCTTGTGTCGAGACGCTAAATGACCGCCAGGACATCCAAATGGTAAATCGGATATCCACTGAGTGCCGCGCTTGGAGCGAAATGCATCAGATGCGGCGCACAGTGCAATTTAGTATAACCTAACCCCCTGTCTCGTAGAACAGGTGTTGCGCAACAAAGCTGTTGTTTAGACAGATATACTTATTGGATTTTACTTGCGTTCCCGAAGGCGCGAGGATTCTGGGCGAAGATGCACCAGGGCGATCGTTCTATCGAAACAAAGTGCATCAAACGCAAAAAGCCACGTCCGAAGACGTGGCTTTAATTGCGTTGGCGGGAAGTACGGGGCTCGAACCCGCGACCTCCGACGTGACAGGCCGGCGCTCTAACCAAACTGAGCTAACTCCCCAGGCAGACGTTCGCGTTTGTTTCCGCTCGCGTGCGCTGCGGGGATTAGTATACACAGAAGTCTGTCCGGCGCGCAACAACTTTTTTGAAAAAATTTTTTCGGGGCCATCCGGGAGGGTCTCCGGGGCTGAGGGCGGGGGTTAAGTTTGCTGCTCTACAGTCCTGCGCAAGACGGAAAGCACATTAAGTGCTTTCCTTTGCGTGCGGAACTCGCGACAAACTTAACCCCCGCCC
>DBFADZ010000024.1:0-8293 GCA_048195375.1 Collinsella sp.
CTGATGTCCGGCAGTACTTTTACCGTTACGCACCACGCCTTCAGTAGCTGAACAGGAGGGACAGCTGATAGAAACAGAAGCCACTGGAGCACCTCAAAAACACCATCATACACTAAATCAGTAAGTTGGCACCATTACCCGTTGCTTAAACGACATAACTGTCACGGTTTGTTTTGCCATACCGGAAAAACTGGCGCAGCTTCAAAAGCTGTTAGCTTCGCCAGTGATCGGATGGAGATTATCAGCGGCCAGCGCCTGATTGATTTGCTCACGCCCGGCAGCTCCTTCACCATCGCAACCGCACCGCAGACAATGATGAGGCGTACCGCAGCAACGCGAGGAACGAGGCTTTGTTGAATAAATCGAACTTTTGCTGAGTTGAAGGATCAGATCACGCATCCTCCCGACAACACAGAGCATTCCGTGGCAAAGCAAAAGTTCAGAATCACCAACTGGTCCACCTACAACAAAGCTCTCATCAACCGTGGCTCCCTCACTTTCTGGCTGGATGATGAGGCGATTCAGGCCTGGTATGAGTCGGCAATGCCTTCATCACGAGGAAGGCCCCAGCGCTATTCTGATCTCGCCATCACCACCGTTCTGGTGATTAAACGCGTATTCCGGCTGACCCTGCGGGCTGCGCAGGGTTTTATTGATTCCATTTTTGCCCTGATGAACGTTCCGTTGCGCTGCCCGGATTACACCAGTGTCAGTAAGCGGGCAAAGTCGGTTAATGTCAGTTTCAAAACGTCCACCCGGGGTGAAATCGCACACCTGGTGATTGATTCCACCGGGCTGAAGGTCTTTGGTGAAGGCGAATGGAAAGTCAGAAAGCACGGCAAAGAGCGCCGTCGTATCTGGCGAAAGTTGCATCTTGCTGTTGACAGCAACACACATGAAGTTGTCTGTGCAGACCTGTCGCTGAATAACGTCACGGACTCAGAAGCCTTCCCGGGCCTTATCCGGCAGACTCACAGAAAAATCAGGGCAGCCGCGGCAGACGGGGCTTACGATACACGGCTTTGTCACGATGAACTGCGCCGCAAAAAAATCAGCGCGCTTATTCCTCCCCGAAAAGGAGCAGGTTACTGGCCCGGTGAGTACGCAGACCGCAACCGTGCCGTTGCTAATCAGCGGCTGAGCGGAAGCAATGCACGGTGGAAATGGACAACGGAATATAACCGTCGCTCGATAGCGGAAACGGCAATGTACAGAATGAAGCAGTTGTTGGGAGATTCACTGACGCTGCGTGACTACGATGGTCAGGTAGCGGAAGCTATGGCCATGGTGCGTGCGTTGAACAGGATGACAAAGGCTGGGATGCCAGAAAGCGTGCGTATTGCCTGAAAATCCAGCCAGCTACAGGGTCGTTCGCAAGAAATCTTATTTATTCAACAAAGCCGACGGCCGCCAACCAGGGTATGCCGACCCGCTCGCCGATCGTGAGGCCGGACACGCCGTCGCCGAGCGCGTCGACCCGTCCGACAATGTCGTGGCCTGGAATGATCGGGATGTGGGGATGGGGCAGTTCCCCATCCACCACATGCAGATCGGTGCGGCACACGCCGCAGGCAAAAACCTTCACGCGGATTCGCCGGGAGCGGGCGTTCTGTCTGGAAACTCGGTCCAGACGAGCGGAGTGCCGACAGCATTCAGGACCATTGCATGCATCGGGACCGCCGCTTTTCATATTACCGATAGACGATGCCGCCATCTGTTAGGATCGCCTGCCCCGTGATGTAGTCGGAATCGTCGCTGGCGAGGAAGGCGACGAGAGCGGCTACGTCTTCGGGCGTTTGTGCCCGGCCAAGCGCGATGCCGTCGACGTACTTCTTGTAGGTCTCGCCCTTCGGCGTGCCGGTGACCTCGGAAAAGCGTTCGTCGATCTCCACCCACATGTCGGTACCGACAATACCCGGGCAATAGGCGTTCACGGTAATGCCAGCGCTGGCGTATTCCTTCGCCGCCGCCTGGGTCAGCGCCCGGACCGCGAATTTGGTCGCCGAATAGACGCCCAGCATCGCAAAACCGTCATGGCCGGCGATGGACGAGGCGTTGATGATCTTGCCCTTCTGCTTGCGCGCCTTGAACTTGGTCGCCGCCGCCTGGATGCCCCAGAGCACGCCCTCGATGTTGATCTTGAAGATGCGATCCACCTCTTCCGGCAAAACGTCCGCGATCGGATTGACCTGGGCAATGCCGGCATTATTGACGATCACATCGAAGCCGCCGAGTTCCTTTTCGGCATGGTCGATGGCCGCATAGACGTTATCCCGCTTGCTGACGTCGGCGGAGAAGGTGCTCGCCTTGCGACCGAGCGCTTCAACTTCCTTTTTTACAGCTTCCAGCTTGTCGGCCTTCAGGTCGACAAGCGCGATATCCGCGCCGTCAGCGGCCAACCGCAGCGCGATGCCACGGCCGATGCCCTGGGCTGCGCCCGTAACCAGAATGACTTTTTCGTTCAGTGCCATGAGCTTTCTCCTTGGGTGCGTTGTGCAGCGGCCGAAGGCGCCGGCCGCTGCAGTATATGGGTGTCGCCTAAAAATGGGCCTCGATATCGACCACGTCGATCAGCTTGTGGTTGACGAACTCCTTGAGGCCGAGGCCAAGCAGTTCGCGCCCGTAGCCGGAACGGCGGATACCGCCAAAGGGCAAGTCGGCCTCCACCTTGGTCGGGTGGTTGACAAAGACCATCCCTGTCGAAATGCGCTTCGCGACCTTAAAGCCGTGCTGTTCGTCGGCCGTAAAAACCGAACCGCCGAGACCGAAAGGCGAGTCGTTGGCAATGCGCACGGCGTCGTCCTCATCCCTGGCGCGGAATAGCATTGAGACGGGACCGAAGAACTCCCAGTAGCGGGCCGGGTTGGCTTCGCCGACGTCGGTCAGGATGGTCGGCTGCACGAAGGCGCCCTGGTTGGGAACAGGCAGGCCAACTTCCTCGGCCTTGGCGCCATAGCTCACCGCCTTTCGGATCTGCTCCTTGATATCGTCTGCAGCCTTTTGCGAGGACAGCGGCGCCAGCGTCGTCTTCGGATCAAAGGGATCGCCGGCGATCAGCCTGGCCACACCTTTCCGGTAGCCATCGAGGAACGCATCATAGACCTCGTCAACCACGATCATGCGCTTCGATGACACGCAGACCTGTCCACCGTTCCAATGACGGCCGAAGACGGCCCAGTCGATGGTCTTCTTCAGATCGGCGTCCTTGAGTACGACGAAGGCGTCAGCGCCGCCAAGTTCCATCGTCGATTTTTTCAACGCCTTGCCGGCTTCCGCCGCGATGATCGAGCCCGCAGCCTCGGACCCGGTCAGGGCGACACCGTGCACGCGAGGATCGTTGATGATAATGTTGATCTGGTCGCGCGTCGCATAGAGGTTCTTGAAGCACCCCTCCGGCAGGCCGGCCTCGCTCATCAGCTTTTCGAAGGCGGCCGCACTCTGTGGCACGTTGGAGGCATGCTTAAGGATGAGCGTGTTTCCGGCCGAAAGCTGTGGCGCCAGGATGCGGGCGATCTGATAGTAGGGAAAATTCCAGGGCTCGATGGCGACCAACACGCCGAGCGGTTCATGCACCAGAACCGCTTCGCCCTCGGCCGGGTCGAGAACCGGAAGCTTTTCGGGCTTCAATAGCGCCTCGGCGTGCCTGACATAGTACTCGAAGATCTTTGCAGAGAGCTCGACTTCCGCCTTGGCCTCGGCGAAGAGCTTGCCCATTTCCAGCGTCAGCAGCTTCGCATAGGCATCGCTGTCGCGACGCAGGAGATCGGCAGCGTTCTGCAGAATGCGGCCACGTTCGGCAAACGAGGTTTCGCGCCATGTGTGGAATGCGGCATCCGCCTTGTCCAGAGCAGCTTTCGCCTCCGCGTCCGTGGCATCGGGAAATGTCGCGACGGTCTCCCCAGTGTAGGGATTGATGGTTGCATAGGCCATGTTCGTTCTCCTTGGTGAATGGTGACAGGGTTTCGGAATGGAGATCAGGCGCCGAGATCTTTCACGGCTTGGACCATCCGGGTCATCACGGCCTGCGCATCGCCGTAGACCATGTTGCAGTTTTCCTCGAAGAACAGAAGGTTCTCGACGCCGGAATAGCCTTTGCCCCGACCGCGCTTGATCACATAGACCTGATGGGCCTGGTCGGCGTTGAGGATCGGCATGCCGTAGATCGGCGAGGTCTTGTCGGTGCGCGCCGCCGGATTGACGACGTCGTTCGCCCCGATCACCAGCGCGACGTCGGTATTCACGAAGTCGGCGTTGATGTCTTCCATGTCGTAGATGATGTCGTAGGGCACACCGGCCTCGGCGAGCAGCACGTTCATATGCCCGGGCATGCGGCCCGCGACCGGATGGATGGCGAACTTGACGTCCACGCCGGCCGCCTGAAGCAGCTTGACGAATTCGTATAGCTTCTGCTGCGCCTGCGCGACTGCAAGGCCATAGCCGGGAATGATCACGACGCTCGATGCGTAGCGCATGGCGATGGCGGCGTCGCTCGCATCGGCGCTCTTCATCTCGCCATGAGTTGTGTCGCCGCCCGCAACGGTCGCATCGCCGAAGTTCGAGAACAGCACATTGGCCAGCGAGCGGTTCATTGCCTTCGCCATCAGCACCGTAAGCAACGTACCTGCGGAACCCACAACCATGCCTGCAATCATCAGCGCCGGGTTCTGGAGCGCGTAACCCTCCAGCCCCACGGCAAGGCCGGTGAAGGCGTTATAGAGCGAGATCACCACCGGCATGTCAGCGCCGCCGATCGGCAGGGTCATCATGATGCCGAAGGCAAGTGCTCCGAGAAAGAACAATATGGCGAGAAGCGGAAGCGCCGGACTGTCGAAGAAGGCGACAAGGGCAATTCCGAGGAGCACTGTTACGAGAAAGAGCGCGCCGTTGACAGCTCGCTGCCCGCCGAAACGGAACGGCTTGTTGATCTTACCGTCAAGTTTCGCCCAAGCAATCACGGAGCCCGTGAGCGAGATGGAGCCGATCAGCGCGCCAGCGGCGGTCACCGCCAGGATGAGCGCGCTCGGGGTACCGCGTGCCGAAATCTCAACCGCGGCCACCGCTGCTGCCGCACCGCCGCCCATGCCGTTATAGAGCGCGACCATCTGCGGCATCGCGGTCATTTCGACCTTCCTGCCGCGCAGCCAGGCCCAGCCACCGCCAAGTGCGATTGCGGCGACCGCCAGAATAAGATTGACGCCAAGATGCGGGCGGACGGTCTCTGCCACGTCGAAGACCGCCAGGAAGCTCACTGCGACCGCGACCACCATTCCGAGGCCTGCCACGACGATGCCGGATAGCGCCGTCACGGGTGACGACATGCGCTTCAGGCCGAAGATGAAGAGGACAGCGGCAGCGAGCCCGCTTAGTCCAGCAATGTGCTGTACAAACATCTCACTTCCTCCCGTCGCCGCTGGACTTGAACATGGCGAGCATTCGGTCTGTCACGACATAGCCGCCGGCGGCATTGGCCGCGCCGAGCGCGACGGCGATGAAGCCGAGGACTTGTCCGAACAGACTGGTTGCGTTAATAAGGGCATGCAGGGCACCGACGACGACGATGCCGTGGATGAAGTTCGATCCGGACATCAGCGGCGTGTGCAGAATCGAGGGAACGCGGCTGATGACTTCGTATCCGGTGAACGCCGCTAGCATGAAGATGTAGAGGGCGATCAGCCATGTCATGGAGGTATCGATGGTCATTTCGCGGTCTCCGTATCGCTTGAAACCTTACCCTCGACAGCGCTGCGCGCCGCTTCATTGCGGATTTCGCCGGCGTGCGTGAGCACGGTACCAGCGATAACCTCGTCCTCGAAGTCGAGGGCGAGTGCGCCATCCTTCACGATGAGCGTCAGCAGGTTGAGAATGTTCTTGGCGTAGAGCTCGCTCGCGTGCTGAGCGAGCGCGGATGGGACGTCGAGCGGCCCCAGAATGATTGCCGGCCCGACCGTTACCGTTTCTCCAGGCTTCGTGCCTGCACAATTGCCGCCACCCTCGGCGCCGAGATCGACGATCACGGCGCCCGGTTTCATCGCGGCGATCTGATCGGCCTCGATCAGTACCGGCGCACGCTTGCCCGGCACCGCCGCCGTGGTGATGATCATGTCGGCCTCGGCGATATGCTGCGACAGGACCTGCCGCACCTTCGCCTGTTCCTCAGCAGTCAGTTCTCGCGCGTATCCACCTTCCCCCCGGGCATCGACGCCCGTGTCGACGAATTTCGCGCCAAGCGAGCGCGCCTGCTCGGCCGTTTCCGGGCGGACATCATAGCCCTCACAGATCGCGCCAAGTCGATGCGCCGTCGCCAACGCGGAGAGACCGGCGACGCCTAGCCCCATCACCAGCACCTTGGCGGCACGCAGCGAGCCGACCGCCGTCGTCATCATCGGCAGGATGCGCGGCATGTGGACCGCACCCAGAAGCGGCGCGTAGTAGCCGGCGAGGGCCGCCTGGCTGGACAGCGCGTCCATGGACTGTGCACGGCTGATCCTGGGCACGAGCTCCATGGCAAATGCCGTTATCTTTTTGTCGCGCAGGGTCGCCACCAGTTCGCGGTTCGCCTGGCCGTAGACGAACGAGATCAGCACGGCTCCCGCTTTCATCGTTCCGGCTACCACCGCTGGCGGCGGTTGCACGGCAAGGACGATGTCCGCGTCCGCAACCAGCGCTTCGGGCGTTTCCGCAAAGGACGCGTGACTATACGCGCCGTCATCGAAAGTCGCTGCGGTCCCCGCACCTCTTTCGAACACGGCCGAGGCGCCGAGGCGTTCCAGCCGCTGCACGACAGAAGGCACCATGGAGACGCGCTTCTCACCGGGTTTCGTTTCCTTCAGGACTGCGATTTTGATTGGCATAAGTGGCTCCATTGCGTGCCATCCTCACCATCACGGCGCGGCACATGCGTTGAGAATGGGCCTCTTGGCGCAGTGCGCATTGATCCAAATCAATTGAAATCCAGATTTCATGTGATATTTGTATGGTGTAGCAGGGCAATCCCAGGAGGAGGGATCTGGAGGACATGAAAACAACCAGTCGACGGAAACGCCTGAGTCGGCCGGAGGCGCAGGCTCAGACACGCGAGCATCTTGTCGAAGCCGCGAAGAGGCTATTCATTGAGTGTGGTTTCGCGGGCACATCCCTGCGCGATATCGCCGAGGAAGCCGGATATTCGCAGGGCGCGTTCTATTCGAACTTCCCTTGCAAGGAGGCTGTGCTGCTCGAACTTCTGAAGCGACATGTGGCCTTGGAAGACGATGAGATCGAAACTATCGTAGCCGACAGGAACCATTCGCCAGAGCAAATCCTGGCTAAATTGGAAGAATGGCTTACAAGGTTCGAGAAGGCCCGGGACTGGTCGGTTTTGACTATCGAGCTTCAGTTGCACGCGATGAGGAGCCCGTCATTCGCCGAAAGCTACGCTGCCGTCTGGATGGAGCATGAGCAGCGGGTGGCGTTGATGCTAAGACGAATGTTCGAGCGCCTCGGCCAAACGCCACCGGCTGACGTGACGCCAATCGCCGCTGGCCTCATCGCGCTGACGAACGGTCTTGTCGTACAGCAGAGTGCCGGCCGGCCAACCTATATTTCAGCCACCATTGCCATGTTCCTGCGCGCCGTCCTCACTTTGGGAGCCGAATAGCGGCACGGTAGTAAATCAACGGGGACGCGTCCTGCGGAGGACGTCGATATGTTGAATATAATGACTCGCTACGTGGCCACTGGAGACGTTCGTGGCGCTTGGCAAAGCCGCGATCTGCTGCAATGAACCGCTAAAGCATTGGCACGATCAGTTTAATCGCTACGACACGCGGCTGTCCCGCATCTGCGAGAAGGTGCCGATCCGCAAGTCCGGCACGGCCGGACGCGTCCGCGCCGGGCTGCCGTTCAAGGCCAATCGACCTGGCGTTCGGCAGGATCAGGCGGTTCCAGACGAGCAGGGTCTGGCCATCTCAAGCACCGCGTGCCGGTATTGCTGTCAGGCGTTGAGGTCGCGCGCCCATTCCAGTCACGACTTACCGCACCGTACGTGGCATCGCCTTCGCGTTCAGGTTTGCCAGCGCCGCTCATTGCACGGCTCGCACAACTAGGGAAGGTGCGAACAAGTCCCTGATATGAGATCATGTTTGTCATCTGGAGCCATGGAACAGGGTTCATCATGAGTCATCAACTTACCTTCGCCGACAGTGAATTCAGCAGTAAGCGCCGTCAGACCAGAAAAGAGATTTTCTTGTCCCGCATGGAGCAGATTCTGCCATGGCAAAACATGGTGGAAGTCATCGAGCCGTTTTACCCCAAG
>DBFADZ010000040.1:0-108212 GCA_048195375.1 Collinsella sp.
TCGACTCGAATTCTTGACGGCCTGAACAATCGTCAATATCGGTCGGAGGGGTGGCTTTGTAAAGCCGTTCGTCTCCACCCGCGTAGCGGGTGGTTTAAAGCTGGCCGCTGCGCGGCCAGCAGACTAAAGTCTTGAAAGAAAGCCTCCGAACCAGAAGGTTCGGAGGCTGTTATTCCCGTTGTCCCCATAGGCATAAGCGCATCTGCTCGCGATTGCCTATCGATGCTTTGCCTCGAGCGCGGCAGACACCGCATCGAGGAACTCCCGCACATGGTCGGCGGGGTGCGGCGAATGAAGCAGCCCGTAAGACACGAGACAGTCCCAATCGGTAGGGACGGTTTTGAGCATGGGGTGGACGTTGGCCCACAACGGCAGCGTCGCAAGCGCGAGGTCCTCGTTCGCGCCGCGATTGAACACCTCCACCCGATATTGCGGGAAGTCTACGAGCGCGATTTGAGGATGATGCAAGAGTATCTCGTCGCGTACGCGGTCGATTTCGGTGTTCCAGCCCCGGCGTATAAGCATAAGACTGTGATTGTGGAGGTCGTCGAATGTGACGATGTCGCGTTTGGCGAGCTCGCTGTCGACGGGAACGGCGCACCAGAGCGGCTCGCGCGAAAGCTCGAGGCCCAGGCACCCGCGCTCTTTAAGAAAGGCATCGTCGAAAATCCCCACCACGATATCCATGTCTTGCCCGAGGTTCGCCAAACCGCGCGCCGCCGAGGGTGTGTTTTCAAACGTGACCACCTGAAGGCTCATGCCAGGGCAACGTTCCTTCACCTTCGGCCATAGCTTCGTGAGCGGCGTGCTGGGCGTCATGAGCGACACTCCCACGCGGATGATGCGCTTCTCTCCGCGCTCGGCGACGCGGGCGCGTGCGATTGATTCTTGAGAGTACTGCACGATATGGCGGGCGTCGGCGAGCAGCGACCTGCCTGCTCGCGTAAGCGAAAGCCCCTGATGCGATCGGTGGAACAGCGTAAGGCCTAGCCGCGACTCCAGCAGGTTCATCTGCTTGATGACGGCCGTGGGCGTGATGAAGGACTCTTGTGCCGCCTTGGAGAAGCTGCCCGCCTCCGCCACGCGGATGAAAGTGTCAAGCTGTGGGTTGTACATCGATCCTCCTGTCACGCATTATGTGCCGTATATACCCCATGGTTATATCCATCATTCCAACGTGAACTTCTCGCGCGTCAGTAAACGCCGTAGCCTTGTATTCGAAAAGTCACCATTAAGGAGGAGACCATGGAGTATCTGAAGCTCAACAACGACGTAGAGATGCCCATCGAGGGTTTGGGCACCTTCCTCATGACCCCGGCCGAGGCCGAGGCGGCCGCAACCGCCGCGCTCACGGCTGGCTACGAGCACATCGACACCGCCAACGCCTACATGAACGAGCGCGCCGTGGGCCGTGCCATCGCCAAGAGCGGCATCGCACGCGACAAGATCTTCGTCTCCACCAAGCTCTGGCCGAGTGTCTACGACGCGGGCATGCCGGCGGTGGACGCCACGCTCCAGCGCCTAGGGCTCGACTACGTCGACATGCTCATCCTGCACCAGCCGGTAGGCGACTACCTGGCCGCGTGGCGCACGATGGAGGAGGCCTACCGCGCGAGCAAGGTGCGCGCCCTCGGCCTCTCCAACTTCCCGCAAGACAAGATTGCCGAGGTCATCGAGGTCGCCGACATCAAGCCGCAGCTCGTGACCGTTGAGTGCCACCCCTACCACGCCCAGCGCGACCTGCGCGCCTACCTCGCGCCGTACGGCACGGTGATCGAGGCGTGGTACCCGCTCGGCCACGGCGACAAAGGTCTTCTGGAGGAGCCCGTCTTCGTCGCTCTCGCCGAGAAGTACGGCAAGACCCCGGCCCAGGTGATCCTGCGCTGGCACGTGCAGATGGGAACCTCCATCATCCCCGGCTCCAAGAACCCCGCCCACATCGCCGACAACGCGAACATCTTCGACTTCTCCCTCACCGAAGACGAGATGGCCGAGATTGCCAAGCTCGACGGGACCATGACCTACTACACCGCCACTGAGGAAGCACTCGCGGGCTACCTGGCCATACGCCCCGATTTCGACGCGCAGGAGTAGCGCTCAGACGATAACGGACCAACCAAGCCAACGGAGGAGATGCCCCATGACCGCAAACCCGACCGTGACTAGAAGAAACTTCCTACTCGGAGCCGCGCTGTGCGCAACGATGCTCTCCGGTTGCAACCAGGGTGACGGCGGCCAAGCCGCCGCCGAGGACCAGCCCGCCGCCGCGCCCGCTGCAGGCGGCAACGTCCTCGTGGCCTACTACTCGGCACAGGGCCACACCGCTGCCGTAGCTCAGACCATCGCCGACGAGCTCGGCGCCGATCTCTTTAAGGTGACGCCTACGGAGCCCTACTCCGACGATGACCTCGACTGGACCGACGACAGTAGCCGCGTGACCCGCGAGCACGAGGACGAGAGCCTGCGCGACGTCGAGCTTACGCAGGTCACGCCGGACGGCTGGGAGAACTACGACACCGTGCTCGTGGGGTATCCCATCTGGTGGGGCATCGCGGCCTGGCCCATCGACAACTTCATCTCAGGCAACGACTGGGACGGTAAGACGGTGCTCCCGTTCTGCACCTCTTCCTCCTCGAGTCTTGGCCGGAGCGGCGAGCTACTCGCCGAGGCCGCGGGCAGCGGGGAGTGGCAGGAGGGCCAGCGCTTCTCGTCCAGTGTGGACGAGTCCGGGGTTCGTGATTGGGTCGCCGGTCTCGACCTGGCATAAGCAATTAGAGATGACAGACCGCTGACAATCTGGGAGTTTCGAATGATCCTATACTTCACCGGGACGGGCAACTGCCTCTACGTGGCGCGCGAGCTGGCCGCGGAGGGCGAGAGGGTCCTGAGCATCCCGCAGGAGCTGCGCCGCGAGGGCGAGCTCGCCTACGCGGACGATACGATTGGCATCGTGTACCCCATCTACGGGCACATGATGCCCGACATGGTGAAGACGTTCCTCGAGCGCGCGACGCTCGACACGCCCTACCTCTACTTCGTTTGCACCTACGGCAACCGGCACGCCAATGCCGTCGAGCTGTGCCTGGAGGACGCGCGGGCGGCGGGGCTCAACCCTGCCTACGCAACCACACTCCTCATGGTGGACAACTGGCTGCCCAACTTCGACATGGACGAGCAGCGCGCCCGCATTCCCGAGAAGAAGATCGGCGAGAACCTTGCGCGCATCCGCGCGGACGTCGCGGCGCGCCGCCAGTGGCTCGAGCCGGTGACCGACGAGGATCGCGCTGCCCACGAGCAGTTCATGAGCCGGGGCTTGCGCTTCGAGCCGGCGATGCTGGGCGGATTCCTGACCGTTGATTCCGAGAAGTGCGTGGGATGTGGGGCGTGCGCAAAGGTGTGCCCGACTGGTTGCATCGCACTCGAGGGCGGCAAGGCTGTCCGTAACGCGCAGGCGGGCTTTGGCTGCAACGCCTGCCTCGCCTGCATGCACGCCTGTCCCGCGCACGCCATCACCTGCGCGGCGGGCGACAAGAATCCCGCGGCACGCTTCCGCAACGAGCACGTGACCCTTGCCGAGCTGCAAGAGGCCAACAGCAGCCGCTGATGCGCTTCTCGCCAAGCCGAAAGCCTGCGGCTTCGGCTTGGTTCATTCAGAAAGAGGAACTATGCACGTGAGCCATCTTTCACGCAGGTCCTTTATCGAGGCTGCCGCGCTCGCTGCGGGCGGGCTGGTACTCGGGGAAGGCCTGGTCGGCTGCGCGGATGTCCGTGAGCTTGGCGGCTACGTCCTCACGGAGGGGTCGCAGACAGACCGCGGCTTCGTCGTTGACGACGCCCTGCAGACGCCATCGGGCAGGACGCTGCACTTCTCGCTCCATGTGCCGGACTCCTATGACGGGTCCGCGCCCTATGCGCTCTACGTGGCCTGCCCCGGCTGGGAGGGGCTCTACTTCCAGGGCGTGGGGGCGAATCTTCAGGAGGACTACCCCTTCGTGGCGAACGACTACATCGCCGACATGATCGTGGCCTCGCCCCAGCTCGACGCCTGGGACGAGCAATCGGCGTCAGACGTGGTGGGGCTCACCGAATGGCTGCTCGGCGCCTACAGCGTCGATGCGGACCACGTGTACCTGAGCGGATGCTCGGGCGGCGGCGAGACCATCTCCATCGTCTTGGGAACGCGCCCCGAGCTCTACCGCCGTGCGCTTCACACCATCTCGCGCTGGGACGGCGACATCGAGACGCTCACCACAGCCGAGGTTCCCGTGTATATGGCTATCGGCGAGAACGACGACTATTACGGCTCCGGACCCGCGCGCGAGGCGTACGAGGAGATTCGCGCCGCCTATCGAGCTCGTGGGCTTTCCGAGGAGCGCATCAGCGAGCTGGTCGTGCTCGATGTCAAGCCCACGAGCTACTTCACCGAGCGGGGCCTTGCTGCGGACGCGGGCCAGCACGGAGCGGGCGGCTACCTCTTTGCCCGTGACGAGGACATCATGGGATGGTTGTTCTCATGACGCGGCAAGCAAAGGGCGCAGCGCAAAGGACGCTGCGCCGCGCGGCCGACGTGGCACTTGCGATCCTGCTTCTGGTTCAGATGTGCTACCAGCTGCTACCAG
Source organism: Collinsella sp. (assembly GCA_048195375.1). Taxonomy (GTDB): domain Bacteria; phylum Actinomycetota; class Coriobacteriia; order Coriobacteriales; family Coriobacteriaceae; genus Collinsella. The sequence goes on from DBFADZ010000040.1 coordinate 4,620, forward strand.
AGGATCTCCATGCGCTTCTGGGTGCCCTGCTCATGCGGGTAGTCGTCCGCAGCGCCCGTCCAATCATACGTTAGGCGAACGAAAAGGGGCGGTGGGCCTCCGTCTTCACGGGCCCACCGCCGCCGAACTGAGTTACGCAAGTCGGGACTACGCGAGCTTCTTCGAGAGCGCCCTTGCCTCGTGCGTGTTGTCGACCATGCCGCCGTAGGTCATGCCGTAGAGCGCGGCGAAGCGCTTCATGGTGTACTCGCCCCAATCGAGCATCTCGCGCGTGGGCGCGCCACCTTGGAACACGAAATAGAGCGTCTTGCCGCTCATACTGCCCTCGCGCACCGGACCGTAGAAGCGGTCGAGCAGGTTTCGCAGCATGCCGGAGAGGCTGTGCCAGTAGACGGGCGACCCCACGACCAGGGTGTCCGCCGCCTCGATGTGCGCGAGCACGTCCTCGAAGTCATCGTCGCCGTAGCTCTGGCCGTAGCCGTAGACCTTGTGCTCGGCAAGATTCAGCTGCTCGTACGGGCGATTGCCGATGAGCTCGCGCGCCAGGCGCGCCGTGTTGCCATCCTTGTTGGGGCTTCCGTTGATGAAGAGAATCATACGTCTCACTCCTTACGTATTGTCTGATACCGCCTTTACCATAGGCGTGAGAAGATCCGGCGAGAAGTTCCTACTCGTAGGCAGCTTATAACCGTGGGGTGTGTACGTCTTGTCATCCTCATCGCTGCGCCTTCCAAAACGCGAGGGCATCGTCGATCCAGCCCTCTGCCACGGTGTCGACACCCAGGCCAAAGCCGTGGCTCAGGCCTTCGTAAACATGAAACTCCGTGGGCACGCCCGTTGCTGAGAGCGCTTCGAGACGCGCCTGCATGGTGCGCCAGCTCGCGATGCCGTCGCGATCACCCATGCAGGCGTAGGTCGCGGGGTCGGCACCCGTCAGCTCGCTCATGCCGGTGTACTGCATGATGGCCGCCGCGGGCTGGGGCGTTCCTACTGGCGCGCCAAAGGCGGCCGGGCCGTAGCCGCCGACCCATGCCGCCATGCGCGCACCGGCCGAGCCGCCCCACAGCGAATAGCCCGACGTGTCCACGCTGAGCTCGTCGGCATGCTCGAAGATGAAGGAGACGGCGCGGGCCAAGTCCTCGCAGGCGAGCTGCGCGTCCGGCCGGTAGATGACCGCGAACCCGTTGACGCCGGAACGGGACAGGTGCAGGCAGTGCGGGAAGGAGTCGTGCATGGCAGCGACGTAGGCGAATCCGCCGCCCGCGCTTACCACGGCAAACGGTGCAGACGCACCGCCCACTCCCTCGGCAGCGAAACGGAAGAGCCCCGTATTGGCGAGCGAGGGGTCGGCGGCCTTCTCGGCATCCGTGTAGATGTCGTAGAAGACCGTCCGTTCCGCTGCGCGCTCTGACAGCAGATAGCTGACGACATCGATCGTGGTGCTCGTATGGATCTCCGAGTACCACGGCAGGCAAGCGGAAAGGTCGTCGAGCGCCATATCCTCCGTCGGCGGATGGAGCGTTGTGGGGAAGAGCAGCCGCCCGTAGCCATCGAACAAAGGGTTGTTGATGACGTCGTAGATGGGAGTGTCCGCCGTGACCGTGCCCGGAGCGGAGCCGCGCGCGACCCCGGCGGCCCCGTCCGACGAGCAGCCGGAAAGGCTGCCCGCAGCGGCCAACCACGCGGCAGCCTCCAGAAACGAACGGCGCGACATCATCGCCGCACTCGATAGACGAGGTGGAGGCCGTCGCCGGCAAGGCGCTCGACGCGCTCGAGCGAGAATGCGTGCGAACCGCCAGCTGAGCGAGGCATCCCGTCGAAGACGGAAGCCGTTTCGGGCTCCCCCGAGACCGTCGGGGAGAGAACGAAACTCAGCTCGTCGAGCACGCCCGCGGCAAGAAACGACATGTCCGTCTTTCCGCCGCCGCACACGAGCAGGCGCTCGATGCCAAAAAGCTCGCGCAGCTTGCGCAGGGCGAGCGGGAGGTCTAGCCCGCGCGAACCGGCAAGCACGTATGAGACGCCGCACTCTCGCAGATAGCCGCGATACGCCGGCGACACCGCCTCGGTGAGGACCTCGATGACGTGCGCGTCCGCACGGCCGGCGCGACGATAGGTCGCAGACTCCCATGCAATCTCCCCGGCGGGGTCGACGGAGACGTAGAACGATCGTTCAGCGTGAGGCGCCACGAAGTCCCCCTTGGGCGCGCTCCCGTGGGTACCGAGCGCAAGGGGGCGCGACCCGACGAAGCCCTTCGTGGTCACGGCCCCGTACGCCACGGCGTCCGCCCCGAACTCGACCTGCATGCGAGAGTACGCGGCGCGTGCGGGCGAGGCAACGGGGTCGAGCATGTGCGCGCCGTCGATGCGCCCGTTGAGCCCGGCAAAGACGTGACAAACGACATAGGGTCTAATGTTCATGACTCCCTACCTTACCGCGTGCCCGCCGAAGACCATAAGGTCGAGTCCGTTGAGCAGCCCGTCGATCTTGGCAACCTCATCGTCGGTGAGCCCAACCTCGGCGGCGCCGAGGTTCTCGAGCAGTCGTTCGGGCTTGCGACTGCCCGGGATGGGGATGATATAGGGCTTCTTCTCGAGCATCCAGGAAAGGGAGACCTGGGCGGGCGTCGCCGCGTGCAGCTCAGCCAGCTCGCGAACGAACCGCATAAGGGGCTCGGCGCGCTTTTCGCCTTCCTCTGTGTACTGCGGCATGCCATCGCGGTAATCCTGGGCGCCCTCGAAGCGGGTGTTATGACTGTACGCGCCCGTCAGAAAGCCGTTCGCCATGGGAGAGAAGGCCACGAGGGCGACATTCAGCTCCTCGAGCACGGGGAACAGGGATTCGTTCCAGCGTGCCATCATGGAGTAGCGGTTCTGGACGGCGGAGACGGGGCACACCGCATCGGCGCGACGCAGGTACTCCTCCGTCGCCTCGGAGATTCCCCAGGCGCGGATCTTACCTTCCTTGATGAGGTCTGCCATGGTGTCTGCAACGACCTCGGGCTCGACCTTTGGGTCGATTCGGTGCTGGTAGTAGAGGTCGATGTGGTCGGTGCGCAGCCGGCGCAGGCTCTTCTCCACCGAGATACGGACAACCTCGGGGCGCGAGTCCACGAGGATGGTCTTGTCCGGGGCGTGCGTGACGCCGAACTTGGTGGCAATGACAACCTCGTCGCGCACGGGCGCGAGCGCCTTGCCCACCACGTCCTCGTTGTGCGCCTCGGTCCCGTCGGCGCACGTGCCAACGTAGCACTCCGCCGTGTCAAAGAAGGTATAGCCCATCTCGTGGGCCTGACGGACGACGCTCACGGCCTCGTCGTCGGGCATCGGGTCTCCGCTCGCGTGCGTGATTCCCATGCAACCCATGCCGAGCGGGCTGACTTCGATGCCGCTCTTTCCCAAAACGCGATTGTCCATTCCTGTTCTCCCTGTCTATGATATCCGTCATTTGTTTGCGACGCCCACGTCCGCCCGTTCATCGAGCTCCGTTAGGCACATCCCCTGTCGGTGGCTTGTTCTCTCTCATCGCCAAGCGTACGACCGCGGGGCGCTCGGCGGAATCCCCCTTTGGTGCGGTGCCCTGAACCCGCAGGTTATAACCCCGTGCGCACCCCAGCGTTATAGAACCCTCACCAACGGAAACTTCCGCCGGCGCGACGCCCCTCGTATGGTGGATACGTCAAGTTGCGAGAAAGGAAGGCACCATGGACTACATCACCTTGAACAACGGCGTCAGGATGCCGCAGCTCGGCTTCGGCGTGTACCAGATCCCGGACGCCGCGGAATGCCAGCGCGCCGTGGAGGACGCGCTCTCGGTCGGCTACAGGCTGCTCGACACGGCCGCGAGCTACGGCAACGAAGAGGCGGTCGGGGCCGCCATTCGTGCGAGCGGCCTGCCGCGCGACGAGGTGTTCGTGACGACCAAGCTGTGGATGTCGGATGTGAGCTACGAGGGGGCCAAGCGCGGCTTCGACGCGTCGCTCAAGCGGCTGGGGCTCGACTACGTCGACCTCTACCTCATCCATCAGCCGTTCGGCGACGTCTTCGGCGCGTGGCGCGCCATGGAGGAGCTCTACGAGCAGGGCGTTATCCGCGCCATAGGCACAGCTAACTTCTACCCCGATCACCTCGCAAACCTCATCTCGTTCAACCGCATCGCCCCCGCCGTGAACCAAGTCGAGTGCAACGTGTTCTTCCAGCAGCGCGAGGCGCAGGAGTACATGGTCGGCAAGGAGGTAGCCATGGAAGGCTGGGCGCCCTTTGCGGAGGGCAGAAACGACCTCTTCCGCAACGAGGTCCTCGCTCGCATCGGCGAGGCGCACGGCAAGACGGTCGCCCAGGTCGTGTTGCGCTGGCTGCTGCAACGCGGTGTGGTCTGCATCCCTAAGAGCACGCACCGCGATCGCATGGAGCAGAACTTCGACGTCTTCGACTTCGCGCTGGGCGACGACGAGATGGTCGCCATCGCCGCGCTCGACACCGGGCGCAGTGCGTTCTTCGACCACCACGACCCCGCCACCATCGAATGGATGTCCGGGCTCGTGCGCAACGTGTAGACGAGCGTCAGACCGCACTGATAACTTACTAGGAGGAATTGCCATGAACTCATTCACGTACGACTACCCGGTCAGGAACTACTTCGGCGAGGGGGCCATGGACCAGGCACTCGACGCCGAGATGGGCGCCATGGGCAAGACAGTGATGCTCGCCTACGGCGGAGGCTCGGTCAAACGAACCGGCGTCTACGGCCACGTGGTCGATAAGCTCACGAGCGCGGGCAAGCGCGTGGTGGACTTCGGCGGCATCATGCCCAACCCGACCTACGAGAAGTGCCAGGAAGGCGCCGCGCTCGCACGCGAGGAGCAGGTCGACTTCATTCTCGCCGTCGGCGGCGGGTCGGTCTTCGACTGCTGCAAGGTGGTCTCCGCGCAGGCGATGCTTGACGAGGACATAGAGACGTTCGAGCACGTCGACGGCAAGATGCCGAGCTCGTTCATCCCCATGGGCTGCATCGTTACGCTCTCCGGCACGGGCGCCGAGCAGAACAACGGCGCCGTCATCACCAACGAGGAAACGCATGTGAAGGGTGCCTTCTTCGGCGCGTTGCCCTCGTGGGCGGCGCTTGACCCGGCGCTCACGCTCACCGTACCGCACGCGCAGTTCATGAGCGGCGCGTTCGACACGCTCTCGCACTGCATGGAGAGCTATTTCGGAAGCCCGCGCGGGCGCAATGTCACCGACGACATCAACCTCGCCATCCAGCGTAACGTCATCCGCAACATGCGGATCATTGCGGACGACGACCAGAACCTCGATGCCCGAAGCGAGCTCGTATACGACTCCGCCATGGCCGAGAACGGCGTGCTCAAGATCGGCAAGTCAACGGACTTCCAGGCGCACATGATCCAGCACCAGTACGGCGCGTACACCCACACCAACCACGGAATGGGCCTCGCGGTCATCCACCCTGCGCTCTACCGCCACCTGGCCCCCGAGGCGCCCGCGCAGTTCGCCCGCTGGGCACGCGAGGTGTGGGACGTCGACGCCAAGGGCAAAGACGACCTTACGGTGGCGCTTGAGGGCATCGACCGCCTGCAGACGTTCATCGGCGAGATGGGGCTTCCCACGAGCTTCGCCGAGATGGGCTCCGACGCGTCCGACGAGACGCTGCACAAGGTTGCGGACACCTGCGTGCTCACCGGCGGCTGCGCCAAGAAACTGGAGCGCAGCGAGGTGTTCCAGATTCTGACCGAGTGCCTCTAGATCGGCAGTGGATCCCGATCCGCCCGCGCCGAAGGAAACAGAAAGGCTCCTCGTTTTTCACGAGGAGCCTTCTGAGTTTTTGCCCGATTGTGAAACCATATGGCTTGCAGGTGCGGCGGCGGTTGCGAAACGTCCCCATCGGTCGCCATCGGAACCGTACGAAACCGTATGAAATACATGAACAAGTGTTCTATTACTATTCCCGCTCAGTGACTAGAGCCCTGGCGTAATTGGCTGGATCACCGTTCCGGGAACCGGTATCGACCTACCTGCCCGCCAAGCTCCTTCTTCAGCTCCAGCCTAGTATCTGACTCGCGCCGTTATAAGCGAAAACCGGAGAGATGCGTCTTAGCCGAGAAAAGAAGGTTAGCCTCATCTTACTGCATGGTTCGTGTGTTATAGTTAGATGGCTCTAACTGTTTGGGGGCGACAGCCATGCACGAACGCAAGGGTTTTTGGGACAAGAATGCCGGTCGGTATGACCGCTTCATGCGAAACGACCGGGCGGCGTATGAGGAGATGTATGGGCTGATCCGGCCGGTTGTGAAAGCAAAAACCGTGCTGGAGGTTGCCACCGGCACGGGGCTTATCGCAAAGAGCATCGTGGATGCGGCGGCGCACATCGAGGCTACGGACGCTTCTGCAAAGATGATCCTTGAAGCAAAGCGGGACAATCAATCCGCAAAGCTGCACTTTTCCGTACAAGATATGTTCCGCCTGCCCTATGCACAGAAGTCCTTCGAAGTGGTGATCGCGTCCAACGCGCTTCACATAGTGCCGCATCCGGAAAAGGCCCTGCAAGAAATCAGGCGGGTGCTGAAGGACGACGGCGTGCTCATCGCGCCAACCTTCACCCACGCGGGGAACTCGGTTTCCGGCAAGGCAAAAGCCTTTTTCATGAGTATGGCGGGATTCCCCCTCCACAGCAGGTGGACAAGCGAGGAATACCTGCGTTTCCTGCGTCAAAACGGCTGGGCGGTGCAGAAAAGCGCGGTGCTGAAGGCCTCGTTCCCGTTGACCTATGCGGAATGCACAAAATCGGAGGGGCCAAATGTCGTTCTTTGAAAATACCCGCAAGCCCGTGGACCTCGGCGGAAAACTTATGGTTGCCATGATGAATCTGGGCCACAGCCCTATGGCGCGGTGGGGACTTCAATTTCAACGACTTGCGCCAAACGCCAAGGTGCTGGATTGCGGCTGCGGCGGCGGGGCGAACATAAAACGGCTGCTGAAAAAATGCCCGCATGGCGTCGTCAAGGGCATCGACTATTCGCCCGTCAGCGTGGAGAAGGCTAGAAAGCTCAACCGAACTGCAATTCAGGAGGGGCGTTGCGCCGTTCTGCAAGGCAGTGTAGCGGATATGGCGTTTGAGGACGCCATACGGGCATTTTTGCATCCATCCTGCACATGGCGATAGGCATGACGGTCATAGCGGCTGTGCTGGCGGCAATTGTGACAGTTGTTATTCACTGAGGAAGAAACCTATGAAATGTAAAATTGAGAAAAACACCGTTCAGGAGACGCTGATCCTCCCGCTGTATTCCCGGAAGCTGTGTACGGAGCTGTACCCGAACCTTTATAGGGATGAAACAGCGGTTCGTCTGCTCGACCAAATCGACTACGACTTTTCAGAGGCAGAGAAAAACTCCCGCAGCCTGATGCAGCGCTTTGGTGCGCTGGAGGTGGCCATGCGGCAGGGTGATCTTGCTTTCGAGGTGCGGGATTACCTGAAAGGCCACCCCAATGCGGCGGTGGTCAATCTGGGCTGCGGGCTGGACAACACCGGCAGAACCTGCGACAACGGTAGATGCAAGATCTACAATCTGGACTTCCCGGATGTGATCGCCTTGCGGCAGCAGCTACTGCCCGCCGGGGATCGGGAACAAAATATCCCCTGCGACCTGAAAGACACCGCATGGTTTGGCAAAATCGATGCCTCCGGCGGGGCGGTGCTCTTTGCCTCCGGGGTGTTCTATTACTTTCTAACCCAGCAGGTCCGGGAACTGGTGCGGGAGATGGCGGACGCTTTCCCCGGCGGTGTGCTGGTCTTTGATGCTGCCAATCGAATGGCAGTAAAGATGATCGCAAAAACATGGCTTAAGACTGCAAAAATCAAGGATGTGGGGGCATATTTTGCGGTTTCGGATGCCGCCAAGGAAATCGGCACGTGGAACAGCCGCCTGCAGGTCACAAGTCGCGGCTATATGCTGGGTTACAACGATTTGAGGGACCCTTCTGTCAGCGGCTTTTTCCGGTTTCTCGCAAGGGTCGGTGACAACGGGATGAAAATGCAAATCGTGAAAATAAGATTTTGAGTGGCAAAAATGAAGCGCGCTCACTTTGACGTTGAAGAAGACGGCTTTTACGGCACATATTGGGCGTGCAAGGACACGCGAGGGAGGCCGGACGTGGCCTTCCTCGTTTTTATTCATGGACTTTAGTCCGTGCCGCGCGGCATAGAAAGCCACCCGATCAGCGGGTGGAGGCCAATTTCCGCTACGCGACAAAAACCTTCCCCCTAGCATGAGGATTGTTCAGGTCATCATGCTAGGGGGAAGGTGATTGCTGTGGCCCAGAAAGCCAACAGCCTCGCGCACACGAAATGGCTGTGCAAGTACCGCCATCGCACCGAGGTCAAGCTCGTCGCCGCCATCGCCGAGAAGCACTTTGCCGTGAGCTGCACCTCGGCCTACGCCGACCTCTACGACCGCATGGAGCAGGCCCTGCGCGAGCGCGTGGCCAATGCGGTGGAGATCGTCCGCTCCGACATCAGCCCCGCGCTTCTTGTCCACACCGGTCCAAACCTCGTGGGTGTGGCGGTCCAGGGACTCTAGCGGAGGCGGGGCGTTCTGCCCCCAAAAACAAATGCAAAAGACGAGCGCTTCTTGCCGCCCAATTGGCAAGAAGCGCTCGTCTTTTCTTAACGCGTTGTATGGCGGAGAGAGCGCAAGTTATGCGAGCGCCCTTCTTGCCAGCTCGGCCGCGCCGAGGATTCCTTGGTCGCCGCCGCAGCCCGGGGCGCAGATGTAGCTCTCCATGTCCTTAAGCTCGGCGGTCTGGATGTAGCCACCCAGATATTCGAGGGTCTTCTTGCGGACGATGCCGTAGAGCTGCTCCTGGTGCATCACGCCGCCGCCGAGGACGATGCGGCGAGGCGAGTACATGAGCACGAGGTTCGCGCACATCTGCCCCAGATAATCCCCCTCGAGCGCCCACACCTCAGCGTTGTCCGCGAGCTCGGCCGCGGGCTTTCCCCAGCGCGCGGCGATGGCGGGGCCGGAGGCGAGGCCCTCGAGACAGCTCGCGTGGCTCGGGCAGACGCAGCGTCCCTCCTCGGTGGGACGGGTCCTTACCAGCATGTGGCCGGCCTCGGGGTGCAGCATGCCGTGAAGGAGCCTGCCCGCGCACATGACGCCCGCGCCCACGCCGGTGCCGATGGTCACGTAGACGGCGTCCTCGAGCCCCTTGCAGCAGCCGAAGACCACTTCGCCGAGGCAGGCAACGTTCACGTCCGTGTCATAGGTCACCGGAATCCCGAGGGCGTCGGCGAACGCGGCGCGAAGACCATAGCCTCGCCACGCGAGCTTGGGCGTCTGGAGGATGGAACCGTAGCGCTCATCGTTGGGGTCGACGCAGGTCGGGCCGAAGGCGCCGATGCCCAACGCGTCCACATCGCGGGCGGTGAACCACTCGACCATTTGCGGGACGGTCTCGGCGGGCGTAAGCGTCGGGGTCTCCATACGGTCGAGGACCTCGCCGTCGCCGGACACCACGGCACAGACCATCTTGGTCCCGCCGGCCTCGAGGGCGCCGAGCCTCATTTGCTTTTCGCTCATGCGATCCTCCTTACAAAGGGGCGCCCGCAGTCATGGTCAACCGCGGGCGCCCATAACGTTGGCTTGTTTCGAGGCGACCCTACCTGGGCACGCGGTCCTGCCTTGCGGCAAACGGGGCGAGCACGGCGTGCGGCTCGCTTTGGTACCAGTAGGCGACGGTGGAGATGTCGTCCTCGCGCTCGTAGAGCTTGATGTCGTCGTTGCCGAGGTCCTGGAACGTCACGCGCAGGTCCTCCTTGAACGAGATCGGGTCGGGAAGGTGCCACCTGTAGAGGCCGTGCCTGGGCAGCGCGTCGTCGTTGGTCGCGAGCATCGGGTTCGGGTTCGGCTTGCCCGCGCTGAAGCGGTCGCGCGTGGCGTCGCGCGTCGAGCGGTACGGGTAGCCGGCGAACAGCGTGTTGAAGCACTGCGCCTCGGGCAGCGCGTGGGGCGGCCTGTCGAGGAAGGCCCAGGCACCGCCGAAGTAGTCCTCGGCTCCCGTCGAGGTGACCGTGGGGAACTCCTCGTCGCCGTCGAGGAAGAACTTCATCTCGCCCTCGCCCCACCAATAGCGCTCCAGGGCGCACAGGGCCATGTAGGTGCCGACGTAGTAGCCCTTACCGCGCACGCCGTCGAGCACGGTGTAGTCGACACCCCTGCGGGTGCTGCGCTCGCGGTTAAAACGGGCGTGGAAGTACATGGCGTCGTCCGGCACGTCGGTGAGCGCGTAGTTGAACGTGTAGAAGATGTACTTAATGAACCCGGGGTGCTCGCTCGTAAGCGTGACCTTGGCGTGCTTCCTGAAAGGCATCTCGAAGTAGCAGTTCATGCCGCCCGTCGGGTTCACGCAGATGGGCATCGAGTTGACGATGGCGCGCTCACCGAAGCCGTTGCAGAAGAAGTCGCCGACAGGGCACTCGACCGAGGGGGTCTCCTCGTCGTCCCAGTAGAAGCGCAGTACGAGGTCGCGCATGACGAAGCTGCCGGCGGCGGTCTTGTCGGGGACGGTCATCCAGATGTGGCGGATGATGCCGGGGCCCTCGATGTCCGCGAGCGTGATGGTCTCGCCGGACTCAAGGGGCACGCAGCACGAGCCCTTGCGGCCGACGCCGAGGTGGCTGGCCGACATGGCGGCGCGGCCCTTCTCGCCCGTGATGTTCTCGGGGGTGATGGCGCGGCTTTCCTCACCGCCGTGCATCCACACGTCCTTAAGGAACTCTCTCATCGTCGACCTCCTCTATTCGTCGTCTTCGCACTCGGCGGAACTGACACCGTTCACGTAGACGATCTGCTGGCGCGCCTCGTCGACGAGGGCGTCGAAGTCGAGTTTCTCGTCGGGGCGCGCGAGCGCGACCGTCATGGCGAGCGGGAGGTTGACACCCGCGATCACGTGGATCCGGTCGGAGGCGAAGCGGGAGAAGCGCTGGTTCACGCTGCCGCCGAGCGCGTCGGTGAGGACGACGACCTCGTCAGTGCCCGAAAGCGCCGCCTCGACCGCCGCGTCGAACCCCTCGCCGTTGTCGTTCACGTAGGCGCACACGGCGTTGATGGCGTCGCTCTTACCCGTAAGGAACTCGAGGGTATCCTTGAAGCCCTGGGCGAGAAGGGAATGGCTCGCCACAACTATCTTTCTCATTGATTCACCAATCTCTTGGGTCGAAGCTAGGCGAGGATGCCGGCGGCGGAGGCGACCATCGCGAGGACGATCACCACGAGGATGAGGGCCGTCATGCTCGCGTTCTTCTTGGTAAGAAGGTAATACGCGCTTCCCGTGATGGCGGCGGGGATCATGGCAGGCAGGATCTTGTCGAGCAGCGGCTGAATCTCCATCGAGACGTCGCCGAAGCTGAAGCTAATCGGGCAGGTGACGCCGATGACCGAGGCGATGAGGCAGCCGACCACGGTGAGGCCGAGCACGGAGGCGGCGGCAGTGAGGTTGGGAAGCTTCTCGCTGAAGTCGGTGACGAGCTTCACACCCTGCTTGTAGCCGAACTCGAGGGCGTGCATGCGGACCCAGAAGATGGCCAGGATGAGCGCGAACCAGATGCCGGCTCCCACGGGGTTGCCCTCGATGGCCATGTAGGCGGCGATGGAGCCCATGATGGTCGGGATCATGGTCATGAGCAGGGAGTCGCCGACGCCGGCGAGCGGTCCCATGGTGCCGATCTTCAGGTCTTGGACGGCGTCCGCCGCCGCGAGGCCGTCACGCTCCTCCATGGCCACGCAGGCGCCGAGGATGATGGCGGCGAGCCAAGGCTGGGTGTTGTAGTAGCGGAAGTGGTTGTTGAGCGCTTGCTTATAGTCCTCGTCGTTCGTGTAGATCTTCCTCAGGATCGGCGAGAGGGCGTAGGCGACCGAGGCGCCCTGCTGGGTCTGGTAGTTGAAGGTGCACACGCTCATGAGCCAGCGCCAGTTCGCGTTGCGCAGGTCCTTCTTGGTGACCTTATAGCCGGAGGGCTTGCCCTCGGCGGCGGTGATGTTCTCGTTTTCCATGGTTACTCATCCTCTCCGATGAAGGCGTCTGCGGAAGCGTGGGCGGTGAGCTCGGCGTCCTTCTCGGCACGCTGATAGAACGCGATCGCGAGGGCAACGCCGACGATGGCGGCACCGATGATGGGCACGTTCAGGAAGGCCGAGAGGAAGAAGCCGGCGAGCAGGTACTGGAAGTACTTAGCGGTGGGCATGTAGCGAAGCAGCATGGCGATGCCGACGGCCGGGAGCATCTTGCCGGCGAGGGTAAGGCCGGAGAGGAACCACTGGGGCATGACCTCGAGGAGCCAGTTGACGGCGGGCTGGCCGAGCGTCACGGAAACAAAGACGGGCAGGGCGGCGCACAGACCGAAGAGCGCGGGGCAGACCCACAGGATGGCGTTCATCTGCTTGAACTTGCCCTCGTTGCAGAGCTTCTGGGACTTCTCCACGACGAAGCCGTTGAGGATCTTGGCAATGACGTCGAGTTGGATGCCGAGCATGCCGACCGGCAGGCCGATGGCGAGGCCCGTGTCCGAGCCCAGGGTCACGCCGTAGGCGGTGGCGATGATGGCCATCGTGCCGTAGTCGGGGATCGAAGAGCCGCCGAAGCCCGCGACGCCGAGCTGCATGAGCTGGATGGTGCCGCCGATGACGAGGCCGGTCTGCCAGTCGCCCATGACGACGCCGGTGATAAGGCCCCAGAAGACGGCATAGTTGACGAAGATCATCGGGATGCCGTAGTAGTCCACGTGCTTGATGAAGGCAAGTAGGGTCAAAAGGACGACCTGCAGGATAGTGAAGTTGACCATGATCCCTCCTTAGATGAGGTCGGCGACGGAGACGGGCTTGTCGGCGGGCACGAACTGTGCCGTCACCTTGACGCCGCGGGCGATGAGCGCCTTGTAGCTCTGGACGTTCTCGGCGGAGGCATAGGCGCGCTGGGTGAGCTGGACGCCGTCCTCCTTGACAAGAGAACCGCCGACGATCAGCGACGGGAACTCGACGCCCGACTCGGCCAGGTGAAGCATCGTCTCGGGCTCCTTCGCGATGACGAAGACCTTCTCGCGGTCGTACTTGCCCGCCGCGAAGTTCTTGAGCGCGGTCTCCTCGGAGATGATCGAGACGGCCATGCCCGCGGGGCGCGCCATCCTCATAGTGGACTTCAGGACCTCGTCGCCGGCGACCTTGTCGTCGATGACCATGACTCGGGTCGCGCCCGACACCGGGGCCCACTGCGTCACGATGATGCCGTGAAGCAGGCGATTGTCGATTCGTGCCATAACAACACTCATGTTTGCTCCTATCAAATGAAGTTTTACGTTCGGTACTGCCTTGGCGCTATCCGGATTCGCGCCGGGCAAGGGGTTATCGGATTATTGAAGACGCGCGGTCAGCTCGTGACGGCGCGGGGGTCACTCGTCGAACAGGAGGCTCGAGGAGCCGAGACGCTCCTCTCGCGCCGGGGCGGCGCTCACGCTGATGTAGTCGAAGACGTAGGCGATCTCGCTTACAGGAACCTCCACGCGATAGCGCGTCGAGATGCTCGAGAAACTCTGCCTGAAGGACTCGATGAAGTCGGTGTGCTCTTCCTCGAAGCGATCCTGGCCGACGTAGGTCTCGATGGGGTTGCGGGTGACGAGGCGCTCAACGAGGCAACAGAGGTGAACGTACAGCCCGATGATGGCGTTGCTGCCGATCTTCTCGCCCGTTCTGCGCTGAAGCTCGTGCACGGCGCTCTCGATCTCGTGGAATAGCCGCTCCGGGTCGAGGATGGTGATGGAGCGGATAACGTTCTGCAGCGTCATGTTCGAAAGCAGCTTCTCGTGGAAAGAAGAGAGCTCGGAAGCGTCAAGCCACCTGCCGAACACGGCATCGACCTTCGAGGCGGACGCCGTCGACATAATGTCTTCGAGGGCGACGAAGGGAACGGAGGCAATCCCGGGGTCTCCCGTGCCGATGACGGCGCAGACGCGGTGCTCGGAGAAAACGGCGTCGTTCGACCCGTTCGTGACGAGCTGCTTGAAGGGCCTCGTGAGCAGGCGTGCGCCTATGGTGCGCGGGAGGCTCTGCGAGACGAGCTGGCGTATCCTCTCCGCGGCGTCGACCCCGGACTCGGAGCAGAAGACGATGGCGTCCTCACGGTTGACGCGCTCGATCACCTTGCAGTGCGTCACGCACACGGCGGTCGCATCGCCAAGAACCTCGGCGATGGACTTGCCGCCGAGCAGCCCGGACCCGATCTCGAGCGCGAGCCCGGTGGAGACGTTGTTCACCACCCCGATGGTGGAGTCGGTAACGTTCTCGAGGGCCTTATAGGCCTCCTCCAAAGAGCCCATGTCAACAAGAAACACGACCCCAGTGCAGTACGAGTGACGGTCGACGAGGCGCTGGAGCGGACCGACAATGTCCTTCAGCTGCTGGTCGTAGGGCATGTCAACCGCCTCGTACACATGCACGCCGAGCATACGGTTCGCCGCGTCGGCGATGCTCGTCGCCGTCGAGTAGCCGTGTGACAAGATGACGCAGAGCGTCCGAAGGGCCTTCGCGTCGCGAGACTCCGATGCGACGCACAGCGTCAGAAGCGTCTTCGTGAAGTGATCGAGCGAGATTCCGAGTGCCCCTTCCATGTCTGCGGCGACCTGATCGGAGACGCTCGAGGCAAACGGCAATTCGGAGGTCACGGCACCGAGGAGATGGGAGATTTGCTCCGCACAGGCAGACTTTCGCTTAGCCAGGCCGATGCCCGGCCACAACTGCAGGCAAATCTCCTGGGCCAGTAGAAAAGTGACCTTCCTCGAAAGCTCGATGCCATAAGAAGAGCCTGCGTCGGCAAGGACCGCGCCCACGACGCGCTCGAAGGCGCGCGACCTCGATGAGGCGACGCCGTGGCCGAAGATCAAGTGATCCTCAACGCCGCGCACAGCGGAGACAGCTTGCGAGACGAGCTCGGAGACAGAGAGCTCCCCGGCGCAGAATCGCTCATCGAGAGAGCACGGGGCATCGAGCGCCTGCTCGACCGGCCCTGTGCTCTCGGCGGTATCCAGGGACGCGTCGATCAGAGCGCCATCGTCGGGCTGTTGATCGATCTGCGCGGAGGAGAGGAGCCCGCTGGGAAGAAGATACGGGCGAACGACGACGTAGTCGCCCTCGCGATTGAGGAACGCTTTGGCGCAGCAGTTCGTCACGCAGGCGCGCAAGCCGGCGATGTTATCGGAAAAGTCCGCGTTCACGAGGCAACGGTATGCGCCGCGGCTGATCTTCACATCAGAACCGATTCGGCACCCCTCGCTGCGCAGGAAGCTCAAGATGAGATCCTCGCGCTCCTCGGGGGTCCGCTCCTTGAGTGAGGGGACGCGGGCACAGATGGGCATTTTGCTGTAGGCCGAGGAAACCTTCAGGTCATCGGCGGAAAGCGCCGTCGAAAGAACGAGGCGAGCGCGCGGCGCATCCTGGGAGGCATCGAGCCCGAGGGCCGTCGCAAGGCAGTGCTCCATCGCAGAGGGAGAGAGTGCCTCGATGCCGTTGACAAAGACCACACCCCCGCGCGATTTCGCGATCGACTCGTCAAGAAGCCCGTTGAACGAGGCGGCGTCCGGGACCCCGGCGCAGTCGATGCGCACATAGGAGGAGTCGCGGGACAGCAAGCCCTGGTTCTTGCCGTACTCGTACACAAGGCGAGAAAGGAAAGACTTGCCGACACCCACGCCGCCGCTCAAGAGGATGGGCAGGCCAAACGGAGGGTACTGAACCGCAGCCTTGCACTGCTCGACAACGGAGCTGAGGCTCAGGTCGAAGCCCACGGCACGCGCGAAGTCGCGGTGATCGGCGATTCCCGTCGCCTGGATGAGGTCGGCGAGCGAGGCGTACTCGCTTGCAGAGAGCTTTACCTGAAAACGCTTCTGGAACGCGCGGCGATGAAAATAACGGACAGGCCTGCCCGCCACCTTAACCACAAGGCCGGCGCGAACAAGGTCGTTGAGGTACTGGCTCGCCAGACTCCTGGAGATGATGAGTGTCTCGGCGATGTCGGAGGTGGACAGACGGGCAAGGTCGTCGAGCGAGACGGCAGAGGTGAGGGCCTCGAGATGCTCGAGAATCCTGTCCCTCATGTCGACGGGCTTCTTTGCCAAGCTGTCCTGTGCGGTCTTGTCCATGACTTCTTACCTCCTTGTACAAGGAGTATAAGGGGAACACAGAGAACGGAAGGGGGCGCGTGGGGGAATCAACAGCCCCGAGGAGAAGTTCACCACTTGAGGGGCAGAAAACAACGGCCATTGAACATTCAGGGCCGACGCTCAACACTTCGGCTCGACACTTCGCTTTGGAAAGGGCCCTGCGCGCCGGGGTCCCAACATAAAGAAGGACCCCGGCGCGCAGGGCCTAAAGCTTAACCATGCGCGCGGCGATGCGGGCGCAGTCGAAGACGGTCTTCTTCTCGAAGGTGTTGTAGTCGACGACCTGGCCCTCGGCGCAGGGCTTGTCGCTGATGGCGCGCACGACGACGAGGGGCACGCCGTTGAGATAGGCGGCCTGCGCGATGGTGCAGCCCTCCATCTCGCAGCACAGGTCGCCGAAGGTCGCGAGGATGCGCTCCTTCTGTTCCGCGGGCGAGACGACTCGGTGGGCAAGGTCCTCTCAAAAGGGGTCGTCCGACGCCGCAAGACCTCGATGACCGACTACCGCCTCGAGCAAGTGGCGGATTACCTCTGCACCATCGAACTTGCCTTGGTCAAGTACGAGGCCAAGGAGGACGGTGAGACGTACAACAAGTTCTTCGGAGGTATAGGCTCTTTCAAGAGGAACTGGCTCAAGCAAGCCCGCAGCAAGCGGATATAGGTGGCCTCGCGGTTTCGCAAGGAACGGTCGGTTCTCCTCTGGCGAGGAACCCCGGGCGACGTGCTTCGAGCAGCGGAAGCTGAAGCGCAAGCAGAAGCAGCGCGGGCATTGATCGGTGCCGACATGGGCCCAGACGTGAACAGCGCTACGTCCCCTGTTCACGGGGCGCGAAACCGCAAAGGTTGCACAGAGGTTGCAAAATAAGAAGCCCCCGACCTGTTTTAGCAGGTCAGAGGCTTGAAATCAACGAATATCGTTTATTCCCACTCGATCGTCGCCGGCGGCTTAGACGTGATGTCGTAGCACACGCGGTTGGCGCCGGGGACCTCGGCAACGATGCGGCCGGAGATGCGGGCCAGCACGTCGTAGGGCAGCTTGGCCCAGTCGGCGGTCATGGCATCGCTGGACTCGACGGCACGCAGGATGATCGGGCGCTGATAGGTGCGCTCGTCGCCCATAACGCCGACGGACTTGATGTCGGGCAGGACCGCGAAATACTGCCAGCAGCTGTGCTCGGAGTTGCGCTCGCCGGTCTGCTCGAACAGACGCTGGTTGTAGGCGTCGAGCTCCTCGCGCACGATGGCGTCGGCGTTCTTGAGGATCTCGAGCTTCTCCTTGTCGACCGCACCGATGACGCGGATGGCCAGACCCGGGCCCGGGAAAGGCTGACGGAACACGATGTGAGCCGGCAGGCCCAGTGCCAGGCCAAGCGCGCGGACCTCGTCCTTAAAGAAGTGGTCGAGCGGCTCGATAAGGTCGAAGTGCACGCCCTCGGGGAACGGGATCAGGTTGTGATGGCTCTTGATGGTGGCCGTCTTGCCGCCCGTCTTGCGAGCGCCGGACTCGATGATGTCGGGGTAGATGGTGCCCTGAGCCAGGTACTTGACCGGCTTGCCATCGGTCTCGAGCTGCTGCGCCACGGCGAAGAACTCTTTCCAGAACTGCGTACCGATGATGCGGCGCTTCTCCTCGGGCTCGGTCACGCCGGCCAAAAGCTCGGCATAACGGTCCTCGGCGTGGACGTGGATAAAGTCGACATCGAACTGCTTGGTGAAGACCTCCTCCACCTGCTCGGGCTCGCCCTTGCGCAGCAGGCCGTGGTTGATGAACACGCAGGTCATCTGCTTGCCCACGGCGCGGGCGCCCAGCGCAGCCACGACGGAGGAGTCGACGCCACCGGACAGGGCAAGAATCACGCGGTCGTCGCCGACCTTCTCGCGGAACTCGGCCGTCATGGTCTCGACCAGGTTGTCCATGCTCCAGTTGGGCTCCAGGCCGCAGATCTCAAACAGGAAGTTGCTCAGCAGCTGCTGACCGTACTCGGAGTGCTTGACCTCGGGGTGGAACTGCGTGGTGAAAATCTTGCGCTCGACGCACTCCATGGCGGCAACCGGGCACACGTCGGTGCTGGCGGTAACGGTAAAGCCCTCGGGCACCTCGGAAACGGCGTCGCGATGGCTCATCCACACGGTCTGCTCCATGGGCGTGGAGTTAAAGAGCTTGGCGCCGGCCGTGCGCGTGATGGTGGCGCGGCCGTACTCGCCCACCTCGGAGTGACCGACCTTGCCGCCGAGCGTCACGGCCGTGATCTGATGACCGTAGCAGAAGCCCAGGACGGGAAGGCCCAGGTCAAAGATGGCAGGATCGATGGACGGAGCGTCCTCGGCATACACAGAAGCCGGGCCGCCAGAAAGGATGAGCGCAGAGGCGTTCATCTCGCGAATCTCGTCGGCCGAGATGTCGCAGGGGACAATCTCGGAATACACGTTGAGGTCGCGGACGCGACGGGCAATGAGCTGACCGTACTGCGCACCAAAGTCGAGTACGAGGACCTTTGCGGAAGCATTTTGATCCATGGTATCCCCCTCTTGTTGGCGGGGAGCCAGTGCCCGCCCGCGCGAATGAACGAAAATATCTTTCATAGTGTACACGTTATATGGGGTTTCTCGTCCCTCGCAGCCATCAGCGCACGGCAAACGCACGACCTGGGCCCCTATTTGACGGCAATTGAAGTGTTACCAAACGTTACAGATGATGTAATACGTTTGAACATTGGACGCCCTGTGCCACAATACTGCCGAACGACTCCGCCTCTGCGGCGGCAAATACGATAGGAATACCAGCATGAAGCGCATACTTCTCATCGCCACGGGCGGCACCATCGCATCAACCGAGGACGGCAACGGCCTCTCCCCCGCCCTGACCGGTGAGGAGCTCGCCCAGAGCGTCCCCGAGATCTCGGGCCTCTGCGAGCTCGACGTCGTGCAGCCCATGAACATCGACAGCACCAATATGCGTCCCAGTGACTGGATGCGTATCCGCGACGTCATCGTCGAAGGCTATGCCGACCACGACGGCTTCGTGATTCTGCACGGCACCGACACCATGAGCTACACCGCGGCAGCACTTTCCTACCTGATTCAGGACAGCCCCAAGCCCATCGTACTCACTGGCTCGCAAAAGCCCATGGGCAACCCTTTTACTGATGCCAAACTCAACCTGTACCAGAGCCTGCTCTATGCGCTCGACGAGCACTCGCACGATGTGTCGATTGTGTTTGGTGGCGTCGCCATTGCCGGCACGCGCGCCCGCAAGCAGCGCACCATGAGCTTTAACGCGTTCATTAGCGTCAATTATCCGCCCATCGCCTATATCCGCAACGACCGCATTGTGCGCAACGGGCTTCACGGCACTCATCAGAATGAGAGCCCGGTTCGTTTCTACGACAGTATCGACCCGCGCGTGTTTGTCCTTAAGCTGACGCCCGGCGTGAACCCGGGTATCCTGGACGCCCTAGCCGATAGCTACGACGCCGTGATTCTGGAGACCTTTGGCATTGGCGGTATCCCCGAGTTTGGCGAGTCCGGCGAGTCGTTCCAGGAGGCGATTTTCCGCTGGGTCGATTCGGGCCGCACCGTCGTTATGACCACGCAGGTCCCCGAAGAGGGCCTCGATCTGGGCGTTTATGAGGTCGGCCGCGCTTACGCCGATCATCCGGGCATTCTGCGCGGCGATGACATGACCACCGAGACGCTTGTGGCCAAGACCATGTGGGCACTCGGCCAGTCACGCGATGCCGCCGAAATCCAGCGCCTGTTCTACAGCCAAGTCAACCACGACCGTATCCCGATGGCGTAATTCGGTTGTCAACGGGTATCCCCTATTCGATACCCTCGAGAAGCTCTGACACCGTCATGCCAAGGGCGGGCGCGATCTTAAATAGAACCTTGAGCGTGAAATTTGCCGTCCCATCTTCGATTCGGTCGAGGTAGGGTCGGCTGATTCCTGTCGCCACACAAAAATCAACCTTGGAGATACCAAGGTCCCTGCGTGTCTCTTCGACCCGCCTGCCAAGAATCTGTTTCGCACGTTCGTCCATGCAGCCGAGTTTGAAATGGAGCCGAACATAAACGTAAACTATAGTTTACGTTTTGCCGAATACACAGGAGTTTTCTATGTCGGGTTCTTCGGTCCGCACGTACCGAGCCACGCTTCGCACAAACAGCGCACCGCCCAAGCTCGTCGTCGTTGAAGCAGAATGTCTCTCGCCCGATGAGCGCACAGCATTTACATTGCTATCAAGTCGCGTCGCCGCCGTTCTGATCCCTTGCCCGGCGCAAGGTGAACTTGCTGTTCAATGCCAAACGCACAGCTGCTCGCTCAATCAGGCCGCCGTAATCGCAACCAGCCAGCGTGGCCTGCCCCTTCTCCTGGAAGCCGGTATCGCACTCGCCCTTCGCGGCGCCGGATACGAAAACGAGGCCGCCGCCGACATGGTCTTTAAACCACGATCGAGCGGCGGCCTCGCAGCAGCCATTGAATATGCGTGCAGGCTCGTTGCTTAAAAGGACAAGCTAGAAACCAAAGCCAAAGCCCGTTCCGGTAATCGCCGAGTACATAAAGTAAACGTTGATCACGTTGAGGAACACACCCGTGATGCAACCGTTGCGCAGGTAGCGCTCGCACACGATGCGTGCCATGGCGGCGGAGTCATCATTGTTTTTAGCCTGGCGTCCTGCCGTAAAGTACGTCGCCACGCTCAGCAATAGGTTGAGCACCGGCAGTGCCAGCAACTCGTAGCTCTTGCCCCAACGCGTTACCTCGCCGGCGGCATTAAACTTCGTTGCCACCTCGGAGCCGATGTTAGGAAGGACACACGCCGCTACCACCAACGGAATCACCGCAAGCACCAGCAGCGCGATGCCCATGTAGCCGGCTTTTTTGCCATATTTAAACATGCACGTCGTCCTTACACGTTAAAGCGGAAGTGCACGACGTCGCCATCGGCCATGACATAGTCCTTGCCCTCAATACGCAGCTTGCCGGCGGCCTTGGCGCCCTGCTCGCCGCCGAGCTCGATGTAGTCGTCATAGCCAATGACCTCGGCCTTAATAAAGCCGCGCTCAAAGTCGGTGTGGATGACACCGGCGGCCTGCGGGGCGGTCGCGCCCTGACGAACCGTCCAGGCCTTGACCTCCATCTCGCCGGCCGTAAAGAACGACTGCAGGCCGAGCAGCTTGTAGGCAGCCTGAGCGAGCACGTCCAGGCCAGGCTGTTCCAGGCCCAGGCTCTCCAGGTAGTCGGCAGCGTCCTCGGGATCGAGCTCGGAAAGCTCGGCCTCGATCTTGGCGCAGATGGGCAACGGCTTGACGCCATCGATGGGCGCCAGATCGTCGTTGAGCATATCCTCGTCCACGTTTGCCACATACAGGATGGGCTTCATTGTGAGCAGGAACAGACCCTTGGCGGCGGCACGCTCCTCGTCGGTCATCTCCATGGATGCGGCGCGCTTGCCCTCGTTGAGCCAGACAAGCAGGCGCTTAGCGACCTCGAACTTGGGCATGAACTCCTTGTCGCGCTTGGCCTCCTTCTCGAGCTTGGGCAGCTGCTTCTCGAGCGTGCCCATGTCGGCCAGGATGAGCTCGGTCATGATGGTGTCGGCATCGCCGGCGGGGTCGACGAACTCGCCTGTGCGGCCCACCTCGCGCATAACGTTGGGGTCCTTAAAGTAGCGCACGACCTCGCAGATGGCGTCGGTCTCGCGAATGTTGGCCAGGAACTGGTTGCCCAGGCCCTCGCCCTCGTTGGCGCCCTTCACCAGGCCTGCGATGTCGACGAACTCGACCGTCGCCGGCACAATGCGGCCCGGGTTGACAATGTCGGCGAGCTTTTGCAGGCGGCTATCGGGCACGTCAACGATACCCACGTTGGGGTCGATCGTGGCAAACGGGTAGTTAGCGGCAAGGCCGGTCTTTTTGGTAAGCGCGGTGAACAGCGTCGACTTGCCCACGTTGGGCAGGCCCACGATACCGATGGAAAGGGACACGACAGCTCCTTTTGGTACAGGTACTTCAAACTGCATAAGTATAGCGCCGCCGCAGCATCCGGGCGAATCCGGACACCGCGACGGCGCAAATGAAGCAGAGATGCGTGAGAGTTCGAGACAGCAGTCCTTACTTAAGCTCGGGCCAGAAATCCTTGTTGGCCTCGATGAGCTCGTCCAGAATCTGCTTGGCAACGCTCGCCGAAGGAATGGTCTTGGAGAGCGTGAGTGCCTGCCAGAGCTTCTGGTAGCTGCCCTCGACCCAAGCCTGGACAACGAGCTTCTCGACGGAAACCTGCTGCTCCATCAGGCCCTTCTGGAACTGCGGAATCGGGCCCTGGCAAATCTTCTCAAAGCCGTTGGAACCGACGATGCAAGGCACCTCGACCATGGCCGTCGGGTCGAAGTTGGGCACAGCGCCATCGTTGGGGACGATCAGCAGGAAGCGCTCGAGCGTGTTCTCGGCCAGTGCGCAGGCAAGGTCGACGATGTAGTTGGCATGTACATCCGGCTCAAAGCCGCCGTCCTTGGCAGTACCCTTGGCGATGATGTCGCGGCAAGCGCCAAAGACCTTCTTCTCGCGGCCGTCCATAACCTCATTGGCGCGAGTGTAGTTGGGGTCAGACGTCTCGACGACATAGTCCGGGTACAGGTAATACTTGAGGTAGGTATTGGGAATCGTCTCGGGATCGACAGCATAGACATCCTTGGCCTTGCCGAAGGTGTGAATCCAGCTCTCCTCGACATGCTGCTCCTTACCGGCCTCGTGCTCGATGCCGTCCAGGTAGCCGTTCTTAGCCATGTGCTCCTTAATCTGCGGCATGAGGTCGTTGCCGTCCTTGTCGTAGATTTTGCTCCACCAACCAAAGTGGTTGAGGCCGTAGTAGCTATACTGCAGCTCGCGACGATCCTTGATGCCGCACATACGGCTCATCTTATCCATAAGGTCGATAGGCATGTCGCAGATGTTGATGATGCGGCTGTTGGGGCGCAGCACGCGGCAGGCCTCGGCGACGATGGCCGCGGGGTTGGAGTAGTTGAGCATCCAGGCGTTGGGGCTGTACTTCTCCATGTAGTCGAGGATCTCGATGACACCACCGATGGAGCGCATGCCGTAGGCGATACCGCCGGCACCGCAGGTCTCTTGGCCAACGCAGCCGTACTTGAGAGGAATCTTCTCGTCGAGCTCACGCATGGCGTACAGGCCGACGCGGATGTGAGCAAGCACGAAGTCGGTCCCGGTGAATGCGGTCTCGGGGTCGGTGGTGTAGCTAAACTCAACCTCGGGGGCGTTCTCGTGGAAATAGATCTCGCAGGCCTTTGCCACGATCTCCTGGCGCTCGGCGTTGTTGTCGTAGAAGGTCACCTTGTTGACCGGGAAGCGGTCACGCTCCTCAAGCAGCATCAGAGCGATGCCCGGGGTGAAGGTAGAGCCACCGCCGGCAATGGTCACGGCATAGTTTTTCTTGGACATGATGTCCTCCTCATTCTGGCCGCTTGCTCAATCCGTCCCCGCACGCGGCCTTGCGCGGTTTGGAATTGTTACCTAGAAGTGGTGTTTTTTTCTCTAGAATCGGCCTTGCGGTGCATACCGGCTCTGCAAGGCCGATTGTTTCGATGGACGATGGTTTACAGAAGACTCTCGAACTTCAGAAGACTCTCGAACTTCTCGCGAACCTGCGGGACGGTAAGGCCGATGATGACCTGGATTGACTGACCTTGGACCACCAAGCCATGCGTACCGATCGCCTTGAAGGAAGCCTCGGGTGCAACGACGCTCTTGTCCTTGACGTTAACGCGCAGACGGGTAGCGCAGTTAGTTACATCGATGATGTTATCCGTGCCACCGAGCAGATCGAGGATGTTCTCGGCAAGCACCAAGCGCTCATCATCTTTACTCTGGGCGACCGATTTGCCAGCAGCAGCACCGCCCTGCTTTTGCTTGTAGTCGGCCTTGGACTTGAGCTCGACCTCAACATCGTCATCCTCGCGACCGGGGGTCTTAAAGTCGAACTTGACGATCAGGAAACGGAAGACCACGACCCAAAGGGCGGTAAAGCACAGACCGACAAGGATGGAGATGGCGTACTGCAGACCGTGTGCGGCCCAAAGGGGCAGCCAGTCCCACGAGAGCATCGAGATGATGCCGCCGTCGAAGATGCCCACGACACCAAGGAGGTTTTGAGCCATGCAGCCGAGCGCTCCGAGCACGCAGTGGACGACGAACAGGCCGGGCGCGATGAACAGGAAGGTGAAGTCAAGCGGCTCGGTGATACCGCAAAGCATAGCGGTAAGGGTGACCGGGATCAGCAGAGCCTTGACGCGCTGCTTGCGCTCGGGTTTGGCGGTCATATAAAACGCAATGGCGACGCCAAGCGAGCCGAAGACCTTAGTCCAACCAGGGCAGGTATAGGCAGCCCAGGGTGCGGCATCCTTAAGAGCAATGCTCGGATCGGCAGCCAGTTGGGGCAGGATGTTGGCCCAAGCAGCAAAGATGCCGCCGTTGACCGCCGCGTTGTCGTAATAGAACGGCGTATAGATAAAGTGGTGCAGGCCTGTAGGGATCAGCACGCGCTCGAAGAAAGCAAAGACACCCACGCCAAACGTACCGGCGGAAAGGATGAATCCCTGGAAGGCGGAGATAGCAGCCTGAACATGCGGCCACACCAGGCAGGCGATAAGAGCGACCGGAACCATAACGAAGAAACCGATCATATAGATGAACACGGAGCCCGAGAACACGCCCAGCCACTCAGGAAGTTCGGTGTCGAAGTACTTGTTGTGAAGCATCGTGGCGATACCTGAAATGATAAGCGCGCCCATGATGCCCATATCAAGCGTTTTGATGCTTGCGATAGTGGCAAGACCAGTACCGCTGCCCGCCTCGACAGAGTAGTCGACCCCAAAGACAGGGCCCCACTGCCCCAAGATTGTGCTTACAAAGTAGTTGAAGGTAAGGTAGATGGCCAAAGCCTCCATGCAGCAGCGAGCGTTCTGCTTGTTCGCGAGCGAGATTGGCAACGCTACGCAAAACAGCAACGGCATCTGGTTAAAGAGCGTCCAACCACCCTGGAGCAGCACATTCCAGCAATCAAACCAAAGATGACCCGCTGTGGCCATCTCGCCAAAGATCGCCTCGGTGGTAAACAACGTACCCAAGCCGACGACGATTCCGGAAAATGCGAAAAGAATTGCAGGCGTGTACATTGCACCGCCGAAACGTTGTATCTTTTGCATCATGACGGGGAATCCCCCTCTCTTCATTCGGAGCGCTGCGGTTTTGGCTTCACTCGAGACCGCAGACGCGCCGTTTGCGTGTACCTCGTGCAATAGGACGGGTGGGCCCGCTTCCCTGACTTCTTGCGCTTCTATTTTTATCATATCACTTATCTAGACAAGTTAGCATAAATACTACGGTCGGTAAACGGTTGATTATTGGCCGTAAACGGTATATGTCCAGTATTTCGCCTGCTAAATCTGACATAGCTGATGGCTGCATTATAAATTTCTTTTCTACTTGTCTAGATGTGCTTGTCTATATTTATAGACATACCTATACTTCATTACAACATTCACCGCCACGTTAAGGAGTCACCATGAAAAGCGCGGTCTTCTATGGAAAGCACGACCTCAGAGTCGAGGAATCGGCAAAGCCGGCCGTGGGCAGGCGCGACGTTCTGATCAACGTCAAAGCTTGCGGCGTCTGCGGTACCGACGTTCATATCTATGAAGGCGACAAGGGTGCAGCCGACGTTACCCCGCCCACGATCCTTGGTCATGAGTTTGCGGGCGTTGTCGAGGCCGTGGGCAGCGACGTCGCTGGCTTTAAACCGGGCGATCGCGTGTGCATCGACCCAAACCATCCCTGCGGCTGCTGCGAACCCTGCCGCGACGGAATCAACCACTACTGCGAGCATATGACCGGTTACGGCACCACCGTTAACGGCGGCTTTGCCGAGTACTGCTCCGTCGATATGCAGCAAGTCTACAAGTTGGGCGATCACACCAGCTTCGAGCAGGGCGCTATGACCGAGCCCGTCGCCTGCTGCCTGCACGGCATCGATATGTGCAACATCAAGCCCGGCAGCACAGTTGTCGTTATCGGCGGTGGCATGATCGGTCTGCTCATGATGCAGCTTGCTAAAAACGCCGGCGCCACCAAGGTTGTCTTGCTCGAGCCCGTCGAAGGCAAGCGCAAGGTTGCGCTCAAACTCGGCGCCGACCTGGCAATTGATTCCATCCACGAGGACGTCCCGGCCCGCCTGAAGCAGGAGGGCGTCGGCAACGTCGATGTCGTTATCGAGTGTGTTGGCAAGCCCGTCACCATCGAGCAGGCCATCCAGATCGCCGGCCACAAGGCTACGGTCATGATGTTCGGCCTCACCAAGCCCGATGAGACAATCACCGTCAAGCCCTTCGAGGTCTTCCAGAAGGAGCTTGTGCTTACCTCGTCCTACATTAACCCTTATACGCAGCGTCGTGCGCTTGAGCTCATCGACTCTGGCAGGCTCGACGTATCCTCGATGGTCGCAAAGGTAGCTTCCCTCGATGAACTCGGCGCCATCCTGTCAGACCCGGCCCTGCGTGCCATGGGCAAATATATAATCGACCCCAGCAAGTAAATCGATTGACACCTGCGCGGGCGGCCCTCATCCGTCGTTCACGCGCCCAGCTCTAGGAGACCGTCATGGCGCGAGCCATCTTCCAAACTATTTATGACAACGTGAAGCAGTCGATTGACGACGGCACATACGCCTATCAGAGTTATCTGCCTTCGGAGACTGAGCTCACGCAGCTGTTTGACTGTTCGCGCATGACGGTCCGTCGCGCCATCTCGATGCTTGCGGCAGATGGTTACGTGCTCCCCCAGCAAGGCAAAGGCATGCGCGTCATTCGCAACATCAGTGACGAGAAGAGTCGTGGTGGCGGCGGACTCGAGACCTTTAAGGAAATCGCGACCAGCCGAGGCTTTGAGCTCAAGACTGTCACCACCGTCTTTGAGGTCCTCGTCTGTAGCAAGGCACTCTCCGGGATTACCGGGTTTCCCGAAGGCTGTGAGCTCACACGCGCCAAACGCATTCGTTATGCAGACGGACATGCCGTGTGCTCCGACGACTCCTATTACCTAAGCTCACAGGTACCGGGACTGACACCCGAGATTGTCAACGATTCGATTTATCGTTACCTCGAAGAAGACCTTGGCATTAAGATTGCCACGGGCAAACGCGATGTAACGATTGAGCACCCCACGCCCGAAGATGCGCGCGTGCTCGATCTCGACGACTTTAACGCACTCGCCGTTATACGCGGGCAGACCTACAACGCCGACGGCATCCTTATGGAATACACCGAGACAAAACAGGTCCCCGGGTTCTTTTTGCTCCATGAAACCGTGACGCGCAACGGTACCGGTCGAACCGGCCACCAAAGCAGCATGAACTAACCATCTATTAGTTGCGGTGGAATAGTTCCTAGAATGGCCAGCTTAAGGGCAAAACAGGAACTATTCCACCGCAACTTTTTTGGCCGGTGGGGCAGTACCTGTCCCACCGGCCATCATTTACGTTCTTTTAGCTAGTCTGCGAGCTTCTCCACCTGATCGAGCATCTTGTCGAGCTTGGCCTTTGCTTCGGCCTTGACCTTCTCAGCTTCTTCATGAGCCTTCGCCTTCTGGGCGGCCTTTTCCTCGGCCTCGGGATCGACGACCACCAGGTTGGATGCATCATGCTCAACCAACTTAAGCGCATGCTCGGGACACACCTTGACGCAAGCTCCGCAACCTAGGCAATACGTGGACTCCAGTGCAAAGCGACCGCTTCCCACCAAATCGCAGGCGAACGTGGGGCATACATTGACGCACTCGCCGCACGACGTGCACTTGTCAAAATCGCACTCCGGCGTGCTCACCTGCATGTTCTGGGCAAGCTCGGGGTGGTTTTGCAGCGTCGAGAGCACCAGCTGCCGCCCGTGCGTGAGCGAACGGCGACGCTTGGTCGTCGTGGTGCCGCACATGGTGTTGAGCGTGCGCTCCAGCTGGGTAATCTGATGGCGATGGGCCTTGAGCTTTTGCGTCACCGAGGCCAGCGCCGCCGTCGCCGGGTTGAGCTTGGTCACCGTCAGGCCCGTGGTGCGGGCAATCTTTTCCATGTACTCCTTGCGCTCGTACTCGCGGCGCTTATGGCACTTGAGGCTCTTGGGGTCGACCTCTAGGCCCATACCCGTGCCAGACCACTCTTCGGCCTTCGCAATCGCCTCGCCAAGAATGTCCTCACCGCCGGTGTTGCGGCATTTATCGCACACGCCCAACGGCAGGTACA
The DNA here is from genome assembly GCA_048195375.1 of Collinsella sp. Classification (GTDB taxonomy): domain Bacteria; phylum Actinomycetota; class Coriobacteriia; order Coriobacteriales; family Coriobacteriaceae; genus Collinsella. The sequence goes on from DBFADZ010000040.1 coordinate 33,146, forward strand.
CACTCACGTTGGGATAGTCGGCCAGTACCGAGAACCAGGTCTCTGCCGTAATATCGCCCACGCAGGCAACGACGACCTCGTTTTCACGCGGCATGCGTTTGAGGGCACGCGTGCAGGTGACGTAGGCGGTCTCGTGGCTCGTAGCAGCAGAGACGATATCGTCATACAGGTTTTTAGGCGCCAGGCGCGGCGAGATGATCGCCTCGGTCGGGCAGGCAGCGGCGCACAGACCGCACTTGCGGCAGGAGTCGAGGATCTCGATGGCGTCTTCCTCGACCTCAATAGCGTTGACCGGGCACACGTCCATGCACGCGGTGCAGCCGCTCTTTTCGTTTTTGCAGGTCAAGCACGGAATGGTGTTGCCGCGCGGGCGCTCCTTGTAGTCGGCAGGATTCCACTGCGGCGCCGACGGATCGAGTGCATCGGTCACGCCGCCAAGCGGATTTTTAAGAAAGTCGAAACCCTTGCTGATCTCGATAATGTCATCAAACAGATCGTGTTCCTGCGCCATGCGCGGCCCCTCCCTGAGCAGTGCAAACAAGCAAGAGATAATGATACGCTATCGGCCCACGCCTCGGGCAAATTACACGCGGAGCATCTTTGCGGCAAATAGCCCATGGCCTATCGCCGCCTCGATTGCACAAGGTCAATCAAGTGCCAAGCTATGCCTCGCACATGAGCTGCACGAGTTTTTGTTTGGTCACCTTGGCCTGTTCGTTAGCCATATTGCGCTCGTTTCTAAAGACCGCATTCGCAACACCCTGCAGGTCGCCATCGGAAATCACGCTGCACGGACCGTCCATCGACGCCGCCGTGGGGCATACGCACAACGGCAACTCGGCATAAAACGCAACGGCCTTGGCGATATCGAGCATTTTGCCGCCGCCAATACCCACTACCATGTCGCAATACTCGGCCTGGGCTTCCTTAGCCATTTCGACAACGGCCTCTTCCGTACACGGACCGTCATAAATCTTAAAGAAAGGCTCGCTTAGATCTTCGTCCAGAAATCCATCGACGATCTGCTTGCACAGCCGATCCTCGGTGCCCTGGTCAAACAAGACATAGGCAGCGCAGCCCAACCATGACAAATACCTGCCTTGACGCGACAGTTCGCCCGGCCCCTGAACATACCGGCCGGGACCGCCGTAAACCATAGGAAGCGCCATACGAGAATCCGCCCTTCATCAAACAACGATTGGTGCAAACTAACCTGGCCACTTTGCACCATAGCAAAAAGGGGCAAAGCCATCTGCCGGCTTTGCCCCTCCTTAGATTTGTTTTACTCATCCATAAGGTAATAATGACCCAGTGCGTCGGCACCCAGGATGGCGTTTGCAACCATCTCGGGCGTCACCTCAAACGGCATGTTGCACATGGTGTCATCGGGCGCGCAGGCAGCCTCGGCAACAATCATGGCCTGCTCGCGCGTAAGCTCGGCAACGCCAAGTTCCTTCATCGTGACCGGCAGGCCCAGCTCAATGCAGAAGCCCAAGACTTCCTCGAGCTTCTCGGTCGGGGCATCCTCGAGTACCAGCTGGACGATGGTGCCGAAGGCGACCTTCTCGCCGTGATACATGCTGTGGCACTCGGGCAGCATCGTCAGACCATTGTGGATGGCATGAGCAGCAGCAAGGCCCGAGCTCTCAAAGCCAATGCCCGAAAGCAGCGTATTGGCCTCGATGATATGCTCGACGGCAGGCGTGAGCGCGCCCTTCTCCAGCGCGACCTTGGCCTTGACGCCGTCGGCCATAAGCGTCTCGTAGCAGAGCTTGGCGAGCGCCAGACCGGCCATTCCGCCCTTACCGCCAGCGCAGGTGCCGCCGTCGGCATCGTGCGTCGCCTGAGCCTCGAAATAGGTTGCGAGCGCATCGCCCATACCGGAAACCGTCAGGCGCACCGGGCTCGCCGCGATAACCGTCGTATCCATAAGGACAATATTGGGGTTTGCCTTAAGGAAGAGATATTTATCGAACTGGCCGTCGTCGGTGTAAAGCACCGAAAGTGCCGAGCACGGTGCATCGGTCGAGGCAATGGTGGGGCAGATGATAACCGGGGACTCCAGGTAGTAGGCGACGGCCTTCGCGGTGTCGAGGATCTTGCCGCCACCGACGCCGACGACGATATCGCAACCGTTGTCACGAGCGAGCGCAACCAGGCGATCGACCTCGCCCTTGGAGCACTCGCCGTTAAAGTCCTCAAACAGCAGCTCGGCCTTAGCCTCGGCAAAGCCGCCCTCGATCTTGGCACCGACGCGCTTCTTGCCCGAAGGCGTCACGATGACGAGGGCCTTAGCGCCGAGCGGCTCGACATAGGAGCCGAGCTTGGCGAGCTCGTCCGGGCCTTGGATGTACTTGCTGGGGCTATTGAAGATTGCAGCCATAACTATCCCATTCTCTAAAAAAAGAAAGGGGCTCCGTACAGATACGTGCGGAGCCCCTCGTTACGATAACAAGAGTCGATTAGAAATCGATGTCGGTGTCGTAGTAGCAGGCCTTGAGGATCTTCTCGAAGTCGGCAGCCTTGGTCTCACGCGGGTTCTCGGGCGTGCAGGCGTCCTGCTCGGCGTTCGCGGCGATCTCGGGGAGCTTCGCGAGGAACTCCTCCTCGGAAACCATCTGCGGGTTCTCGGCGTCGACCTTCACGCCACCATTCGCGTAATCCTTGATGGACTGCGGAATGTTGAGCTGGTCGTTGAGGTCGCGGATCTTCTGGACGAGCGCAGCGATGAGCTCCTCGTTGGTCTCACCGGGAAGGTGCAGGATCTCCTTGGCCACGTAAGCGTAACGCTCGGCAGCACGGGGATCCTTGGAGTTCCACTGGATGACCTTGCCCAGGTACATGGCGTTAGCGGCACCGTGGATGATGTGGCCGTTCTCGAAGGCAGCACCGGTCTTGTGAGCCATGGAGTGAACAATGCCGAGCAGGCCCGAGGAGAAGGCGATGCCGGCGATGCACTGAGCCTCGTGCATGTGCTGACGGGCCTCATGGTCGCCAGCATAGGACTTGGGCAGCCACTCGACGATCTCGCGGATGCCGTGCAGGGCGTTGGCATCGGTGAACATAGAGGCGCAGGTGGAAACGTAGGCCTCCATGCAGTGGGTCAGAGCATCCATGCCGGTGTGAGCGCACAGCTTGGCGGGCATGGTGTAGGTGAGCTCGGGGTCGACGATGGCGACATCAGGGGTGATGTTGAAGTCGGCCAGCGGGTACTTGATGCCCTTTTCGTAATCCGTGATGACGGAGAATGCGGTGACCTCGGTAGCGGTGCCGGAGGTAGAGGAAATGGCGCAGAAGTGAGCCTTCTGACGCAGCTCGGGGAAGCTGAACGGCTGGATAATGTTGTCGAAGGACTCCTCGGGATACTCGTAGAAGACCCACATGGCCTTAGCAGCATCGATGGGCGAACCGCCGCCGATAGCAACAATCCAGTCGGGCTCGAAGTCGCGCATAGCGGCTGCGCCCTTCATGACGGTCTCGATGGAGGGATCGGACTCGACGCCCTCGAACAGCTTGACCTCCATGCCGGCCTCTTTGAGGTCGGCCTCAACGTCCTGCAGGAACCCGCCGCGGCGCATAGAGCTGCCGCCAGAAACGATGATGGCCTTCTTACCCTTGAGGTTCTTCACCTCGTGGCGAGCGCCCTCACCAAAGTACAGATCGCGAGGATTGGTAAAACGTCCCATACTGTGCCTCCTAAACAAGCCCCTCTTAGACTTGCGTATATAACGGAGCACCCAATTGGCTCCGTTAGGACCGGTTTGCGCGTTGCCGGCGATGACAATGCGCGATGTCTAAACGTCTCAACGCTCAGACAAACACTATTTTACCGTTCTGGTTGGTCAGTTATTCACCTAAAGCCGCCAATGATGAAACGTTTTTTCTATCCCTGAAGACCCTTGTGCGGCATTCATACTCCCAAGCTGGGCAAACGTTTTATCAAGGTTGACTACATATCCCGGGCAGGACCGTGCCCCTCCAAAATATGCACCGTTCGCCGCCAAAAATCGACCGTTTGCGGCACCGTGATACCACTCGGTCGTCCAAGGTGCCGACATTTGTGCGACATCCGTCTTCGTGGTGCAAAGGTGCAAGTCCAAGTGCGGCACCCCCGGTGTGCCACATGCGGGTAAACTAGAACCTTATATAGAAACATTTGAACCCTAACCGCAGCAAAGGAGGCCCCATGGCATTCGATCCCATTCAAGAGGATTGCCATCGCCTCGTTCTTGAGGCCTTGCGCCGCGACAATATCCCGCTCACCGACGGTGCCGCCGTAGAGCGTCTGATGGAACAATTCACCCGCAACCCCGCGCCGCTCATCGTGCACGACCGCGACCGCGCCGGGCACCTCATTGCCAAGGTAGTCGAGGCTGTCGACTACCGCATTCCCTTTATCCCTGACGATACCCAGGCAGAGCAAGAAGAGGCCGCTGCCGAGAACATGCTTCGCGAGGCAGCCGCGCTCGACCCCACCAACTGGGATGCCCAGCGCATGCTGACCGCCCTCACCGCCGAATCCAACGAGGAATACGTACAGTGTCTGGTGTCCAAGTGCGACGAGGTGGAGCACGACCTGGCGCTCAAGATCGCCTCGGCGCAGGACCCCTACGAGCGTGAGGCCGCAGGCGACCTTATGCGCCGCCCCTACCTGCGCTGGCTTGCCGCCCTTGCGTCGCGCGCCCTCATTAGCGGCCGCTATCGCATGTCGCTCGAAGCCGCAAACCGCAGCCTGGACTTTGCACCCAACGACCCCGCCGGCGTCCGCCATACTGCGATGCTTGCCATGGCAAAGCTCGAATACCCTGCCGAGGAGCTCAAACGCTTTCGCTCTGCCCACTCCGTGCCCTATCTTGCCAACACGCCGCTGCGCCGTCGTCCCAAGGACGCGGAGCGCGACTTGGACCCATGGACGCTCATCGCGCTGATGAGCGCTGCCTGGCGCGAGCTGGACTACGAGGGTGCCGAGCACTACCTGCGCATCCTTGCACGCTCGTGCCCGCACGCAGCCGAGGCGCTCTACTTCCAAACCGAGTTTCCCGATGGCGTCTATGCCCGTGTCAACGTGGGTGTGGGCTCCACCGACGAGCTTGTCCTTGCGCTGTCCGAGGCGACGCCGGTACTGCAGGAGGGTCTGGGCGCCCCCGACAACGCCAGTTTTGCCGCCTGGATCGCCACCAACGACATCGTGCGTTCCCAAATCGACGAGCGCATCCTGCGGGCGGCCGAACAGGGCCTGCCGTTTAAGGGAGGAGACCTCTAATGGATCCGAGCGTCTACATCCCCGCCTACCTGGAGCGCACCTACGTTGCGTCGCACCCCGAACTCACCGATGCAGCACGCGAGCTTGTCCATAACGACGTGAACGTCAACCCTCATAAGTATGCGCAGTCCGAGCATGCCCAGGCGCTGCTGTCCTATGCCGGTGTTCATCGCCACCTGCTCGACGAGCTCCATCGCATCGAGGACATGGCCAGCGACGAGGAGTTTGAGCAGACGCGCAACCGCCTGTTCGACGACATGCGCGATGAGCTGCTCAAGATCGTCCGCATCGATGCGCATGTCCTCGATGGCCAGTTGCTCGCCATCATCCTGGCCGACACGCCCGTTGACGCCTGCCTGGGCGACCTGATGAAGCTCGAGGCGACCACAGCCGATTACCTGCAGCAAAGCGTGCCCGGATTCGACATGGAAGCCCCACACTACTGGGCCAATAATGTTTTGGCCGATGGTGTCACCGCAGCAGACCTTACCGTGAGCGAGCCGGCTCTTATCGGGTGGCTTCACACACTCGAGGCCATCTCGCAGCTGTGCATGGCGAGCGCCCGTTACCGTGCTGCCGCCAACTACGCCCGCCGCGTCCTTAAGGCGGAAGGCTACCCCACCCGAGCCGCAGGCACCGTGTTGCTCGCTCTCGCTCGTCTGGAAGACCAGGACGGCTTTTTTGCCCTGGCCCACCAGCTCGAGGAAGAGATCGGGGCTGACGCGCTCGAGAACTCTCCTTGGTATCTGCTCGCCCGCACGATTCTGCTGTTCAAAACAAACAAGATGCGCCCGGCGACACGCGCGCTGCGTGAGTTTGCCAACCGTTGCGAGGGCGGTGCATTCTTCTTACTGAACCCCATGTACCAGACACCGTACCTTCCCTGCCGGCCCGAGCCACGCGATCCCTGGGATCTTTCGCACCAGGCCGTTTGGGAAGCGGACGGTATTATCTCGGACACTCCCGACTTTGCCCCCTGGGCCAATGCCTGCGAAGACGTGTCGCAGCTTGCCCAGGAATTTGCGCGCCGCTACGGTTTTTAGTGACGCACTCGACCCGACCATGTCGTTTACGTTAGGAACGGTTTCATGAACCTCCGCTCATCTCTTGCCTGCACCTCGAGCGATATCGCCCGCTGGGGGCTGCGCTCCGTCCTTAAGCGCCAGGGCGGCGTACTCCCCGGCCGCATCGCCATGAAGATCGACCCCGAGCTGCTGAGCGACCTCGCCGGCCTTGTCGACCGCAGCGTGGTGATCACCGGTACTAATGGCAAGACCACCACCTCCAACCTCATCGCCGACGCCGTTGCCGCCAGCGGCGCTACCGTGGTGTGCAACCGTGCCGGCAACAATATGGAGCCCGGTGTGGTGGGTGCTCTGCTCGAGGCCCGCAGTGGCCTTAAGCACACTGACAGCGGCAAGCGCGTGGGCGTTTTTGAATGCGATGAGCTCTACACCGTGCGCGTCCTGCCCAAGCTCAAGCCGACGTACTTTGTGCTGCTCAACCTGTTCCGCGACCAGCTAGATCGCTATGGCGAGATCGATCACACCCAAGACGTCATCGCCCACGCGTTGGAGCTTTCGCCGGCAACGACGCTCATCTACAACGCCGACGATCCGCTGTGCGCCTCGATTGCCGCGCGCGTTCCCAACGCGAGTATTGCCTTTGGCATCGATGGCGCCACCGACACCGAGTCTGACCGTATTAGCGACTCGCGCTTTTGCTCACAGTGCAACGCCCCGTTGGAGTACGACTACGTGCAATACGGTCAGCTCGGCGCCTACCATTGCCCCTCGTGCGGCTGGGCCCGCCCTGCGCTTGTCCGTCGCGTGACGAATGTGGAGCTCAGTCGCGATGGCTATGGTTTTGACCTGGTGTTTGGATCTGCGCCCGACGCGGCTGCCGCACACATCGCCACACGCTACAACGGCCTGTACATGGTCTACAACGTTGCCGCCGCCTTCTTTGCCGCGCACGAGTTGGGCGTGGACACGGCGCTTCTACAGCCTACGCTCGATGCCTATGTGCCCGCCGGTGGTCGTATGGGACGCTGGGATATCGCCGGCCGCACCGTCGAGGCCAACCTGGCCAAGAATCCCGTAGGCTTCGATCGACAAATCCAGTCCATCAAGACGGCAGACGGCAGACTCTGCGCTTTCTTCCTCAACGACAACGATGCCGACGGCCACGATATATCGTGGATCTACGACGTCGACTTTGAGCGCATCGCCGACACGCCGGGTCTTGTCGCCTTTGCCGGCGGCACGCGCGCACACGACATGCAGGTGCGCCTCAAGTATGCCGGCATCGATGCCGCGATTATCTCGGACGTCGCGCAGGCAATTGGCGCCGTGGCAGACGAGGCCGCCGATGACACCTTCTACGCCGTCGCCAACTACACGGCCTTCCCGCCGCTGGTCAAGGAGCTCGACGGACTGAAGGGCACCACTTCCGACGCTGTTGCCGGGCGCGCCGTAGCCCGTGCCGACGGCAGCGCTCTTCCTGTCGGCATCGCACCAGTCGAGCTTTCGCGCCCGCTGCGCATCGTCTACCTGTATCCCGATGCCCTTAACCTCTACGGCGACGGCGGCAACGTTATCGCGCTCGAGCGCCGCTGCGCCTGGCGCGGCATTCCCGTGCGCGTGGACGAGGTCCACATGGGCGAGGTGCTCGACCTGACCGACGCCGACATCGTCATGATGGGCGGCGGCTCCGACCGCGATCAGCTAGCCGTGGCACATGAATTGCTCGCTCAAAAAGACAAGGTCGCGGCCTATGTTGAGGACGGCGGCTCGCTGCTCGCCATCTGTGGCAGCTATCAGCTGCTCGGCCGTTCGTACTATATGGGCGAGGATCGCATTGAGGGCCTGGGCGTCATTGCCGCCGAAACCGTACGTGGCTCCGATCGCCTGATCGGCAACGTAGCCGTCAAAACCGATCTGGCACCTGAGCCCTTTGTGGGATTCGAGAACCATGGAGGTCGCACGCTTTTGGACGCCGATGCCACGCCGCTCGGAACGTCCGTCGTCACGGGCACCGGCAACAACGGCGATGATGGCCTTGAGGGTCTGATCTACAAGGGCGTCATCGGCACGTACCTGCACGGACCGGCACTGCCCAAGAACCCCGAGCTCGCCGACTGGCTGATCGCGCACGCCCTCGAGCGGCGCGGCGATGCGCAGGCCACAGCCCTGCTGCCGCTCAAGCCCCTCGACGACACCTACGAGCGCGCCGCCCACGACGCCGCCATGAAGCTCCTCCCCTAGCACCTCACCACCACAAAGGGGACAGGCACCTTTGTGGTGGTTTTGACCCGTCCCAGCGGTTTGTCTCAATCTGTAACATCTAGACCGTTAAAAGTCGTCTTACTGTTACAGAATGAGATGTTCGTCCCGACGCCTGCCTTTTGTCTCGATCTGTAACACATAGAGCCGATTTATCAGCCCAGATGTTACAGGTTGAGATGTTTGATGATCGGGATAGAGAGCCAGCTCCTATGTGGTGGTTTTTCAGTTTGCCAACGATATGTGAACGGCTAAAAAAGTCTGCTATACTCTTTCCCGCTGTCCCCATCGTCTAGCGGCCAAGGACGCCACCCTTTCAAGGTGGATATCGCGGGTTCGAATCCCGCTGGGGGCACCATTTGAAATGTGAAGCCCGTTACCAATTCGGTAGCGGGCTTTTTGCTACCGATATGCCGGGATTCGGACCCGGCAGGGTGCGGATCCCGGCATCTTCCGATGGACCATGGGCAAAAAATGGCAAATATGAGTACTGTTACCGATTTAGTAACAGCGATTTCATGCCTTCAGAAGTCGATTTAGACGTCAGGTGTCCTACGGCGGAAGAATTGCAGACGTTTATCGGCTAAGTACTTGGACATATGTTGCGTAACACTGCATATTTTGCAAATAAATAATGCTACAGGACTTGTGACAGTACTCATATTTGACGTTTTTTGCCCACGGCCCCTTATTACATGGGCGAATCAGTTGCAAAACGGACTTCAAAGCATGCTTCGCAAACAAAAACCGGGGCCCGCATGATGCGGACCCCGACTCAATACCGTGACGATATGTCAGTTACGCTCTACACGTAGAACAGGATGTCGTCGTAGGTTGGGACCGGCCAGTAGTCGGCAGCCACAATCTCTTCCATGGCATCCACGGCGGCGCGCAGCGTATCCATAGCGGGAACGACCTCGTGTGCATACACGTTGGCCTGCTCCTGACCATCGAGGGCCTCGGCCTTCTGATGCACGGCGTCAAGCGCCTTGATGGAGTCGTTGATGGTGGTGATACCGTTGCAGAGCTTGTTGAGCGTGTTCTGCTCGCACTGCATGGCGGCCTCAGCACCGGCGGCACGAATAGTCTCAAGGCCCTTAGCGACCTTGGTGGCATAGGCGGTAATGACCGGGCGATAGGTACGACGCGCCTCGCGAACCATCGTGGTGGCCTCGATGTTCATGAGCTTGTTGTACTTCTCGAGCTTGCAGTCGTAGCGGCATTGAGCCTCGGCCTTGGTCAGGACACCCGTCTCCTCAAAGAGCGCAATGGCCTTATCGGAAACAAAGGCGGGCAGGGCATCGGCCGTGGTCTTGTTGTTGGCAAGGCCGCGCTTCTCGGCCTCGACGGGCCACTCATCGGAGTAGCCATCGCCGGAGAAGAGGATGCGCTGGTGGTCGGTCAGGACCTTCTTGCAGTACTCGAGCGCAGCGTCCTGGAACTCATCCTCGGGCGTACCCTCAAGCGCGTCGGCGAAGGACTTGAGCGACTTGGCCACGGCGGCATCGAGCACCAGGTTGGAGTCGGAGACGTTCTGCTCGGAGCCGCAGGCACGGAACTCGAACTTGTTGCCGGTGAAGGCGAACGGGGAGGTGCGGTTGCGGTCGGTGTTGTCCTGCATCAGCTTGGGCAGGGTATCGGCGCCCAGGTCGAGCACGCCGCGCGTGGCATGGACGGAAGCCTTGCCATCGATGATCTTCTCGACGACCTCGGTAAGCTGGTCGCCCAGGAAGATGGACATAATCGCCGGAGGAGCCTCGTTGGCGCCCAGACGATGGTCGTTGCCGGCCGAGGCAACGGAGGCACGCAGGAGCTCCTGATAGTTATCGACGGCCTCAATCACCGCGGTGAGGAAGACGATGAACTGCAAGTTGTCGAGCGGGGTGTCGCCCGGATCGAGCAGATTCTCGGACTCGGTGCCAAGCGACCAGTTGTTGTGCTTGCCCGAACCGTTGATGCCCTCGAAGGGCTTCTCGTGCAGCAGGCAGACCAAGTCGTGGCGGGAGGCGATGAGCTTCATCTTCTCCATCATGACCAGATTCTGGTCGATGGCCTCGTTGACCTCGCCATAGACCGGTGCGAGCTCATGCTGGCAGGGAGCAACCTCGTTGTGCTTGGTCTTGGCGGGAATGCCAAGCGCCCACAGTTCATCGTCCAGGTCCTTCATATAGGCCGAGACGGTGGGGCGGATAGCGCCAAAGTAGTGCTCCTCGAGCTCCTGGCCCTTGCAGGGAGCAGCACCAAAGAGGGTGCGGCCGGTGATGACCAGGTCCTTGCGCTTGCGGTAAGCGTCCTTCTTGATCAGGAAGTACTCCTGCTCGTCGCCCACGGAAGGAACGACCTTCTTGGGGGTCTTGCCAAACAGCGCCAAAACGCGCTTAGACTCACGCGAGAGCGCAGTCATGGAACGCAGCAGCGGGGTCTTCTTGTCCAGGGCCTCGCCCGTGTAGGAGCAGAAAGCCGTGGGGATGCACAGAACATCGTCCTTGATAAAGGCGGGGCTGGTGGGATCCCAGGCGGTGTAGCCACGGGCCTCGAAGGTGGCACGCAGGCCGCCGTTGGGGAAGCTGGAGGCATCGGGCTCGCCCTGGATGAGGTTCTTGCCCGTAAACTTGGTAATGGCGGTGCCGTCGTGGTTGGGCTCCAAGAAGCTGTCGTGCTTCTCGGAAGTAATGCCCGAAAGAGGCTGGAACCAGTGCGCGTAGTGCGTCGCGCCCTTGGAGATGGCCCAGACCTTCATGGCATGGGCAACGGCGTTGGCCACATCCAGGTCGAGCGGCTCACCGCCCTCGAGGGTTGCAGCAAGGCGCTTCCAAATGTCCTTGGGGAGGTAGTCCTTCATGACTTCCTCAGAGAACACCATGGTCCCGAAGCGGTCAGTAAGATCGGCCATACGGAACTCCCTTCGTATCGGCACCGCGTGAGAAGCGGTGTTGATTACTAACGAACGAGTCATAGCTTAGACTCGCCGTGTTTCCGCGACATTACCGTTATGTTGCTGTCGCGAAACCAATCAATGAGGTTACCGCATCGCGGCGGCGTTGCCGCCCTCAACAGCCAATCAACTGTATAAATTGCAGACCTCTCCCCATGGTTTAAGGGTAGTCAATTTGGGACGGGGCCCTATTTACTGGCATTTCGCATCAGATACCAGTCTTTATAGCCCCATCCTAGATTGACCGCTCTGCTATAGGGAATGTCGATAGCAAGGCATCTTTGATTGGTATCCCCGAATAGCGAGTGAAACTCCACCGTGACACAGTGGTGCTGTAGAATCCTTACAACACATCACACTATTACGTATCTAAAGGAGCACGATATGCGCGTCGACGAGGTTTTTAAGCAGGCAGCATCCCAAGGCACCACGCCCGTTTCGTTTGAGATGTTCCCGCCCAAGGGCGAGCTTACCCTCGATACGGCTCGCGAAGTGGCGGGCAACCTGTGCAAGCTTTCGCCGAGCTTTGTCTCGGTCACCTGCTCGGCCGGCGGCTCGGGCAATGGTGCCACCACCGCCCCCATCGCGCATATGATTACGAGCGAATTCGATACACCCTCGGTGGCACACCTTACCTGCGTGGGCCGCTCGCACACCGATATCGCCGCCAAGATCGACGAGTATCGCACCGCCGGCGTTGAAAACATCCTGGCCCTGCGCGGCGACCTACCCGCTGGCGCGACTGAGGACGACAAGCCCGCCTCCGACTACGCCTACGCTCGAGACCTCATCCCCGAACTCGTCGACGCCGGCTTTTGCGTGGGCGCCGCAGCCTACCCCGAGGGCCACATTGCCTGTGAGGATCTCAACCTCTCGGTCGAACACCTCAAGCAAAAACAGGACGCCGGCGCAAGCTTCTTTGTGACGCAGCTCTTCTTTGATAATGAGTGCTTCTACCGCTTCCGCGAGCTTGCCGACAAGGCCGGCATCACCGTGCCCATCACCGCGGGCATCATGCCGTTTATGGGCAAGTCGCAGATCAGCCGCATGGTCTTTATGTGCGGCGCGTCGCTGCCCTCCCCCGTCATCAAGATTCTCGCCAAGTACGAGAACGACCCCGAGAGCCTGCAGGCAGCCGGTGTAGATTATGCCGCCCGCCAGCTTTGCGACCTTAAGGAGCATGGCGCCGACGGCCTGCACCTGTACACTATGAACCGTCCTGCAATCGCCGCGACCATTATGGAGCGCCTGGGGTAATGGAAAAACCGCACATCGATACAACCGCTGTCGAAGTGCCGGCCGACCTTGCGTCGCCGGCGCTTTACCGTGTCGATGCTGCGCGCCATCCCCGTGTCGACCGTGCCGAGATGCTGCGGTATCTGGGTTACGGCGGCCAGCAGATTGAGCCCGAGCTGTCACGACGTATTGAGCTTGTGGTCGAGCGTCTGGAACTTGACATTGAGCCCCGTGGCGTGCGCCGCGTGTTTGCCGTCGATGCCACGGGCGTGGACGAACAAAGTGAGCCTTGCATTCGCTTGGTCGGCACCAACGTTGAGCTGCGAGGTCGCGATATCTATCGACATCTCAAAGATGCCCACTTTGCCGCGCTCATGGCATGCACCCTCGGCATGGACGCCGAGCGTCGCCTGCGCACCACGGGAGCCCAACATCCCCTGGAGGGCGCCGTGCTCGACGCCGCGTGCTCCGCTTACGTGGAAGCCGCCGTTGAGCAAATGGACCAGCAGGTCAAGACGGACGCCGCCGTTCATGGGCTCGCCGGCAACTGGCGCTTTAGTCCCGGCTACGGCGACTGCCCGCTTTCGGCCCAGCGCTCGATCGTCAACGCGCTCAACGCCACGCGGCTCATCGGCCTGACCGTCACGCCCACCAGCCTGCTTATGCCCACCAAAAGCGTGACCGCGGTGATCGGTCTGTTTGACGGCGAGGTCCACGACGCCCAAAGCCGCCCCACCTGCAATATCTGCCGCATGCGCGAGCACTGCCGCTTCCGCGCCGCCCACACCACCTGCTATTCCAGCCATTAGGAGCCCTCGATGTTTACTCCGCTTATCACTCATGATTCTGACGGCACTGCATTGGCGGCACCCGTTGATGCCGCACGTCGCAACGGTGCCACGTACAAGACGCGCACGATCGACGATCTGCGCATTAAGGACGATCGCCTGCGTGCGGCCATCGAGGGCACGGGACACCTGCTGTTCGACGGCGGCATGGGCACCATGTTGCAAGCGGCCGGCATGAAGGCCGGCGCCCTGCCCGAGCTGCTCAACTTTGAGGAGCCCCAGGTTATCACCGATATCCAACGTCAATATGTCGAGGCTGGCTGTGACGTGATCACCGCCAACACCTTTGGCGCCAACGCCCACAAGCTCGACGGTGCCGCCACCGTGGCAGACGTCTTTGCCGCGGCCGTCACCTGCGCCCGCGAGGCCGGCGCCCGCTACGTCGCCGGCGATATCGGCCCCATCGGCGCGCTGCTTCGTCCCTTAGGCACCCTCAGCTTCGACGAGGCCTATGACCTCTTCGCCGAGGAGGTGCGCGCCGGCGTCGCCGCGGGCGTGGACCTCTTTATTATCGAGACCATGACCGACCTGGCCGAGATCAAGGCGGCGGTCCTCGCCTGCCGCGAAAACTCCGACCTGCCCGTCTTTGCCACCATGACTTTCGAGGAAGACGGTCGCACCTTCCTGGGCACGAGTCCCGAGGTTGCCGCCATCACGCTCGATGCCATCGGCACCGACGTTTTGGGCATCAACTGCAGCCAAGGACCGGCCGAGCTCCGAGGACTCGCCGCACGTATGCTCACCGTTACCGACAAGCCCGTTATGGTGCAGGCCAATGCGGGACTCCCCCATGTGGACGACGACGGCAACACCGTCTTTGATATCCAAGCCCCCGAATACGCCGAGGCCGTCGCCGGCATGATTGAGGACGGCGTGAGCGTCGTGGGTGGCTGCTGTGGCACCACGCCCACGCACATGGCGGCACTTCGCACCCTCATCGACAACCACGCGCCCAGCCCGCGTCACCGCAAGCCCAGTATGTCGGTCACGAGCGCCCAGACGGTCGTGGACCTCCCCTGCGACGGCCACAAAATCGCTGTCATCGGCGAGCACATCAATCCCACCGGCAAAAAGCGCCTGCAGCAGGCCCTGCGCGACGGCGACCTGGACTACGTCGTGAGCCAGGGCATCAGCCAGCAGGAGCAGGGCGCCGATATCCTGGACGTCAACGTGGGCCTACCCGAGATCGACGAGGTCAAGATCATCCAACAGGCAACCGAGCAGCTCCAAGGCTCCACGCTGCTGCCGTTGCAGATCGACTCCACCGACCCCGCAGCCGTCGAGGCGGCCGTGCGCCGCTACGCCGGCAAGCCCATCATCAACTCGGTCAATGGCAAGCAGCAGATCATGGATGAGATCTTTCCGCTGGTCGCCCACTACGGCGCCAACGTCGTCGGCCTCACGCTCGACGAAGGCGGCATCCCCGATACCGCCGAGGCTCGCTTCGCCATCGCCGAGCGCATCGTGACCGAGGCCGCCCGCTACGGCATCGGACCGGACCGCATCCTCATCGACTGCCTGGTCATGACCGCCTCGACCAATCAACGCCAGGCCGAACAGATCCTGCGCGCCATGTCCCTGTGCAAGGAGCGTCTGGGCGTCAAATGCGCGCTCGGCGTGTCGAACATCAGCTTTGGCCTGCCTGCCCGCCCGCTGCTAGGCTCGGTCTTTCTGGCCGCCGCCTTTGGCGCAGGTCTCGATGCCCCCATCATGAACCCGGGCTCCAAGCGCTTTATGGATACCGTCTACAGCTATCGCGTGCTGAGCGTTGAGGACGAGGGCTCGACCGGATACATCGAGCGCTACGCCGGCTGGACCGATCCGTACAAGATCGCCGCAAACCCGGCAGCAGCTCAGGCAGTATCGAGCGACACTGTGCCCGCTGCTGGCACCGCCGGCGCTGACGGCAACGACGACCCCATCCGCCACATGGTCGTCTCGGGCCGCAAAGGCGAGATCGCGGCCGAGACCGAGCGCCTGCTGGCAGATCACGACGCCATGGACCTCATCAACAATCACTTTATCCCCGCCCTCGACGAGGTTGGCGTCCTCTTTGACCAGGGCAAGTTCTTCCTGCCGCAGCTCATGGCCTCGGCCGAGGCCGCGCGCGTGGGCTTCGACACCATCAAGCGCCTGATGCCCGCCGGCGAGATTGCCGACAAGGGCAAGATCTGCGTGGCCACCGTCAAGGGCGACATCCACGATATTGGCAAGAACATCGTCAAGATGCTGCTCGATAACTACGGCTACACCGTCTTTGACCTAGGTCGCGACGTCGATCCGCAGGAGGTACTCAAGACCGTCAAGGAGCGCGACATTAAGCTCGTCGGCCTCTCGGCGCTTATGACCACCACGGTCGTCGCCATGGAGGAGACCATCAAGTTGCTCCATGCCGAGGTTCCGGGCGTCAAGATCATCGTAGGCGGCGCCGTACTCACCCCCGAATACGCCAAGCAGATCGGCGCGGACTACTACGCCAAGGACGCCGCCGAAAGCGCTCGTATCGCCGAAGAGGTCTTTGGGCAGTAACACAACGGAAACAACCGAGCACCAAAACGTGCCGCACGCGCCACTTGGCACGTGCGGCACGTTAGAATAGATAAGACTATGCTCGTTTTGGCAGATAGGAGCGCAAGGATGGCGATCACGCCCGCAGAAATCGCGGAAACCCGCGGCATGGTTGAGGAGCAGAACCTCGACATCAGGACCATCACCATGGGTGTTTCGCTCATGGGTTGCGGTGACGAGAACCTCGACCGCATGTGCACGAAGATCTACGACCACGTGACGCACACGGCTGAGCATCTGGTCGAGACCGCCGAGAACCTCGAGCGCGAGTACGGTATCCCCATCGTCAACAAGCGCGTTTCCGTCACCCCGGTGGCGCAGATCGCCGCATGCTGCAAGGATGAGGACCTCACCCCCATCGCGCACGCCCTCGACCGCGCGGCCGAGACCCTCGGTATCGATTACCTGGGCGGCTTCTCCGCACTCGTCCAGAAGGGCATCGGCGACGCCGACCGCCGCGTTATCCAGTCCATCCCGCAGGCGCTCGCCACCACGAGCCGCGTCTGCTCCAGCGTCAACGTCGCCAGCCTGCGCGCCGGCATCAACATGGACGCCGTGCTCATGGCCGCCCAGACCATCATCGATGCCGCTAAACTCACGGCCGACCAGGATTCCGTCGGCGCTTCCAAGTTTGTCTGCTTTGCCAACATGGTCGAGGACTCCCCGTTTATGGCGGGCGCCGTCCACGGCGGTGGCGAGGCCGACGCCGTCATCAACGTTGGCGTTTCGGGCCCCGGCGTTATGGCCGCAGCCCTGGAGACACTGCCCGATTCCGCATCGATGATGGAGGTCGCCGAAAAGATCAAGCAGACCGCCTTTAAGATTACCCGTGCCGGCGAGCTCATGAGCCGCGAGGCCGCCCATCGCCTGGGCGTCGAGAAGGGCATTGTCGACCTGTCGCTGGCTCCCACGCCTGCCATCGGCGACTCCGTCGCACGCATCCTCGAGATCATCGGCGTGGGCACCTGCGGTGGCCCGGGCACGACCTGCGCGCTCGCCATGCTCAACGATGCCGTCAAGAAGGGCGGCGTCATGGCCAGCTCCAGCGTGGGCGGTCTCTCCGGCGCCTTTATCCCCGTGTCCGAGGATGCCGGCATGATCGCCGCCGTCGAGGCCGGTGCGCTTTCGCTCGAGAAGCTCGAGGCCATGACCTGCGTGTGCTCCGTCGGCCTGGACATGATCGCCATCCCCGGCGACACCCCGGTCGAGACCATCGCCGGTATCATCGCCGACGAGATGGCCATCGGCGTTATCAACAACAAGACCACGGCCGTCCGCGTGATTCCTGCTATCGGCAAGGGCGTGGGCGACTGCGTCGAGTACGGCGGCCTGTTTGGCCGTGCGCCCATCATGCCGGTGAACCCCAACGCCGGCACCGTGCTTGCCCACCGTGGTGGTCGATTCCCGGCACCGCTGAACTCGCTCAAGAACTAGCTGAGAGGACTGGCGAGGAGCCCCGGGGAGGGCAGATATATAAGGTCGCCTGCTCGGACAGTCCTGACTCGCACGGAGAGCACATTATGTGCTCTCCGGCTCGTGCGGAACTCGCGATCGACCTTATATATTTGCCCTCCTCGGGGCTCCCGCACAACGGGACCTCAGTTGGATTCTATCCCGCATGGCAGTCGCTTCGCTCCTGCCCGCCTTGGTTGTGAGGGCGGTTTGGCGTTGGAACGGTTCTTTCTGATATATGCTGGTTGCGGCTCTTCTTTTGGAAGGAGTCGCTTTTTGTTGCTAGGAGGTTGGCCCGTGGTTGATGGGGATGCTCGCTCTGAGCTTCTTTCTGCTGATTGGAATCAGGAGTGGATGCGTCTGCAGGCCGCTCGGCATCGGGCTGATGATTCTTTTGAGTGGGATAAGCGAGCTCGGCATTTTCGGCCGTTGGAGACTGCTCCGTATGCCCGGGATTTTATAAAGCTGCTGGCGTTGAAGCCTGGTGAATCGGTGCTGGATATGGGATGTGGGGCTGGGTCGATTGCTATTCCGCTTGCTCAGGCTGGGCATCCTGTGATTGCAGCCGACTTCTCCCCCGCTATGTTGGGCACCCTTGATGCCGGCATTGAGTATTACGGGCTCGAGGGGCACATAACGCCGCTTGAGCTTGCTTGGGATGACGATTGGGATCTGGTTGGACCGGTCGCGAAAGCGGTGGATGTTGCCTTTGCCAGTCGGTCGGTTACGACGACCAATCTAAAAGGTGCACTTGCCAAGCTTGACCGTACGGCTCGTCGGCGTTGTGCTGTCACGATGGTCGCCAACTCCAGCCCGCGCTATGACCTGCACGTGATGAACGCCATCGGCGCCTCGGTTACCTGCAGTAATGGCTTTGTGTATGCCTTTAACATCCTTATTCAGATGGGTGCCCTGCCGCAGGTTACGTACTTTGAATCGCCTCGTCGCGATACCTTCGATAGCCTCGAGGCAGGTGTGACGGACTTCTCCCGTATGCTCGAACATGGCAACGAGGATAAAATCGGCCGTCTGCGCGACTACATCGCCCAGCACATGATCGAGAATCCCCATACCGGCGAGCCAGGGTCCAAGGGCGTACCGCAGGGGCGCTATATGCTCGATCATGTCCGCAAGGTTCGCTGGGCATTTATTGCATGGGAGCCGGTCTCTGCGCCCAGTTCATAGTCTGTTCGCAGCCCGCACTGCCCACTCACTCGGCATCCGCATTCTTTTTGAACTGGGCAAACGCGCTCCACACCGCACCGTTCCTGCGCTATCGTGGGACAGCTCACGTAAATTAAGGCCCCGTCGCGGGGCGCCCCATACATAGAAAGCGAGAACCCATGGCACTGACAGGAGCCCAGGTCAAGCAGCTTCGCAGCATGGCCCATCACCTCAACCCCGCCATCATCATCGGCAAGTCCGACGTCAACGAGGGCACCGTCGAGCAGACGGTCGCCTACCTGGAGAAGCACGAGCTCGTTAAGTGCTCCGTGCTCGATGGCTCCAGCCTTTCCGCCCGCGAAGCCGCCGAGGAGCTCGCCGAGCGTTGCCACGCCGAGGTCGTCCAGGTCATCGGCCGCAAGTTCTCGCTGTATCGCGAGTCCTCGCGCAAGGACATCGAGAAGATCAAGCTCGTCTAAGAGCCAATGATCCGGCGAGCCAACACATAGCAAGCTTACGGGTGCCCAAGTACTTCGGGCGCCCGTTTTTTATCGCTCGACCAGCACGCGATTGAGCCGCCCCTCCACCAAGCGCTCGTATAGACGCCGCGTCTCGGGCTCGGGCACGCCACTGACCTGCTCCCTCAGATGGTGCATATGCCCGCTGTACAGCTCGACGATATCGCGTCGCCGCCCCGCCGCACTGTAGACGCGCATGGCGCAGCGCACCATATCCTCACGCGCCGTTTCCTGCCGAAGCCCCGACTCCGCCAGCCAAATCGCCGACTGCAGATCGTTTTCTTCTAGAGCGGCATTGGCCCCCTTAATCATGCAATCGATGTACTTTGACTGCATAATGCGTCGCATACGCAAAAAGTAGGTGGGATTACAGCCATTGGGAACATACAGCGGTCCGGCATAAAGCTGCTCAATCTTAAGGCACAGCTCAACTAAATGGGGCCCGCGCGCACCCGTGCGATTTCCCAAAACCTCACGGCTTATCTGGTCAAACAACCGCACATCGGTCTTGACGTAGTCGCCGTTGAGTCCGATGCATTCATTTTGGATGAGCACACACGACTTGCCATCCGGCGTCGGCCCCAAAGCCGACCGCAAGCGCGATATCGTCGAGTACAGGTTGTTGCGGGCGCTATTGAACTCGGCATGGGGCCACAGCTCCATGGCCAGCGTCTCACGATCGACGAGCGCATCCATGCCCAGCGCAAGCCGCTCGGCAAGCGTCGCCGCCTTCTTGCGGCGCCACATCTTATCCGTGATGGGAAACCCGTCGCGCTCGGCGCGAAACGCACCAAACATGCGAATCTCGATATGGTCGATGGTATCAACGGCCTCAACCTCGCCGGCCTGGAATAGGCGCTCGCCCTCCCCTTCCAAATCGTCGCGCAGCGAGTACCGCGACAGCTCGCGCACGGGAAGCTTCTTACGTATCCTGCCCGCCGGCTCGCCCAGACAATGCATGGCAAGGCGCGCAAAGAGCCGATACGATGGCTCTAGAATCCCCGCACGATTCATGGACATCCAGGCCGCAAGGTCGCTGTCTCGGCCCGCACAGGCCAAATGCAGCGCCACCATCCAGGCCTCCGCTCCACCAACCTGCGTCTGGCTTATATCGAGCAACTCCGCTTCCTCGCGCACCGAAACCATCGAGGTGTTACGCAGATATGCCGCGCGCTCCAGCAGCAATGCGTTATCGCGCATGTACGCAATCGACTCCTCGGCAAGTTTGAGCACTTGGACCGCACGGAACTTTGCATTAACCGGCCGTCCCTCTGCCAGTGACTGCCAGCCTTCTAGCAACAGCCCAAACAGCTGAATCTGGTTGTCGCGCATGCGCACGGCAAAACGATCGAGCTCGTTGAATGCCGCGCCGTCGGTTACCGGCAAGCCGGAAAGGAGCCGCCGTGCCGCCAACACCATGCGCACCCAGATAGCCATCGCCTTAAGCCCACGTACGTCGAGCGCCTCCCGTACCACCGTCATCTCGTCGTCGCGTTCGTCGGTTCCTGCAAACGACCCGTCAAAGAGCTCCACCAGCATGCTATCGGCCCGTATAACAATCCCCGCAATGTCGAGCTCGCAATCGTAGGCCTTGCTCGTTTTGAGCTGCTGTAGAACGCCGCCGTCATCTCCCCGTTCGGTCAGGCATCGCTTGATCTCGATATGCGCAGACAACATATCGAGTGCGGTATGGGATGTCTCGATTTCTGGCACGGCCAGGTTCGTAGGAAGCCCAAGCCCGTTGTCCCCATAGCAAACAGCCGTCAGCGTCTGGGCCACCCTCCATGAAACAGGGTCTATTTCGCAGGCCGCCCGTTCGCCCCCGCGCTCGATAACCGATGCCATATAGCGAGCGAGCTTTGTATTGGACACGCTGACCGCTGCCAGATATACGCCGAGCGCCTCGGCAGGCGTTGGCTCTGGAGCCGGATCGTCGGCATCGATCGTGCCCAGCGCCGCTCGGCAGATATCGGCCCCGTGCCCCGTCAGAGCAAGATCGACCCCATACTGCCCAGCAAGTTCAAGGACCGCCTCACGGTCCAAAAAGGCGTCCGCCAGGCCCATCGCCGCATCGCATCGGCCCGCCTTAAGCAAAATCCGGGCCGCCCTCGGAACAAGTTCGGGGCGAACCTCGGCCACCAACTTACGCAAACGCAAGCGTCCGTTATCCTCCGTGCCCAGACACGTAAAACTCCGCTCGGCGGGATCCAAGCCAAAGATCGGGTAGTCGCGTACAAAGTAGGACTGGTCGACCATCGACAGCCTCACCCCGCAGGCCTCGAGTTCCGCGATATTGCCCTCGCCCATCAAAACCATGAGACATGCCACGCAAAACAGCGCATTATTGTCGAGCGAAGCCAGGTCGACAAGTGCCGCGCCATATACGTTGACAATCTCGTTTTCGAGCAGACCGGCTACGTCGCCTTGGCCATACAGACCCGTCTGCAATGCCGAAACGAGCTCGGGCACGCCCTGCGTGAGCTGATAAAAGTCGAGCGATGTGCTGATCGAAAACGCCGATGCCCACGCCGAATACTCATAGGCATGCACCTTGAGCATCTGCGCATTGATCTTAACCGAATCGCCCAGCCCATGAATCAGCTGACGATTTGAAGGACGACAGGAGATAAAGACCCCTACCCCCATAGCGCGCAGGCCGCGAATCCTGTCGATGAGGTCTTCGGTATCGTGCTGATCGAGGTTTGGCACATTATCAATCGCGATAAGGGAATGCGGTTTGTCTTTGAGTTCTTCGGTAACCACCTCGAGCTGCATAAACACCTCGCGCCCAATGGCGCGATCCGCCTCGATAATCCGTACGGGGCCTCGCGTCGGGTCGCATTTAACCTCATGGGTGTACTGCAGCAGCACCGAGGTCTTCCCAAACCCGTCGGGTGCATAAAGAACCACGATGCCGGCCTTTCGGCCCTTGGCGATAAGCTCATTCATCAAGCGTTCGCGTCGCACCATATAGCCTCCGCCCAGCGGCATCAGCTCGAGGTCGTCTATACCGCTCAAATCGTTTACCATGCCCGCTCCTCAACTCGACCGTATGGACACTGTAACCGCAAGACCATACAAGCCGCGCTATGTATAGAGCGACCTTGTGTTTTAGATTGTCTTTTGGTACGCAAGCGGCAAGTTTTTGTACAGCGAGGGCCGATTGTTATTAATCCCCCGACTAATCGGTCTTTATGCAGGTAAATGAGCTTGTCAGCTTGTCCCATCTAAGCGGCAGTGTAACGCAGATGAACAAGGTTCAGCCATGTCATTCAACTCGCCTAGCACCCGCTACCGTCTACGACCTTTTAGTGGCATTTTTGCATAGAATCTGATATAGAATGAATCAAGCTGTTGGGCATACGGCATTCGTCAAGCTTACGCCAAGATTTTGGTCAAGCGGGCAAAAAGGAATAGCAAAAAGGCCCCCGCAAAGCGGAGGCCTTAGGCAAGGCTATGTCGAGCTGCAGGATTCGCGCTACTCGCAGAGCGAAAGGGCGGCCTCGTCGGCAACGACAACGCAGTTGGTGTGCAGCTGCAGGATCGAAGCCGGGCACTCGGGCGTAACCGGACCATAGCACATGTCGTGCACGGCCTGAGCCTTGGCCTCGCCGTTGGCGACGACCAGGATCATGCGGGCATACATGATGGTCTGAGTGCCCATGGTGTAGGCCTGACGGGGAACATCGTCGATGCTGTCGAACAGGCGGCTGTTGGCCTGAATGGTGCTCTCGGTGAGGTCGACGCAGTGCGTACCCTTGGAGAAGTGGTCATCGGGCTCGTTGAAGCCGATGTGGCCGTTGTTGCCAATACCGAGCAGCTGCAGATCCGGGTAACCGGCCTCGGCGACGATCTTGTCGTACTCAGAGCAGGCAGCGGCGGCGTCGGGGTTGGAACCGTCGGGCACATGCGTGTTGTTCAGGTCGATGTTGATGTGATCGAAGAAGTTCTCACGCATGAAGTAGTGATAGCTCTGGGGATCGTCGTGCGAAAGGCCGCGATACTCGTCCAGGTTGTAGGTGCTGACCTCGGCAAAGTCGACGTCGCCCTTCTTGTACCAAGCAGCGAGCTGCTTGTAGGCACCGATCGGGGTGGAGCCGGTGGCAAGGCCCAGCACGCAGTCGGGCTTGAGGATAACCTGCGCCGAGATAATATTGGCGGCCTTGCGGCTCATATCCTCGTAGTCTTTAGCTTTAATGATCTTCATTACGCGTCCTTTCTCGTACAAGAGAGGCAAGGCTCCCTTACAAGCACTTGCCCGCGGCCCGCGTCGGCCGCAACCAACGTGTGCGGCCACCAGGGCGAGGTCGCGTAATGTATGTGTCTCGTGTCTAGCCGCGTCGAGGCCCCTGCCCGTCCACGGTGACCCGAAGCTGTTTAGCCTCGGACGATTCCCATCTTGCCACGGAGGGCGTCCTCTTTCAAGGGCGCCCTCCGTAAACGTGTTTGAATTGTAGGCTAATGGCCACGTGCACTTGCTAGCGCTCGCGAGCAACGATGAGCTGGTCCATCTCTTCGACATGCACGCCAACGGAGCCCTTGATGCTCGAGAACTCAACGGAGTTGCACACCAAGATGGGAACCGTCACATCGTAGCCCTCGGCAGCAATTGCCTCGCGATCGAACTCAATGAGTACATCGCCCTTATGGACGATGTCACCCACTTGCGCATGTACGGTAAAGTGCTTGCCCTCGAGCTGAACAGTGTCCAAACCAACGTGGATGAGCACGTCCAAGCCATCGACCGTGTTAAGCGCAACAGCGTGTCCCGTGGGAAAAATGGCCTCGACCTTGGCGTCAGCCGGTGCAATCACGCGCGTTCCGGTGGGCCGGATCGCCACGCCCTGGCCCAAAAGGCCGGTGGCAAACGTCTGGTCGTTTACCTCGGAAAGCGGAATGACGTCGCCCGAGATGGGAGCATCCAGCGTAAGGACCCGACCACGCATTCCAAAAGACCTTAGGACTTTAGTGAACATGCTCCCCCTCGGACATACCAATCAATCAAAATAACCTTGACAGTTTACCACTTGGCAACGGTTTTTGACCATTAGGGAAGTTCGCGCTTGACAACCTCGACGATGTCGTCGACAACACGCTGGGTCAGCTCGTGCGTCTCGGCCTCGGCCATCACGCGGACCAGCGGCTCGGTACCACTCGGGCGCACCAGAATGCGGCCGCGGCCATCAAGCTCCTTCTCGGCAGCAGCGACGGCATCCCAGATGGGCTGGCAATCGTCCAGACCAGCCTTGTTGTCGGAATGCACGTTGACGAGTACCTGCGGGTACTTCTTCATGATGCCGGCAAGATCGGTGAGGGTACGACCGGTGCGCTTGAGCACGGCCAGCAGCTGCAGAGCCGTCACCAGGCCGTCACCGGTGGTGTTGTGCTCCAGGAAGATGATGTGGCCGGACTGTTCGCCGCCGATGACGGCGCCGTCCGCGAGCATGCGCTCCAGAACGTAGCGGTCGCCCACGGCGGTCTGAACCATCTCGAAGCCCTGCTCCTTCATAGCGATGGAGAAGCCCAGGTTGCACATGACGGTCGAGACGATCTCGGAGTTGGCGAGCTTGCCGCGAGCGGCAAGGTCAGAACCGCAGATAGCCAGGATGTAGTCACCGTCGATCTCATTGCCCTCGCTGTCCACGAACAGTACGCGGTCGGCGTCGCCGTCGTGGGCCAGACCGATGTCAGCATGGGTGCGCAGCACGAGCTCGCGCAAGGGCTCGAGATGCGTAGAACCGCACTCAACGTTAATGTCGGTGCCGCAATAATCGGTGTTGATGGCATGGACCGTAGCACCCAGGCGCTGCAGCGCGGCAGGCGTGGTCTGGCAAGAAGCACCGTGGCCGCAGTCGACGGCAATGACCAGGCCGTCGAGCCTCAGGCCATCAAGCGTATCGATGGCGTGGTCGACGTATGCCTTGCGAGCGTCCTTCATCTTGATAATGTGGCCCACGCCGGCACCGGTCGGCAGCGTGTCGGCAGCCATAGCTTCCTCGGACATGACCCAGGCGCTGATCTCTTCCTCGACAGCATCGGGAAGCTTCATGCCCTTGCGGCTAAAGAACTTGATGCCGTTGAACTCCGGCGGATTATGCGAAGCAGAGATGACGATGCCGCCGTCGAGCTCGTTCTGAACGGTGAGCAGCGCCACGGCAGGCGTGGGGATGACGCCGCAGCAGTGCGGGCGGCCGCCCTCGGCCATGATGCCGGCGGTCAGAGCGCTCTCGAGCATGGTACCCGAAAGGCGCGTGTCGCGGCCGACACAGATATCCGGACCAAGGAACTTGGTCGCCGCGCGGCCCAGACGAAACGCGAGGTCGCACGAAAGATCGGCGTTGGCGACGCCACGGACGCCGTCGGTACCGAAGATGTTCTGGGGCATAGGATCGCTCCTTCCCTAGCAGGCGATATGCAACCGCCCACCCTAGTCGAAAAAGAAAAGCGGGACCCGCCGAGGAATCGGCAGGCCCCGCTTGTACATTGTATCTCGAAAGGAGATAAAACCTTAGCGCTTGGAGAACTGGGGAGCGCGGCGGGCCTTCTTGAGGCCGTACTTCTTGCGCTCGACCACGCGAGCATCGCGCGTAAGGAAACCGGCCTTCTTGAGGTCAGCACGGTAGTCGCCAGCGTTCAGAAGAGCGCGGGCGATGCCCAGGCGCAGAGCGCCGGACTGACCGGAGATGCCGCCGCCATCGCACAGAGCGATAACGTCGAACTGACCGGCGGTATCGGTCACCTTGAAGGGAGCAAGGGCGTTCTCAACGAGCTGATGACGGCCGAAATACTGCTCGGCGTCACGCTTGTTGATGGTCACCTTGCCGGTGCCGGGGACGAGACGGACGCGGGCGACGGCGTTCTTACGACGGCCGGTACCCTGGTAGACAACGGTGTTCTCAGCCATCTTTAAGCCTCCAGCTCAATCTTCGTGGGGTTCTGGGCAGCGTGCGGATGCTCGGCACCAGCGTAGACCTTAAGCTTGGTCATCTGGGCACGGCCGAGGGTGGTCTTGGGCAGCATGCCGCGAACGGCGCGCTCGATGACCTTCTCCGGGTGCTTCTCCATAGCCTGGCGGAAGCTCTCAGCCTTGAGGCCGCCGTTGTAGCCGCTGTGGCGATAATAGGTCTTCGTGTCGGCCTTGTTACCGGTAAGCTGGACCTTATCGGCGTTGATGACGACAACGAAGTCGCCGCAGTCGCTGTTGGGCGTGAACTGGGGCTTGTTCTTACCGCGCAGGATCATTGCGATCTGGGTGGCAAGACGGCCCAGGACAGCACCATCGGCGTCGACGAGAACCCAGTTGCGCTGGACCTCGCCCTGCTTGGCGTAGTGAGTCGATTTCGAAATCACTTAGACTCCTCCATGTACAGTACGTGTTGTTACAGAGATTCACGGGGCTCTGCAAGTAACCCGTCCATATTACCCCGCTCGCCGTACGAGTCAACAGGTATTTTGGTTCCGACCAGAGTTTCTGCACATGTCATCCACGAGCCGTGATTTTCCAGCTCTTGAGCTGTTGTCATTTTTTGAGGGTTCGCCGTCGTTAGCGCTCAACGAACTCTTGGATTTCCGCGAGCAGGCGCTTTGCCTCCTGACGGCCCTGGATATACAGGTCGAGGAGCTTTGCCGAATCGTGCTCGACATGGCCGACCTCGACCGGCTTTTGCGGAGCGACGACCAACGCACGGCCCTCGCGCTCATACTTCCACAGGTGCATGCGCTGGATGTTGTAGCGGTCGTGGCGTGTCTCGATAGCCTCGAGCAGATAGGGGTAGTCGGCATAGCGGGCGCGTGCGGCGGGCAAAAACTCGTAGGGCTTTTTCTCGTACGAGCGGTCCTGCGTGACAATGACAACCGCACGGTCGAAGCCCGCCTCCTCGAGCACGTGCTCGATGGGGACCGAATCGGCCACGCCGCCGTCGACGTATTTGTGCCCGTCAATCTCGACCGGCGGCGTCACCAGCGGCAACGAGGTCGAGGCACGCACGGCGTCGAGATCGAGCACGGCGCTTTTGACCGGAAGGTACGCGGCGGTTCCGAACAGCATGTCCGTCGCGACAGCGTACATCTCGATGGGGCTCGCGTCGAACGTCTCATTGTCAAAGGGATCCAGGCGGTCCTGGACATCGTTGAAGATAAAGTCGTAACCCACAATAGAGCCCGTGGACGCAAACGATGCGGCGCCCATGAAGCGGCTGTCGTTGCAGAAAGCCAGGTTGATGCGGTTGGCACGGCCGATCTGGTGCGACTTGTAGTTCACGCCGTTGAGGGCGCCGGCCGATACACCGTAGACAGCCGGAATCTCGACGCCGGCCTCCATGAGGACGTCGAGCACGCCCGCAGTAAACTGCCCGCGAAAACTACCGCCCTCCAAAACGAGCGCGACCTTTCCGGCGTTCTTTGCCTTATCTTCTGCAGTCATGTTGACCTCCTGCTGTTTCGTTTTGGCTTTCTTCTACCCAGTTTTGGGATGGCGAGCGCATGGGTTTTTCGAGGCGGCAGGTGAAGCGGAAAGTGTGTCCCATTCTCAGAGCAAATTCCGGGTCTCATTTTCCGCTGAGCCCGTCATCAGGAAAATGAATCCCATTTCGAGCTTAGATTCCGGGATGCGCTTTCCGCTTGATGTGTCATCCGGAAACTACGTCCCAGTCTGAGCGCGGATTCCGGGACGCGCTTTCCGCCTGGGCTGCCATTGGGAAAGCGCGTCTCACCCTGCGTTGATGCGGGGCACGGCAGGCTGCAGTACGATCGGCATCGCGTCTATATCTAGTCGAGGCTTTGCGCGGAGAATCCGCGTATTTGCTTCGCAAAAACGCACCGGCTTCGGCCGCCTGCCGGCGTCCTCGCCCGCTCGCTACAAACGATCCGCGTTTGCTTAACGCTCGCGCCCTGCATAGAGTTCGATTCTCCGCGATACGGACTAGAAATAAAAAGGCAGGTAGATATAAGTATCTACCTGCCTGTTACTTATGGTGGAGCTGGCGTTCATTCGGTCGAACACCTCGCCACCTGGACCTATAGCGCCAGGCAGCGACGGATTATCGCCCAAGCCGGCAGAATCGTCAAACGTGAACGCCACGCGCAGGCCGTCGTCATCGTCGGGGCCGCCCAGCACCACGCGCGCCACGAACGTGCGCAGGAGCTGCGCGTCGTCCACCTCGGCGGCGGCCATGCCCTCAAGCCAGAACAGCGCGCGGTCGTAGTCAAGGCGGGCGACCTCAAGGGCCTCGGCCGTGCGCAGCTCGTCCTTGAGGAGCGCCTGCCGCTGCTTCAGCGCGTCTATGCGCTCCTTGCCGCCCGGCGGCGCGATGCCCGACTCGATGGCCGCCCATATGTTGGAGAACGCCGTCTCGATCTTGGCCAGCTCGCCCTTTATGGTCTCGCTCAAGGGCTTCTCGTCGGCGCGCTCCTCCTCGGCGTCGGCCAGCATGCGAGCGATGCGCTCGCGGCTGTCGGCGCTGCCCAGGGCCTCGCGCACGGCGTCGGCCACGCGCTTCTCCACGACATCGCGGCGCACGGTGCGCCCGCAGCTGCGGCAGCGGTAGTAGTGATAGGGCCTGCCCGACTTGCCCGTGCCGCTGGTGCCGGTCATCAGCCCGCCGTCGCGCCCGTCGTAGAGCTTGCCCGTGAGCGGGAAGTCCCACGCTTCGGTCTTGGCGCGGGGCCTGTGCGAGTCCTCAAGCATCCGTATCACCCTCTCCTCGTCATCCATGGGAACGATGGCGGGCATGCCGCCGGGCACGACCACGCCCGCGTAGCGGTACTCCCCGCCGTTCTCCCGCCGCATCAGTATGCGGCGCACCGTCTGGAAGCGCCACTTGCCGCCGCGCTTGGTGCGGTACGGCTCCCAGGCGCGCACCACGTCGGCCACAGACTTGCCCGACAAGACCATGCGCACGCCCAGGCGGATGGCGGCGGCCTCCTCCTCGTTGACCACGTAGCGCCCGTCCACTATGTCCCAGCCGTAGCGCACGCAGCCGTTGGCCATGCACCGCTCGGCGTTCTTCTGTATGCCGTCGCGTATGCGCTCGCCGTCGAGCGCGCTCTCGTACTCCGCCAGCACCTCCAGCATGCCCAGCTGCAGCACGCCCGCCGAGCCGTCCGAAATGTCCTCGCCCGCGTACAGTATCTCGACGCGGCAGCGGCGCAGCATGATGCGCGCCATGGCCATCTCGTCGCGGTTGCGCATGATTCGGGTAACTTTATATATGACCACGAAATCGAACAGCCCTCGCTTGGCGTCGGCCATCATGCGCTGGAACTCGGCGCGGTCGGTGTTGGTGCCCGTCTGCGCGAAGTCGCAGTACGTGGCCACCACGCGCAGGTCGTTCTCGGCGCAGTAGGCGCGGGACTTCTCCACCTGTATCTCTATGGACTCGCCGCGCTGGTTGTGGCTCGAGAAGCGGGCGTATATCGCCGCGCGCCCGCCCACGGCTACTCCATCTCGTCGGCGGCCTGGAACCACACCACCGTGCCGATCACGCGCACGGGTCCGTCGTCCATGCCGAAAATCATGTCCTCGTAGTCCTCGAAGCTATCCGCCGACAGCATCAGCTTGGTGCTGCCCTTGTACCAGCGGCGCATGACCGCGCGGTAGTCCTCGGTCTCCACCACGGCGATGGACCCGTTGGCGGGCTGACGGTCGGGGTCGACCAGCACGTGGCTGCCCTCGGGTATGACGCGGTTCATGCAGTCGCCCTCGACCTCCAGGGCGAACGCGCGCGGATGCCCGGCGCACACCGAGGCGGGCACCTCAACGCGGTGCGCTATCTCCTCCTCGTCGGCGAGCGCGCCGGCGTGCACGCGCCCGAGCGTGAGCAGCGGCACGGTTGCGCTGCTGGCCACCACCGGCATGGCACCGGAAGGCAAAACAACGCCATCTGTTCCCTCGTCAATAACCTCGCCTTTACTGATATTGAAATAATCCGCAATACGCTGAACTGCGCCCATGCGAGGCACTGCTCGCCCGTTTTCCCACTGAGATACGGCCATAGCGGAGACGGCGGCAACTTTGCCGAACTCCTCCTGCGTCATGTCGTGCTGCGTCCTAATCCTTCGGATGTTCTCGGCTATGCTCACGTGTCCTCCTTCCGCTGCGACCGTTAAAATCTTTTTACAGAATATGACAAATCTTCTTTACAGTCACTATATGTTTAGTTATAGTCTTAGGCATACCAAGCAAGGAGGTGATTCGATGGAATTGGTTGATGCGCGCAAGAAGGCACGGTACTCACAAGAGGCCGTGGCCGGCCTTCTCGGCATCTCGCGGCCCACGTACGCAAAGATGGAAAGCAACCCCGATAGCGTGACTATCGAGGACGCCAAAAAACTGGCAAAACTTTTCGGCGTGCGTGTGGCTGATATTTTTTTCGGCAGTAACGATAATTAAACCTATAGATAGGAGAGAAACCATGACCACCAAGAGCCACCAGCCCGAGTTCGCCGCCGAGATCATCGGCAAAACGCTCGACCACCTCACCGACGACCGCAAGCGCGTGGCCGTCAACTTCAAGCTGGCCGAGAACGGCTGCATGGAGGAGACGCACGTCAGCCTCAAGCGCCGCATCGCGGCCATGTGGGGCTTCCAGACGAGCGGCATCGAGCTTCTGGAGGCGAGCACGACCTGGTTCGAGCTCGGCGGCATGCAGTTCAACGTCTACAGCTCCGTGCAGTTCAGCGTGAACGGCAAGGGCTGGAGCACCGACTTCAAGACCATCGCGCGCGACACCGCGTACGACGAGAAGGAGTAGGCCATGCTGAACGAGGTGACCGTACGGGGGGGGTTCACCGCCCTCAACGTGAAGAGCGGAAAGTGCGTGCTGCAGTTTGAGCTGGACCCGAAGTTCCGCGACTTCATCCCCAAGCTGGTGGAGTTCACGGGGCAGATGCTCAACATCCACGTGTACGACGACCAGGAGGTGATGTTCGTGGATAGGGACACCGGTGAGGTCGCCTACGAGGACGCCCCGCTGCTTCTGCCGGGCGTCGCGGGCGAATGACCCCGATACAGCGCGCCATGTGCGACGAGTGCGCCGCCATGATGCGCGAGTTCTACAAGGACCCAGAGAACGAGAGGAAGTTCCAGGAATGGAAAAGATCAAGGGAAAGAGGGTGCGCGTCGCAGCCGGCAAGCGAAAGACGCGCACCGCAACGGTTCACTTCCGAACCGAGGACAGTGTAACACCCGAGCAGCGCCGCGAGAGGCTGCAGGCCGTTTTCGCCGCCCTGTTCGTCTGCGCGTGCATCGCCGCCACATGGGCGCTGGAGGCAACAGTATGGCCGAGGTAGACGCCAAGGCCCAGGCCCTCGTGGCCAAGGCGTGCGGCTGGGTTGCCTCGAACCCCGATACATGGGCGAAGCTGCGCCGCATCTGCTACCGCCTGATGCTGGAGGGCCACGTCATCCAGCGCGACAACGTTTACACCCTGGCGTGCCAGAACGGCATGACCGTAAGCGAGGCCAGCGAGTTCAAGCGCGACCACAACCTGTGGAGCGTGCTGTCCCGCTACATGGTGCTGCAGCGCCCCTCCATGCTGGCCGCCGTGAGCTTCCGCCGCACGCCGGTGGACTCCGTGGACCTGGTGGGCACGTGGGAGGCCATCGTGGGCCCAGCCGTTTTCGCCGCCTCCACGCTAACCGAGGCGCAGGGCATCTACGACAGGGGCGCGCAATGAAGTGCACCGTCACGGTCGAGGGCCGAATGCCGAGCCTGAACGACTACATCAGCGCCGAGCGCGCCAACCGCTACAAGGCGGCGGCCATGAAGAAGCGCGAGACGGCGCGCGTGAGGGCGGCGGCCATGCAGCAGCGCGCGCCGCGCTTCGAGCGCCGGGTGACCGTGCGCACCACGTTCTACGAGCCCGACATGCGCCGCGACGCCGACAACGTGGGCTTCGCGCGCAAGTTCGTGCTCGACGGCCTGGTGGCGGCGGGCGTAATCAAGGACGACTCCCGCAAGTACGTGGAGCAGTGCCCCGACAGGGTGCTCACCGACAGGGCGCGCCCCCGCGTGGTCGTGGAGGTGAGCGACGAGTGACCCGCCGAGACAAGGGCAGGCCACACAGGGCGTGGCGCAAGGCCGACCTCGACCGCATAGCCGAGCTGGCGGGAAAGGTGCCCGCCCGCGAGATTCGCCGCGAGCTGCGGCTGTCCAAGAACCAGTTGGATAACGCGCGGCGCGTGATCAACGCCAGCGGCGGCCACGTGTCCCTGCGCTGCTACCGCCACCGCCTGGAGCTGTGCCCGTCGTGCGGGTGCCGCAGGGCGACCCTCGGCAAGGACGGCATCTGCGAACCGTGCAGACGCCAGCAGCAGCTTGAGGCCATAGAGGCCCGCATAGCCGAGCTGCTGCCGAGGCTGACCGCAGAGGAGCGCCGCACCTACGAGCGCACCGAGTGCGGCCGAGAGAGCCGCGCCGACCCCATGCCGCAGGCCCCGGACACCTCGGGCATGAGCCGCTACGCCGCCGACAAGGCAGCAGAGGCGCACGACGAGGCCATGGAGCGGTGGCTGTGCCGTTACCTGTACCGCAGGGTCAAGGCGGCGCAGAAGCGCAAGGAGCGCATAGAGAAAAAAGTTCCGAAATCCTGAAAAGTTTTTATCACTTTTAGTTTTCCCAGTTAGGAGACCCAAATGCTCACGGAAATCATCAGCAAGACCGTCGCGGACAAGACGGTGGACAGCATCCTGAAGCGCATCGAGCGCGCCGTCCCCGTGCCCGTGCCGGGCGACGGCGGCTTCGACGCCGCCATGCGCCAGGCGTTCAACATGGGGGCCGCCTGCATGGCCGCGCAAATCAAGAACGGCCCCGTGCCCACCAAGCGCATCGCGCTCATGGGCGAGGTGGCCCGCGTGGCGTGCCGCGCCCGCCTGGTGGGCATGGAGTGCCGCGTGGTCGTAGACGAGGAGGCCCGCGCATGCAATCGCTAGAGGAGGTCGCGATCTGCGACGTGTACCCCTACGAGCGCGCCGACGGCGAGCCGATGAACCCGCGCGACTTCACCACCAGGGAGAGCGCCGAGCACATCGCGGGCCTGGCCGCGCAGTTCAAGGCCAACCGCCTCAACCCCGGCCAGCCCGTCATGAAGCCCATCCTGTACAAGGAGGGCGGCATCTACTGGATCATCGACGGCGAGTGCCGCGTGCGCGCCATGAGGGCCATCGGCACCGAGCGTTTCCTCGCCGAGGTCTACGACGACCTGGACGACGCCGAGCTGGCGCGCGTGGAGGCCGCCAAGGCCATGGTGGAGACCGACGCCAAGCTGGGGCTGACCGCCGAGGAGAAGTCGCGCGGCGTGCAGACCATGCTGGCGCTCGACATTCCCGACGAGGAGGTGGCCGTGGCCGCCCGCACCGACGCGGGCACCGTGGCCAAGGCGCGCCGCGCCGCCCGCAGGGTGCAGGACGCCGCCTATGACATGACGCTCGACCGCCTGGCGGCCATCGCCGAGTTCGAGGGCGACGACGAGGCCGTGGCCGAGCTGCGCGACTGCAAGCAGTCCGAATGGCAGCGCGTGTACGCGAGCCTGAAGGCCGAGGCCGAGCAGAGGCGCAACCGCGCCGAGGTGGTGGCGGTGCTTGCCGACGCGGGCGTCGAGTTCGTCGACGAATGCCCCGAGGGCTTCGCCGCATGCCGCACGTTTTCCGACTACCGCCCCGACCTGGCGGCGCTGGACGCCTACGTGGCCGACAACGCGGGCGCGGGGCTTCTGGCCGAGGAGACGTCGTTCGGCGTGACCCTGCTGGCGCCGGTGGCCGAGGGGGCCGACGAGGCCGCACAGGCCGCAGCCCAGCGCAAGGCCGACTTCCAGGCCGCCTACGAGGACGGCGCGAAGGCCCGCCGCGAGTGGCTTGCCGCCCACGCGGGCGACCTCAAGTCGATGCGCCGCACGGCTCTGGCGCTGACCGCGTTCGCCATGGAGTCCGAGGCCGTGGAATCGTTCGAGGAGCTGCTGGGCCGACCCATCGACCGCACGCCCACCGAGCTGGCCGTGGCCATGGGCTGGCGGGCAGCGTGGAACATGAGCGGCTGGACGGCCTGGAGCCTCATGGAAGGCGGCGGCTCCGTGTACTTCAACCGAGCGACGGTCGAGAACGTGACCATCATCTACGAGGCCATGAAGGCCGACGGCTACGAGCCGAACGCGGCCGAGACGGAAACCTACGAGGCGTGCATGGCGCGCCTGGGAAGCGAGGAGTAAATGAGCGAAGCAGTTGAGGCCGAGATCATCGAGCCCGAGGAAGCGTCAGAGCTGACCGTGGCGTACTCCCCCGCCGTGATCGAGGCCAACTTCGACGCCCTGGAGGCGCACGTGCGCAGGCTGGTGGCCGACTACGAGGGCGCGACCTACGACATGGGCAAGGACGAGAACGTGAAGGCCGCCAAGCGCGACCGCGCCTACCTCAACGGCATCGCCAAGGAGATAGACGAGCGCCGCAAGGCCGTGAGCCGCGAGTACACGAAGCCCCTGGCCGCGTTCGAGGACAGGTGCAAGGCCGTGGCGGGCATCGCGAAGCAGGCAGCCGACGGCATCAAGGAGCAGCTGGACGAGGCCGAGGAGGAGCGCCAGCTGCGCGCGTACGCCAAGCTGCGGGAGCACTACGAGGAGTTCGCCGGGCTGCTGGCCCCCGTCGTGCCCTATGAGCGTTTCCACGAGAAGCAGTGGACCAACAAGACCTTCGGCGAGGTGAAGGCATTCAAGGCCCTGGAGGCCAAGGTAGAGCGCCTGGCCCAGGACTGGGAAACCCTCAAGGCGCAGTTCCAGGGCGAGCCGTTCTACGACGAGGCCGAGCGCGAGCTGTTCGCCACCCTGGACCTGGGCGCGGCCATAACGGCGGCGCACAAGGCCGAGGAGGAGCGCCGGCGCATCGCCGAGCTGAAGGCGGCCATGGAGCCGGAACCCGTGGAAGAGCCCGAACCCGAACCCGAAGCGGTGCCCGAGCCCGCGGAATGCCAGCCCGCAGAGTTCCCACAGCCGCTTGAGCAGATGCCCGAGCCGCAGCCCGCGCCCATGCCCGCCCCGGTGCCGCCAGCGCCGCCCGCGCCGGCACCCGTGGCCATGGCGGGCGACCCGTGGACGGTCGTGGTGCCGTGCGCCACGCGCGAGCAGATGCAGGGCGTCGCGGCGGCCCTCAAGGCGCAGGGCGTCGTGGGCACCATCATGCACGGCACGGTGGGCCAGGTTTACGAGCGGATGAACGGAGGCTACTAGCATGACCCAGGAACAGCAGCCCATCGACCTCATGGCGGCCGTTGCCCGCGTGCAGCGCGCCGTGGTGGTGCCCAAGGCCAAGTACAACGCTTTCGGCAAGTTCAGCTACCGCAGCTACGAGGACATAGTGGCCGCGCTGAAGGAGCCGTGCGCCAAGGAGGGCCTGGCGTTCTTCATGACCGACGATCTGGTGCAGATAGGCGACCGCTACTACGTGAAGTCCACGGCGTGCGTGTTCCCCGCCGAGGGCGGCGAGGGCCTGCTGCAGGTGAGCGCCTACGCCCGCGAGGACGAGCACAAGAAGGGCTCGGACGACGCCCAGGTGACCGGCATGGCGTCGAGCTACGCCCGCAAGTACGCGCTGTGCGGCGCGTTCGCCATCGACGGGCAGAGCGATCCCGACGTCATGGAGGAGCAGCCCGCGCCCGAGGAGAAGCAGCCGCCCGCAGACGGCCCCTTCACGGCCCACTGCCGCAGCTGCGGGGCGCGCTACCAGTTCGCCAGCATGCCGCAGTACATGGAGTTCGTGGCCAACAGCCCGTGCTGCCCGCGCCCCGACTGGCAGGTGGAGTAGATGCAGGCGCTCACCGAGGAGCTGGACGAGCTGACCGACAGGCTGGAGGCCGAGCTGAAGACCTGCAAGGAGTCGGGCTGCCAGTACGCCGAGAACGAGGCCGAGTACCGCAAGGCCCTGCGCATCGCCATCCTGAACGAGCGCCAGAAGGGCACGCCCGTCACCATCATCGGCGACGTGTGCCGGGGCCAGGAGCAGATAGCGGAGGCCAAGCGCCGCCGCGACTGCTCAGAGGCCATCTACAAGGCCTCGCAGGAGGCCATCAACGTAATCAAGCTGCGTATCCGCATGGTAGACGCGCAGATCACCCGCATCTGGAACAGCGGGGACGTAACCCAAGGAGGGTATCTATGAGCATCAACCGCGTGTGCATATCCGGCAACCTGACCCGCGACCCCGTGCTGCGCTCCACGTCTGGCGGCATGTCCGTGCTGTCCATGGGCGTGGCCGTCAACGACCGCCGCAAGAACCAGCAGACCGGGCAGTGGGAGGACTACCCGAACTTCGTGGACTGCACGCTGTTCGGCACCCGCGGCGAGAAGCTGGCGCAGTACCTCGCCAAAGGCAGCAAGGTGGCCATCGAGGGCAAGCTGCGCTACCGCAGCTGGAACGACCAGCAGACCGGCCAGAAGCGCAGCGCGCTGGAGGTCGTGGTGGACGAGCTGGAGTTCATGAGCGGCCAGCAACAGCAGCAGGGCTACGCGCCGCAGCAGTACGCGCCCCAGGCGGCCCCGCAAGCGCCGCAGGCCCGCACGTACGGCCAGGGACGCCCCGCCCCGGCACCTGCGCCGCAGCAGCCCGCCTACGCGCCGCAGCCGGCCACTCAGCAGGCGTACGCGCCACAGCAGCCCGCGCCGCAGCAGCAGGCCATGCCCGATCTGTACGACGAGGATATCCCGTTTTAGGGAAGGCGACGGCGACACTATGGGCATGGTTATACACGACGACTTCTGGGCGGCCGCGCAGGCCATGCCCGAGAAGCAGCGCGCGCCGTTCATCTACGCCATCGTCGAGTACCGGTTCACGGGCAAGGAGCCGCAGGGCAGCCCCGCGTGGCTGCCTACCTTCCTGGTGCTCAAGGGCAGGCTCGACATGGGCGACGAGAAGAGCGAGCGCGCAAGGAAGGCGGCCAACGCCCGCTGGGGCAACAGGCCGGGGAAGGAAGACGCGGTGGACGATGCGGCGGCACGGGCGCAAGCCGATGCGCAAGCACATGCGGGAGCATATGCGGATACAGATGCAGTCGCACATGCGCAAGCAGATGCGGATGCACATGCAGGCGCATCGAGTTGCGGCAATGCAGAGGTTGAGGTTGAGGTTGAGTATATAGATAACCCCTTAATCCCCTTTGACGAAATCGTGCATGCGCTCAACGAGGCAGCCGGCACCCGCTACCGCTCAAGCAGCGCCAAGACCCGCAGGCTGATACACGCCCGCTGGGCCGAGGGCTACCGCCTCCCCGACTTCCTGGCCGTCATCGACACGATGGCAGCCGAGTGGGCGGGCGACCCGAAGATGGCCAAGTACCTGCGGCCCTCCACGCTGTTCTCGCCGAAGTTCGAGGACTACGTGAACCGCGGCCCGAGGACCCGGAAGGAGGCCGACGGCTATGCCGAGTACGACTGAGTGCCCCCACTGCGGGGCGCAGCTGGAGGTCCGCTACGTGGTGCTGGCTGGCCGCCGCACCTTCTGCGGCTGGAAGCCGTGCGGCTGCCCGGGTGCCGTGGCGGAGCGCGACGAGCGTTCGCGCCTTGAGGCCAGGGCCAAGGCCGAGGAGGCCGCAGCCAAACGCCGCCGGGCCTACGAGCGGGCCGGAATCAAGCCCCGCTTCATGACAGCCGCCTCCCCCATGGCCGAGGGCATTGCCGCGAAGGTTGAGCAAGGGCGCGGGGCGTACATCTGCGGCCCCGTGGGAACCGGCAAGACCCACCTGGCGAGCGCCGTGGCGCGGCTCCTGGTGGACGGCGGCACCAGCGTGAGGGTGACCGACATGCTGGGCGTGCTGGCCGCCATCAAGGGCACCTACGGCGGCGACGGCACCGAGGACGGCGTGCTGTCCAGGCTCTCCCGCGTGGGGTGCCTGGTGCTGGACGACCTGGGCAAGGAGTCCCCCACCGACTGGACGCTGGGGCAGGTGTTCCGCGTCGTGAACGACAGGTACGAGAACATGAGGCCCGTGGTCGTGACCACGCAGTACGGCAAGGGCGACCTCATACGCCGCCTGGCCAAGAACGGCGACGAGGAGACGGCGGTGGCCATCGTGAGCCGCCTGTCGGAGATGTGCGACAAGTACGAGCTGCAAGGCAAGGACAGGAGGCTATCGAATGGCAAACGTTGACACGCTGCCCGAGATCCTGCGCCCCCTCATGGAGGGGCCGAGCATCGAGACGCCCAGGTGCGCCGTGTGCGGCGCGCCGTGGCCGCTCAACCGCCACCACATCGTGAGGCGCGGGGCGGGCAAGCTGTTCCGCGACGGGCGCGAGGTTCCCAAGCCCACGGTGATGCTGTGCGGCAGCGGCAACGGCAGCGGCTGCCACGGGCTGGCGCACGCCAACCGGCTGCACTTCCGCTGGGTCAGGGCCGAGCAGAGGTTCAACCGCCCCGCCCCGCCGGGCTCGGGGCACTGGGAGTACCTGCTGCTGCCGGAACCGACCAAGTACGCGGATGCCCTGGCCATGGACGGCTGGGGGCGGCTGCCGAGGGGCAGGCGGTGCATGTGAGCGGGTACGAGCCTTCAAGCGGGTGGAACCTCCCGCCCGGGTGCTTCGAGTCCGACCCCAGGGCACCGTGGAACCGGCCCGACCCGTGGGAGGGCCACGCGTGCCGGGAGTGCCGCTTCTGCGGCCGCGTGCAGGGCGCTGGCGGCGAGGCCGTGTGCGCCCGCGACGCCATGACGGGCGGCGGCCCCGACGTGGAGGCGGTAGACGAGACAAGCGAGGCATGCGAGTGCTTCGAGTTCGAATAGGAGACGAAACGATGAAGAAGATCTACGCGGTGGCCACGGAGAGCGACGTGGTGCTGGCGTTCGAGAGCAGATCGGACGCAGACGAGTACGCAGGCGAGCACGACGGCATGGCGGTGCTGCCGGTGCCGTGCGTGGGGGCCCACGAGTACCCCAGCGAGAAGCCGGCCACCGACTGGGACCGAATCGCCGACGCTCTGCCGAAGGGAGGCGAGCAGGCATGAGGCTGTACATGTGCGCATGCGAACGCTGCGGCAAGGAGGTGCCGGCGACCCTGGCGGGTTACGCCAAGATGGTGCTGAGGAACAGCGCGCGAATCGACGGCGAGGCAAGAGCCTTGTGCCCGGAGTGCGCCGAGAGCCTGCGGGCGTGGTTCCTCGCAGGCGCGGTGAAGCCGGAAGGAAGGGAGTAGCCATGGGAATCATCTGCGATACCTGCGGGCACGATATCGACGCCCTGGGGCAGGACAACATGGGCGTAGACGCGCCGCTGTGCGAGGACTGCTGGGGCGAGCAGCAAAGCCATACGGTAGCAGCGCCGCGCCGCGAGGCTCGCAACCTGAGGTTCGAGAACGCCCGACTGCGCGAAAAGCTGGACCCCGGAACCGAAGAGACGGCCGTGCAGAACCTGCGCAAGGGCATCGAGACGGCCTACGAGGCGAGCCGCGAGCGCGCCCTGGCGCTCACGAAGCTGGACGAGTGCGAGCTGTGGCTGGGGCGCTGCGAGCCGAGGGTGACAGCGTCACCGACGCTCAAGGGCGCGGCCCAGGACGCCGCCATGCCTTGCCTCAAGGCCGAAGAGGCGCGCGGCTTCGCGATGCCCGACGTGAACGTGGAGGTGAAGGCCGAGGTAACGGCCGAGAAGCTGGCCAAGAGCCTGCGCGAGGCCATGAAGCCGGCCATGCGGATGGCGGTGGAGTAGCCATGGAGCAGCAGACCGAGAAGCCGAAGCGCCGACCCAGTATCGAGGTGCGCTGCCCGAAGTGCGGCACGCGCGAGCGGGCCATCCACACGGAGACGGAGTTCCACTCGTGGCCCTTCTTCATCGCCGTGTATGAGACGAGCCGCATGAGCAGCTGCACTACCAGCAAGCGGCTGCTGGCCAGCTTCTGCGAGGAGGCCGACTACCTGGAATGGCTCAAGGCCGAGTACGACGACGGCACCGTCGAGTGGGAGGAGCGATGAACCGCCCGGGATGCAACTGGGGGTGCCTGCTGTTCATAGCGGCGGCAATCGCCATAGACGCGGCGGCCATCTACGCCATAAGGGCGCTGGCGCTCGGGCTCATGGCCATGGCCGTGGCGGCGTGCGGATAGGGGCAACCGAATACGGAAACAGGCAGAGGGCCGTCCTTCGGGGCGGCCTTTTCCGTGCCCGGCGACACGCTTGCGACCATATGGGACGAGAGATAGGAGACGCATGGCGAGAGGCGAGACATACGAGGAGTTCACGGCCAAGTTCGAGCCGAAGAGGACGACCGACGACTGCTACACCCCGCCCGAGGTGTACGACTGCGTGCTGCGGTGGGCGCACCGGGAGTACGGGTTCGGCCTGGCGAAGGTGGCGCGCCCGTTCTATCCGGGCGGCGACTACGAGCGCGAGGAGTACCCGCAGGGCTGCACGGTGGTGGACAACCCGCCGTTCTCCATCCTGAGCAAGATCGTCAAGCACTACCAGGAGCGCGGCGTGGGCTTCTTCCTGTTCGCCCCCACCCTGACGTGCATGGGCATCCGCAACTGCTGCAAGGTCGTGACGGGCGTCGGCGTGACGTACGCCAACGGCGCAAGCGTCAACACGTCGTTCGTGACCAACCTCGACCCCGCCCAGGCTCGCAGCGCGCCCGACCTGCGCTCCGAGCTGGATGCCGCGATAGAGCGCCTGCGCCGCGAGAAGGCCAAGGCGCTGCCGAAGTACGAGTACCCGGACGAGGTGCTGACCGCGCCCATGCTGGCGCGCTACTCCAAGTACGGCATCGACTTCCGCGTGGGGCCGCAGGAGTGCAGCTTCACGAGGGCGCTCGACGCGCAGCGCGTGCAGAACAAGGCGATATACGGCAGCGGCTACCTCATATCAGGGCGTGCAGCCGCAGGGCGTGCAGCCGCAGGGCGTTTCGCGCTTTCGCCGCGCGAGCGCGATGTGATCGCGTCGCTTGGCTAGCGCGAAACTAATCAGGAAGGAGGCCGCAGGTGCCCAAGAAGGACAAGCCGCTCACGGCGAAGCAGGAGGCGTTCGCCCGCGAGATGGCCAAGCCCCGCGCCAAGCAGCAGGACGCGTACCGCGCGGCCTACGACTGCAAGCGCATGAACTACAACTCGATAAGCTGCGCCGCCTCCAAGCTGATGCGCGACCCACGAATCGCGCACAGAATCCAGGAAATCCGCGACGCGGCCGCCAAGGACTGCCGCTGGGAGCTGCAGGACGCGGCCGCCCCGCTGTTCGAGGTGCTGGACGGCGCGCTGCCCATCTTCCGCCGCCAGGCGGCCGAGGGCAGCATCAACGGCGACGCGCGCCTGGCCATAACCGAGAGCGTGAAGCTGCTCAACGACATGTTCGGCGTGGACGGCGCGAAGGCCGCCATGGCGGAGGCGGGGGTGACCATCGTTGACGACCTCGGTTAGGCTCTCGGACGTCGTGGCCTCCGTGTTCGCCGGCGTGTGGCGCTCCATCAAGGCGCACGAGTTCACGCACTACTGGTTCAAGGGCGGGCGCAACTCCACCAAGTCGTCGTTCATATCCATCGCCATCGTGCTGCTGATCATGCTCAACCCGGAGGCCAACGCCGTCGTGCTGCGCAAGGTCGGCAACACGCTGCGCACGTCCGTGTACGAGCAGATAGGCTGGGCGTGCGACGTGCTGGGCGTGGCGCACCTGTTCGACTTCGGCCTGTCCCCCATGGAGGTGACGTACCGCCCCACCGGGCAGGTCATACGCTTTGTGGGATGCGACAAGCCGAAGAAGCTGAAGTCCGCGAAGTTCCGCACCGGCTACTGCGCCGTGGTGTGGTTCGAGGAGGTAGACGAGTTCGACGGCATGGACGAGGTGCGCAGCGTGCTGGCCACGTTCCTGCGCGGCGGCGACATGTTCTGGGTGTTCTACAGCTACAACCCTCCCCGCTCGGCTCGCAACTGGGTGAACAAGGAGGCGCGCGACCTGGAGGCCCACCCGGGCGAGGACGGGCGCTTCATATGCCACACCACGTACCTGGACGTCATAGACGAGCACCCCGAGTGGATAAGCGCCGCGGCGCTGGCGGAGGCCGAGCGCAGCCGCCGCAAGACGCCCGACTCCTACCGCTGGCAATGGCTCGGCGAGGTCATCGGCACGGGCTCCGAGGTGTTCCCCGACGAGCTGCTGGACATACGCCCCATCACCGCGGAGGAGCGCGCGTCCATCGCCCTGCGCTCGTTCGGCGTGGACGCGGGCAGCGTGCACCCCTGGGTGTTCATGGAGGCGGGCTACGACGAGAACGAGCGCGTGCTGTACCTGCTGGACGAGGAGAGCCGCCAGGGAATCGAGGCCATCGACGTCAAGACCGCCGAGCTGGTGGCGGCCAAGCTGCAGGCGGCCGAGGACCCCGCCGCCGACGTGTGGTGCGACAGCGCGGCGCGCGGCATGATCCTCTACTACCAGGAGCAGGGCATCGGCGCGCAGAAGTCGCTCAAGCAGGGCCTGAACGCGCCCAAGAGCCGCATCAGGTGGATGCAGAACCTTACGCGCATAGTCATCGACCCCGACCGCTGCCCGCTCGCCGCCAAGGAGTTCCCCGAGTTCGAGTACGTGTCGAACGGGCAGGGCGACATAACCGAGACACTGCCGAAGGTGAACGACGACGCGATAGACGCGGCGGGCTACGCCGCAGGACTGTGGATAAGGAGCAACCTCTGATGGAGAAGCGAGGCAACACGGGCTACGCCGAGGCGTGGCTGCGCCGCATGGGATACCAGCCGGACACCCGCATGCAGGGCATGGTGGGCGTCTGGTTCGGCTGGTTCGCGGCGAACAACGGCTGGTACCACTACAGCGAGCGGCGCGGCTTCCGCGTGTACAAGCGCGAGCGCGCCAGCCTGCACCCGGCGGCGCTCGTGGCCGACGAGTGGGCCAGTCTGCTCATGAACGAGAGCACGATCATCTCCAGCACGAGCGACGAGCGCCGCGCCTGGATGGCGCGCTACTTCGCCAACCCCAAGGCGACGGGCGGCGTCGGCGACGAGGGGCACGAGGACGGCCAGGCCGCGCCGCAGCCGACAGAGGACGGCGACGCGCCCACATCGTTCGCCATGGACAACGCCGACTTCATAGCCCGCGCGTTCGCCATGGGCACGGGCGCGTGGGTCATCGAGCCGCGAGGCGTGACCGACAGCGCCTGCACGCCCGACGCCGAGCTGCGCATCGTGCGCTACGACGCCACGCAGATAGTCCCGCTCACGTGGAGCGCCGACGACTGCACGCAGTGCGCGTTCGTGGGCCGCGTGGAGGTCGCCGGGCGCGACTACGACCAGTGCCAGGCCCACGTGCTCAAGGGCGGCACCTACCACATCCTCACGCAGCTGTTCGACACCAAGACGCACAAGCAGGTGGCGGTCGAGGGCATCAGCGCCGACATGGACACGCGCTGCACCCGCCCGCTTTTCGCGCTGGTGCGCCCCGCCGTGTCGAACCGCTTCTACGACTACTGCGCGATGGGCGCGAGCGTGTACTGCAACGCCGTGGGGGCCATGAAGGTGGTCGACGAGGCCGCCACCTCCCTGCTCGACCACATTCGCGTGGGCCGCCCGCGCACGTTCGTGGACAAGACCCTCATAGAGTCCAAGACCGACAAGGGGCCGGACGGCAGCCTCACGAAGACCTACTACGCCTTCGGCGAGGCCGACGACACCATCTTCAGCATGAACCCCGGCGACGAGGGGTCGGCCAAGATTCAGACCGTTCAGAGCGACCTCAAGGCCGACGAGAACGCCAGCGCCATCAACACGGGCCTGCGCCTGCTGTCGGTGGCGTGCGGCTTCGGCAACGGCTACTTCTCCTGGGAGTCGCACACGGGCCTGAAGACCGCCAAGGAGGTGGCGGCCGACAACTCGCAGCTGATGCGATCCATCCACCGGCACGAGAACGCCCTGCGCAAGTCCATCGTGCGCCTCGTGAACGGCATGGCCGACGCGTGCCGCAGCATCAAGGGCGAGGCCGTGCCCTACGGCGACGTCACCGTGGACTTCGACGACTCCATCATCAGCGACACGCAGAGCGCGCGCGAGATGGCCATGAGCGAGGTCGGCGCGGGCATCATGGCCCCGTGGGAGTACCGCCGCCGCTTCTACGGCGAGACCAGCAACGAGGCCAAGGCAAACGTGCCCGAGCAGCAGGGCGGCGCGTTCGACATGCTGGGCGACGGGCTCGCCTGATGCTGGGGCCGGACTACATAGAGCACTTCACCGACGCAGCGCAGGGGGCCATGGACGAATACACCCTGCGCCTGGTGTGCATCTACGCCGCGCTCATAGGCTCCATCGACTTCGAGGGCGACAGCGCCTACTCGCAGGCCGCCCGCAAGGCGGCGCTTGCCGCCAAGGACGTGCAGAAGGCCATGAACGAGGAGGGCCGCAGAGCCGCGCGCGAGGCTGCCAAGGCTGCGGCCGAGGCCGTGGCCAAGAGCGCCGAGGCCGACCTGGCCA
This sequence comes from Collinsella sp., assembly GCA_048195375.1. Classification (GTDB taxonomy): domain Bacteria; phylum Actinomycetota; class Coriobacteriia; order Coriobacteriales; family Coriobacteriaceae; genus Collinsella. The sequence continues at coordinate 77,829 of DBFADZ010000040.1, forward strand.
CGCTGGGCACGGCCATGGGCGCGCTGTCCAAGACGATGCAGTGGAGGCTGCACAACTCAGCGCGGGCCACGGCGGCGGGAGTGCAGGACGTCGTGAGCCGCGACAACCTGAAGATGCCCGCCAACGTGCAGCGCGCCTACCTCGAAGTCGTGGCGCAGGCCGTGGCTCGGGTGAACTCGGGCATGGCGGGCTACGAGCAGGCCACCCGCGAGGCCGTGCTGAAGCTGGCGCGGCGCGGCGTGTCCGTCGTGGACTACAAGAGCGGGGCGTGGGCGCAGGCGGACGTGGCCATGCGCCGCCACATTCGCACGCAGGCGGTGCAGGCCGGCAGCCGCAACACGCTGGAGCTGCTTGAAGAGACCGGGCACGACCTCGTGCAGACCTCCTCGCACGGCGGGGCGCGCGAGAGCCACGCCAAGTGGCAGGGCCGCGTGTTCAGTCTGTCGGGCAAGTCCAAGAAGTACCCGCCGTTCTACCGCGAGACGGGCTACGGCTCCGTCGATGGCCTGTGCGGCGCGAACTGCAAGCACGACTTCGGCATCTACGTGGAGGGCCAGCAGCTGCGGTACGAGCGCGATCCCGATGGCGGCGACGAGAAGCGCGAGGAGCGATACCAGGCAGAGCAGAAGCAGCGCGAGCTTGAGCGCGGCATACGCGCCGCCAAGCGCGAGGCAACGGCTCTGGAGGCCGCCGGGCTCGACAACACCAAGGAGCGCCTGCGCCTGGGCAAGCTGCAGAAGCGCCAGCGCGAGCACATAGCCGCCCATCCCTACCTGTCCCGCGAGCGCACGCGCGAGGCCGCCGTGGAATCGAAGGAGTGCATCTACCCGCTTGCCACGGACAAGACCTGGGTGCGCGAGAAGTTCATGCCGGGCAAGGGCGCGGGCACCGCCGCAGACGTGAGCCGCCGCGCCGTGAACGGCAGGGCCTACCACGACAAGGTGGCGTCCCTTCCCATCCCGAAGCGCGCAAGCGAGGCCGTGTACGCCGAAAGCCGCCGCATCCTGCGCGACCGCGACGGCACGGGCTACGAACGCATGTCCGTCGTGTCGTGGAAGAAGGGCGAGCGCGTCACCGACACCTTCGGGCACGGCCTGAAGAGCCAGGCGTGCGGCCTGACCGCCAAGCAGGTGGAGGCGTGCAGGCGCACCAAGGGCGGCGTGGTGCTGATCCACAACCACCCCATGAGCTCGCCGCCGTCGTGGACCGACATTCGAACGGTGGCGGAAAACGACTGGGTGCGCAGCTCGGTGGTGGCGTGCCACGATGGTACAATCTACGAAATCAAGGTGAACGACCGCAGCGTCGTACAAGCGTACGAGGAGCTGCGAGAGCTGGCGAAAAGAGAGTGCCCGAACGTGGGCGGCGACGTTATCGACCAGCTTGCCACCGAAATGCTCTACGAGCGAAACGAGGAAGCGAAATGGTTCAGGCTGACAAAAAAGAAGTGACGCCAGAGGACTGGGTGCTCGTCATAGACGACAGCGCCTCCGAGTCGAAAGCCGCCGAAAAGCTGACCAAAGAAGAGCGCGAGGAGCTTTTCGCCAAGTCCCGCAAGGTTCTACGCGACGCGGGGCTGATGAAGTAGACCAAGCGACAACCGAGTAGACGCACGGCATCAAGGCCGCCCATCACGGGCGGCCTTTTCTTTTGCCTGGCGACACCTCGGGGAAGATGCGGTCACGCGATGGGGCGGCGACAACATGCCCCGCACGCGACCGCGGCGACAACGGCGGGCCATCCAAGCGCGCAGGGAAGCGCGAAAACCAAACACGGAAGGAGCAAGCGATGGCGGACGACAACAAGCCCCAAGGCAACGAGGGCGGCGACAACGGCCAGCAGACCGAACCGGCGAAGGAGGTCGTGTCCTACGCGAAGTACAAGCGCGAGACCGACGAGTACCAGGAGCAGGTGAAGGCCCTCAAGGCCGAGCTGGAGCAGCGCGACAAGCAGATCGAGGAGTTCACCTCCAAGGCGGGCAACGCCGAGGAGCTGCAGGCCGCGCTCGACAAGGCCAAGGCCGACAACGAGGCGTACAAGGCCGACGCCGAGAAGCGCGAGGCCGACATGCGCCGCGACTTCGCCATCGACACCAAGCTGGCGCAGATGGGGGTGCGCAACGCCAAGGCGGCGCGCGCGATCATCCCGAACATCGCTGACGCGAAGCTGGACGAGCAGGGCAACCTCGTGGGCATCGACTTCGAGGCCCTGAAGAAGGATAACGCCTACATGTTCACCGACCAGCCCCGCGAGAGCGCGGGCGGCGACCCCAAGGGCGGCGCAGGCTCCGACGGCCTGGCCGACTTCCGCGCAGCTTTCGGACTCACCGACGAATCTTCAAAGGAGTAAATCATGCCAAACAGCATCGAACTGCCCAAGGGCTACGAGAACGTGCTCATGGAGGCGTACCGCAAGGAATCCATGACCGCAGTGCTTGAGAGCGCCGCGCCGCAGGGCAACATCGCGCAGATGGAGCAGCTGGGCGAGTTCTACTATCCCGTCTACTCTATGGGTGGCCTGGGCGACGTGCAGGCCAACGGGCGACTGCCGCAGAACAGCGGCGCGTCCCTGACTTGGAAGCCCATCAGCGCCAACTACGACCGCGGCACCATCCTGGAAATCGACCAGAAAGTGGACGCCCAGTCCTTCAATCTGGCGTTCGGCAACGCCGCCGCGCACTTCAACCGCACCAAGGTGGTGCCCGAGGGAGACGCGTTCGTGTTCTCCACGCTGTGCGCAGGCACCGGCATCACCAAGGAGCAGAAGACCTACGCCGACGGCGCGGACATGCTCAAGGGCCTGAACGCCGCCATGTGCGACATGGACGAGAAGGAGGTGCCGGAAGAGGGCCGCGTGCTGTTCATCACCCCCACCCTGCTGGGTATGGTGAAGGACCTGGACACCACCAAGTCCCGAGAGGCGCTGGACGGCTTCTCCTCCATCGTGAAGGTGCCGCAGTCCCGCTTCTACAGCGCCATCGACCTTTTGGACGGCACCACCAAGGACGAGGAGATCGGCCACTACAAGAAGGGCACCGGCGCGGTGGACATGAACTTCCTCATCGTCCACAAGGACGCCGTGGTGCTGCGCTGGAACTTCGCGCACGGCAAGGTCATCGACGCCGAAGACAACCAGCAGGGCTTCGGCCACCTGTTCAAGTACCGCAAGTACGGCGTGTGCGGCGTCCGCGAAAACCTGGCGCACTACATCACCGCAGGCATGAAGGCCGCGTAGGAAGGAGGCACGACATGCGCACCGTTGGACTGGCCTTCGAGAAGGAGGCCCCGAAGAAGGCCAAGCCCGCCAAGGGCAAGGCGGAAAAGCCCGAGGCGAAGGCCGCAGACGAGCAGCCCGCCAAGGGCAAGGCGGAAAAGCCCGAGGCGGCCGAGGACGATGGAAACTAGAGCCCCGACCCACGAGGACTACCTGGCAGCCGGGCGCGGGGAGCTGTCCGCCGAGGAGTTCAAGGCGGCGCTCCCCCACGCCACGGCAGCCGTGCGCGACCTGATCTTCCCCAACGAGCCGGACGGCTCCGAGGAGTGGGCGCGCGCGGTCATGGCGGCCTGCGAGGTCGACGCCGCATACGGGTGCTCGGGCGGCATCATGGAGGGCGGCGGCTTTACCGTCGGCTCGTTCTCGTGGAACCCCGGTACCGAAGGGGCCAGCACCTACCGCAGCGACATGGAGGCCGCCGTCCGCCGCGAGCTGCTTGGAACGCCGCTGCTCTACGCGGGCATCGGGGGTACCAGATGATGCGGGTGCCGCGCTCGGCGCGGCCCTCCACCATGTCCGTCAAGGTGCCCAGGGAGGGCGGCTACGGCGGCGAGTTCGAGCAGCCCGTCGAGGTGCGCCGCGTGCGCTTCGAGCCCGTCTCGGCGTGGCTCGTGCGCGAGTACGCCCTGGGCGACGGCGCGCAGGGCCTCGTGATAGCAGACGGCGCGGACAGCCCCGGCATGTTCGACGTGCCCGTGGGCAGCCGCGTGAGCATCGACGGGGGCGAGTGGATGAACGTGGCGAGGTGCACGCCCCGCCGCGCGTTCGGCACCCGTCCCCACCACTGGGAACTGGAGGTGAGGTAGCCATGCCCGCAGCAGTTACGGTCGACCTGACCAAGCTCATGAAGCGTTTCAGCGCGAAGGAGCTGGAGGCCAAGCAGGTGAAGTTCGCCATGAGCGTGGCCGAGGACATGAACGCGTTCACGCCAGAGGACACCAAGCGCATGCACAACTCCATGCAGGCCGCCTCCGACTTCAGGCAGGGCCTCGTCATATGGGACGCCGACTACGCCGCCTACGTGCGCGACCTGCCCGACAGCTCCATCAAGCACGGCAAGAACCCGAGGGCCAAGGCCGACTGGCCGAAGGCCGCGAAGGAAGCGCACGGCGAGGACTGGGAGCGCCTGGCCGTCGACCTCCTGACCGAGGGGGCGTGACATGGCCCCGGACGTGATGGAGGCGGCGAAGGCCGCCATAGAGGCCCTGGGCTACGGCCCGGTGCTCCTCACCCGCCTGGCAGCATCGCGCGGCCACGACGACGCGGTGGTGCTGAGGCCCATGCCCACGGCCGACGCGGTGCGCCACATGGACGGCACCCGCCGTGTCGGATACGTGCTGCAGGTCATCGTGAAGGACACCTCCGAGGCCAAGGCCATGGGCGACGCCTACGACCTGGCCGACGCGTTGGACGGGGCCGACCTGTCCTCGCCCACCGGCTCCTACGGCTTCACCAGCGCGGCGCTGTACACAGAGCCGCAGGAGATAACGCCGCCGGAGGGCGGGCCGTACCTGTGGGAGTTCCGAATCAAAGCGACCATAACCATAGAGAAGGGATAACGATGGCAAAGAACCAAGACCTGGGCTTCGCGCCCAACTACATGAGCGCGCTGGAGATCGACACTACGCCAGACGCGGCCAGCCCCACGTGGGCCATCTTCTCGCGCGGCATCACCGAGGTGAAGCCGACCACCAACGAGACCACCGAGACCAAGGACTACTACGACGGCTACGGCACTCCCACCGACAAGGTGAAGAGCGTGCAGCCGCAGTACGAGGTCACAGGCGACCGCTGCTACGGCGACCCCGCGCAGGACTTCGTTGCCAGCCTGGCGCTTGAGACCGGCGAGGGCCGCACGGGCCACTTCCGCCACACCGACCCCAACGGCGACGTGGTGGAGGGCGACTGCACCTACCTAGGCCTGACCGTCGGCTCGCAGCAGGGCGCGGCGTCCGACCCCGGCGCGTTCTCCTGCACAATCTCGGGCGCTGGCGCTATGCGCTACATCCCCGCCAACAAGCTCAAGCAGCCCGCGGGCGTCACCTGCACCGCGCCGACCGGCCCGGCCGTGGGCAAGTCCATGAAGCTCGCGCCGACCGTCACGCCCGCCGAGGCGAACGCCAAGTGCTTCTTCGCATCGGGCAACACCGACGTGGCCACCGTCGACAGCGACGGCAACGTGACGGGCGTGGCCGCAGGCGAGGCGGTCATCACCGTGCGCTGCGCGTCCAAGCCGAGCATCTGCACGCAGGTGAAGGTCACCGTGGCGGCGAAGTAGCCGCAGGCGACACCAGACATAACCTCCTGGACATGGGGGCGCGGGCTAGTGAGCGGCCCGCGCCCCTTTTCTATGCCCGACGCTCACCGCTCACGAAAGGGGCAACAAATGGAACTTCTGAAAAACATCCGCGCGTACGAGGACGTGTTCTTCGAGGACCCCGAGGAGAACCCCGACACGCCGCGCTTCCGCGTGTGGTTCGACGACAAGCACATCGAGGAGTACCTGGCCAAGGTCGGCAACGCCATCGACCGCGCGCAGGCCAACGAGCAGATGGCCCGCGAGGCCGACACCCCCGAGAAGGCGGCCGAGGCCAACGCCGCGCAGGCCCGCCTCATGAAGCGCACCATCTCGGCGTTCATCGGCACCGAGGGCTGGGAGCAGCTGCTCGCATGGATGGGCGGCGACGAGGGCCCCATCGCGCCCGAGGAGAACATCCGCATCCTGGGCGAGGTCTTCGCCACGTTCCTCAACATGTTGGCGCGCCACGCGACCAGCGAGCAGCTGATGGCGTGCGGCCTTGCATACAGCGAGCGCGCCGATCAGGTCCAGGCGCTCAACCGCGCCCAGCGCCGCGCCAAGGCCAAGCGCAAGAAGAAGGGCGGCAAGTAATGCTGCCAGCCGCGCTCACGGCCGAGCGGGTGCGGCTGCCCGACGGCACGAGCGCCACGCGCTACCCGTGGAACGGCGAGGAGGTGCTGGTGCGCGACGACGCGCTCACGATCATCCGCGTCATCGAGGTGCTGACCGACGAGGGCAAGTCCGACGACCAGCGCCGGGACGAGTTCCTGGCGCTGTTCTTCGTGGACTGGGCGGACGCGTGGTGCGCATGCGACTACGACGCCGCCGAGTTCGTGCGGATGCGCGACGCGGCGGTATGGGACATGTGCGGACTCGACCTGACCGGCGACCGCCCGCACGAGACCCCGCTGTGGGACTTGGAGGAGGACGCGGCGCGCATACGCACCAGCTTCCGCCAGGCCTACGGCATCGAGTGGGACGAAGTGCGCGGTCGCATCAGCTTTGCCGAGTTCGTGGCACTCGTGGGCGGCTGCCCGCAGGACACGCCGCTCGGCGCGGCCATCCACTACCGCAACCCGGCGACCAAGCCGAAGCCAACCAAATACAACAGGCAGGAGATCGAGGCCTGGAACGCCGCCCACAAGGCGTTCGAACTCGGCAAAGGCCGCAGCTCACACGGCTCTGAGGAAGGAAGCGACGCGGCGATGCGCGATGTGTTCGCCGCGCTCAAGAGAGCGACGAGGTGAGCATGGACGGCAACGTCATCATCAAAGCGGTGCTCGACACCGTTGACGTATCCAAGAACATCAAGGCCCTGGAGCGCGACCTCCAGGGCATCTCCTGGAAGAACATAACCGAGGGCGACGAGAAGGCCGCGAAGCTGTCGTCCTCGTTCAAGAAGGCCGGCACGGCCGCCACGGTGACGCTGACCGCGCCCGTGGTGGCCGCCGGCAAGGCCGTGTTCGGCGTGGCCAGCGACTACGAGCAGGCCAACGCCCGCATAGCCGCCGCGTTCGGCGTGTCCGGCGAGGAGGCCGAGCGTTTCAGCGGCATAGGCAAGCGCATATACGAGGGCGGCTGGGGCCAGTCCCTGGACGAGGTCAACGATGCGCTGATCCAGTGCAAGTCCACCCTCCGCGACGTGTCCGACGAGGACCTGCAGACCGTCACCACCAACGCACTCATGCTGTCGGACACCTTCGGCGCAGACGTGAACGAGTCCATACGCGGCACCAACGCCCTCATGGAGGGCTTCGGGCTGTCCGCCACCGAGGCCAGCGACCTGCTGACGGCGGGCATGCAGCGCGGCCTGAACTACACCGACGAGCTGGGCGACAACCTGAGCGAATACTCCGTGCGATGGGGCGAGGCGGGAATGAGCGCCAGCGAGTACTTCTCGCTGCTCGAAGCGGGCACATCCAACGGCGCGTACAACCTGGACAAGGTGGGCGACTACCTCAACGAGTTCCTGACGGCGCTGTCCGACGGCCGCATGGAGGAATCCATCGGCTCGTTCAGCGAGGGCACGCAGGAGGTCTTCGAGAACTTCAAGAACGGCAGCGCCACCGCCGAGGACATGCTGCAGGCGGTGCTGGGCGACCTCACGCAGATGCCAAACGAGTACGACAAGGCCGCGCTGGCCTCCACCCTGTGGTCCTCGCTGGGCGAGGACAATGCCATGGGCATGATCGAGTCCCTGGCGGGCGTGCAGGACAGCTTCGGCGACGTGGCGGGCGCTGCGCAGCAGGCCCAGGAGGCCGCCTCCGACAGCTTCGCCGTGAAATCGCAGGAGGCCATGCGCGAGCTGCAGGGCTCCATCGAGCCGCTTGGCGAGCCACTGCTCAACATCGCCACCAACGTGGCGGGTGTCGTCAAGTCGTTCTCCGAGTGGTTCGCCGGCATCGGCGAGGGCGGCCAGACCGCCGTGCTGGCGATCGCCACGATAGCGGCCGCCATAGGTCCCGTGCTGTCGACGGTCGGCACCGTCGTGGACACCGTGCCGAAAATCGGAGCGGCCTTCCAGGTGGTCGGCAAGCTGGGCACCGGCGCGCTGGGGCTCATAGCCGCACACCCCGTGGTAGCGGCCATAGCGGCCATCATCGCCGCCGTGGTGCTGCTGTGGAACAACTGCGAGGAGTTCCGCGACGCGGTAACCGCCGTGTGGGATGCCGTGTGCGCCGCGTTCGAGGTGGCCACCCAGGTGGCGGGCGACGTGGCCCAAAGCGTCGGCGAGTTCTTCTCGCAGCTCGGCGAGACGCTGGGCGGCGTGTGGGACGGCATCTGCTCCACGGTGCAGGTGGCCATCGACGCCATAGCCGGGTTCTTCCAAGGCCTGGCCGGCACCGCCTCGTCCATCTGGGACGGCATCTGCAACGTGGTGCAGGTCGCCGTGATGCTGCTGGGCGAGATTCTGAACCTGGCCATCGAGACGCTGCTCATACCCTGGAACTTCATCTGGGAGAACTTCGGCGAGCAGCTGACGGCGGCATGGGACGCGATCTGCAGCGCGGTGGGAAGCTACATCGACGCGGTGAGCCAGGTCATCACCGACGTGGTGACGGCGCTCTCCGAATGGTGGGGCGCGACGTGGGAAGGCATCAGCGGCACCGCCAGCGCCATATGGGAGGCCATCTACGGCGCGGTGAGCGCATACATCCAGTACGTTAGCGACGTGATAGGCGCAGCCCTTTTGGTCATCCAGGGCGTGTGGGACACGGTGTGGGGCGCGGTGAGCTCCACCGCCTCCAGCATATGGGATGCCATCAGCTCGGCGATAGGCGCGGCCATCAATGCCATCAGCTCCACCATATCGGCGGTGCTGTCGGCAATTCAGGCGGTGTGGGACTCCATATGGGGTGCCGTGAGCAGCACGGCGTCGAGCGTGTGGGGCGGCATCAGCTCCACCATATCCAGCATCGTGAACGGCATCCGCGACACGATCTCCAGCGTGTTCAACGCCGCCAAGGACACCGTGAGCAGCGTGTGGAACTCCATCAAGAGCGCCATCGAGACGCCGATACAGAACGCCCGCGACACCGTGCGCAACGTCATCGACTCCATCAAGGGGTTCTTCAACTTCTCGTGGTCGCTGCCCCACCTGAAGCTGCCGCACCTGTCCATCTCCGGCAGCTTCAGCATCGCCCCGCCGAGCGTGCCGCATTTCGGCATCGACTGGTACGCCAAGGGCGGCGTGTTCAACGGCCCCAGCGTCATCGGCGTCGGCGAGGCGGGCCCCGAGGGCGTGGTGCCGTTCAACGAGCGCGGCGCGCGCCCGCTGGCCGAGGGCATCGCCAAGCTGCTCGACGGCAAGGGCGGCGCGGCCCATGGCGACACGAACGTGACAATCAACCTGTACGCGACCGTGCGGGAGGAGGCCGACATCGAGAAAATCTCCCGCCAGATAGCCAAGGAAATCAAACGGCAGGAGTGCTTCGCATGATATACAACGGCTTCGACTTCGCGCCGTGGTTCGACACCCGGCTCGTGACCCGCTCGCTGCTGCCCGAGTACGAAATCGCCACGCGCGACGTGCCCGGGCAGCCCGGCTCGCGCTTCATGCGCGCAGAGCTGAAACCCCTGACGATAGACGTGGCGGCGGCCTGGAGGGCGCGCCCCGCCGACGACATGGCGGCCCTTCGCCGCCTCATGGCCTCGCGCCTGCTGTGCCTCAAGGAGGCCGAGCTGTGGCTGGACGACGAGAGGCACCTGGGCCTGCGCTACATGGCCGTGCTGACCTCGCCGGGCGCGCTCGACACGTTGTGGCACACCGGCGAGGCCACGCTGACGTTCACGGCATACGACCCCGTGGCCTATGGGGCCGAGGGGCGCGCAACCGTGTCGGGCACCTCGGGCGTGCAGGTGGGCGGGACGTTCCGCACCTACCCCACCGTGACCGTCAGGCCCGGCGGCAGCACGTCGGCGCTGCGGCTGACGAACATGGGCACGGGCGAGTTCGTGCAGATCGACAAGGCGGTGACGGCATCGAGCGCGGTGGTCATCGACATGGCCGCCCCGCAGGCCACGGTGGACGGCAGCCCCGCGCCCGTGACCTTCGAGAGTGACTTCTTCCCGCTGGAGCCGGGGGCCAACAGCCTCAAGCTGTCCAGCGGCACCGCGACGGTACAGTGGACGGAAAGGTACGTGGGCTGATGATTCTGTGGGCATGCGACCGCTGGGAGGCGTACAAGGGACCCATCAAGACGCTGTTCGAGTGCGAGGACACGCGCGAGGTCAACGGCGAGAACGCCCTGAGCATCACAACGCTGGCGCGCCTGGACAAGGGCGACCGCCTGGTGTGGCGCGACCTCAAGGGCCGCTGGCACGAGAACATCGTGGACGGCGTGGAGGAGGAGCGCGCAAGCGCGGGCATCCTCTACACGTACTACTGCCCGACCTCGGCGCAAATCGAGCTCCTGGGCGACTACCTGGAGGACAAGCGCCCCTACGACGTGAGCGCCTACGCCGCGCTGGCCTCGGCGCTGTCCTCCTCGCGCTGGCAGGTCGGAACCGTGGCCGACCTCGGGCAGGCCGGCACGAACTTCTACCACACCAACGCATGGGCGGCCATCCACGACGTGGCAGACACTTGGGGCGGCGAGCTGTCGTTCGAAATCCAGGTGAGCGGCACCAAGGTGACCGCACGCCGCGTGTGCATGGCCAAGCAGGTCGGCGAGGACAACGGCAAGCGTTTCACCTACGCCAAGGACCTCGTGAGCGTCAAGCGCAGCGTGGACGAGGGCAACGTGTGCACCGCCCTGTACGGCTACGGCAAGTCCCTGCAGACCGCCGACGAGGACGGCAACCTGACGGGCGGCTACGATCGCAAGCTGACCTTCGGCGACGTGAACGGCGGGCGGAACTGGGTGGGGTCGGCCGACGCGCTGGCGCGCTGGGGACGGCCCGACGGCAAGGGCGGCAAGGCGCACGTGTTCGGCGACGTGGAGTTCTCCGACTGCGAGGACGCCGCCGAGCTGAAGAAGCTCACCGAGGCGCAGCTGGCGAAGTCGTGCGTGCCCACCGTGTCCTACACTGCGGACGCCGTGGCGCTTGCGCGCGCCGGCGAGGGCTTCGAGGGCGCGGACGAGGGCGACCTGGTGACCGTGGTGGACAAGGTGTACGACCCGCCGCTGCGCGTGCGCACGCGCATCACCAAGGTGGTGGAGGACCAGCTGCGCCCCGGCGAGGTCACCTACACGTTCGGCAACTACCAGACGGTCGCCGAGCTTATGGCCGCGCAAAAGTCCGCCGCCAAGTCCACGGCATCGACCATCCGGGCGACCGTGACCGAGGCCGTGAACGCCTCGAACAAAGCCTCGACCGGCAAGTGGGGCGAGAGCCTGGCGGCCGCCGAGGAGCGCCAGAAGGCGTACGCCAAGGAGGTCGGCGGCGCCGCCAAGGACTACACCGACGAGATAAGGGACGAGCTGGACAAGGCGCTCAAGGAGTACGCCGACAACGGCGACACCACCCTGGAGGAGGCGCTGAAGAAGTACTCCGACGACGGCAACCTGACCCTGGACGAGGTGCTGCGCCTGTACACCGACACGTCGATAGAGCAGAGCGAGAGCGTCCTCAAGCAGATAGACGAGGCCAACAAGAAGTACCTGGAAGGCGTCACGGGCAAGCTGGACGAACGGCTGACGAGCGCCGAGGGCGAGGTGGATGGGCTGCAGAAACAGCTCGACCAGCTGCCGACGGATATCCGCAAGAAGATCGTTGACATGCTCAACAGCGAGGTGAACACCACGGGCGGCTGGGTGTACGAGGAGCCCGGCCAAGGCATCCTGGTGTACGACAAAAAGCCCGAGAGCGCCACCAAGTGCGTCAAGATAGGCGGCGGAATCATCGGCGTGGCCAACTCCAAGTACTCCAGCGGCGCGTGGAAGTGGCGCACGGCCATAACCGGCGACGGCGTGACCGCCGACGAGCTGACCACGGGCCGCATCAAAGGCGGGAACTCGTACTGGGACCTCGACAGCGGGGCCTTCTACCTGCGCGACGGCTCCATCTTCATGACTGACAGCAACGGCAACAGGGTCTATATCAACGCCACCAACGGCTTCCAGATATACGACAAGAACGGATCCATCATCGCGGGCACCGTGCTGGTGGGCAGCACCTCCATGTTCCGCTGCAACATGGTCGGCACGTCGTCAACCAACTACATCACCACCGGCACGACGACGAACAACCACCCGGGAGCGTCGTTCGTGAACGGCTCGACCGAGTACTGCACCATCGAGGCCGTCCACGCGAAGGACAGCCCCACGGCGAGCTCGACCGACGGCGTGGGCATATCCGCCTGCGGCTACGGCTTCCTGGCAGTCAACCGCTACTACCGCCAGACGTGGCTGACGACCCCCTACTACGCGGGCTACATGAGCCATCCCGACGAGCAGCTGTACATGAGGAGCGGCAACAGCAACGCAGGCGGCTCGGCGTACGTGAAGCTGCAGGAGAACTCCAACAACTACGTGTACCTGGATAACAGCCGCGCAGACATTGGGTCGTCGGGCACCGCCAGGATACTCGCCCCGAAGTTCGCCATAGGAACCAGTCCGAGCAGCGGCGGCACCTACGGGTACACGGGCTCCACGCAGTTCATCGGGTGCATCACCAACAACGGCAACAACTGGAAGTGGGGCACCATCAACGTGGTGAACGGAATCATCACCGGCATGAGCAGCATCACGGGAAACTAGACCAGCGAGAGAGGAAACGGAATGTTCTACCACCTTGTGCAGCAGCCCGAAGCGCCGCAGGCGCTCGACGGCGCGCCGAAGCCGCCCGAGGCGCTTCCGGTGTTCGAGTGCATCAGCGACCCGGCCACGGCGCGGGCCATCGTGGAATCGGAAGACGTGTTCGAGTTCGACGGCAAGGGCGGCTTCACGCTCGTGTCCAGCCCCGTGGCCGTCATGGACGCAGAAGGCGGCGAGGCCAACGCCGTGGACTTCTCGGCGCTCACCGACGAGGAGATATGCGGGGTTCACAGAGCGCAGCCCGGCGACATATCGCGGACACTTGCGGCCGAAGGAAAGGAATGAGGCATGGCAACGCACGAGCTTACGCTCAACCTCAAGAAGACCAACATAGCGCCGCCCGTCATCACCGTGCACCAGGGCGACAGCGCCGAGGTCCTGAAGGCCGCCATCTACGACGGCGACAAGAAGGCGGCCCTGACGGGCTGCAAGGTGCACCTCATGGCTGCGAAGCCCGACCACACGTACGTGGAGCAGCAGTTCACTGGCATCAGCGACAACGTGGCCACCGTGACGGTCGACCCCGCCGTCTTCGGCGTGGCCGGGCTGCTCAAGGTGTGCTACGTGCGCGTGCGGAACGCGGCAGGGCTGGACGCCACCACCGAGAACGTCCTGGTGAACGTGCTGCCCTCGGCGAGCGCGTCGGGCGAGATATCCGGCCCGTACGTCGATGCGGTGGAGGCGATCATCGCGAACCTCGAAGGGCAGCTAGCCGACGTGAGCGCGCTGAACGCGCAGATGCAGAAGGCCGAGGCCTCCCGCGCGAGCGCGGAAAACCAGCGCGCCACGAACGAGAAGGCACGCCAGACCGCCGAAACCAAGCGCGCAGAGGCCGAGAAGAAGCGAGCCACGGCGGAAAGCGACCGCGTGACCGAGGCGTCGCAGCTGAAGACGGCCTCGCAAGCCGCCACGGCCGCGGCAAACGGCGCGGCCTCGAACGCCGACGCGGCGGCAAACATCGCCCTGCAGATAGCCAACAGCGTGGCGCAGGGCAGCGCGGGCAGCTCGGACATGGCCAAGCAGAAGCAGCAGATAGCCGACCTGTACGGCAAGCTGGCCGACGCCACGGACGCGTTCATCTACGACGACGGCACCGTGTACTGCCCCGCCTCCAAGGCCAGTGCATCCGGCAACACCATCACGTTCGGGAGCACCTGCACGGCGTCCGGCACAACCCTCAACCTCAAGTAGAAAGGCAACGAAATGGCACAAGCGAAAACCCTGTCGGTGGGCGGCATCGGCTACGAGGTCATCGACGATACCGCGCGCAGCAACGCGCAGACGGCGCTCAACAACGCCGAGTACAACCGCCAGGGCCAAATCGGCAAGTACGGCGGGCAGAACATCGCCACCATCCTGGCGGGAGAGATCGGCAGCGGCAGCGTGTACGACGCGCTGCATAAGCGCATCGCCGCCGCGAACTTCGCAGGCCTGCGCGTGGGCGACTACCTGGACGTGCCGCTTGTGAGCGCATCCGCCGTCACCACACAGCAATCTGTGCGGTTCCTGCTTGCCCACATCGACCCGTACCTTTACTGCGGCGACAACAGCAAGGGACACCATATCGCGTTCGTGGCCTCCGCGCCCATCGCCGTGGCCAAGACCGTGACCGGCGTTGCCAACGACAGCTTCCTGATGTGGAACACGACCAACACCAACCAGGGCACCGCAGACGTGAAGAACCCGTACTTGAACAGCAACCTCAAGGCGTGGGAGAAACTGTTCGAGGCGTGCCTGCCCGAGAGCCTGACCAAGTACCTGCTGACCCAGCGCGTCCTGCTTGAGGAGCGTTACAGCGCCAGCGGCGCGCTCAACGACTCCAACTCGTGGAGCTGGCAGGATATCGGCAAGGTGTTCTCGCTGTCCGAGATGGAGGTGTACGGCTGCCCGGTGTGGGGCACCAAGGGCTACAGCGTCGGCTTCGACTGCCAGTGGGACCTGTTCAGGGACACCGCGCACCGAGTCAACGGAAATCGGTGCGCTTGGTGGCTGCGTTCCGTCATGGGTGGCTCCTCGTCCAACGTGTGCTACGTCAGCAGCTACGGCAATGCCAGCTGCAATTCGGCGACGGGCGTCTGGGTTCGCCCCCGCCCCGGCTTCCTCGTCGGCTAGCCAGCCGAGTGCTCTATACTCTGCTTTTAGGCGACCGCCTTGCGCGGTCGCCTCTCGCCCGCGAAGCGGGCCGTTTTTTTCCGCCAGTTTCCCCAGGAGGTGCACGTGAGCGGCGTCTACCAGCGCAACCGCGAGGTTTCCGAGTACAAGTTTTTCACTCAAGCGATCGCCATCCGCGTGGAGGTCAACAAGCTGATGGCGTCCTCCTCCGTGGTCCCGAAGGCCTACCGTCTGCTGAACGCGGTGCCCACGGTGGAGACGGCACGCAGCATCGTGTACAACGTCAACCGCGCCGACTGCTTCTACCCCAACACCTCGTTCAACGCGCTGGAGAGGAAACGCTACCTGACGCTGGCCATAGCTGACTGCGAGCAGCTGATGCTGGACATGCAGTGCCTCATGGATATCGGCCTGCCCGTGAACGCCAACCGCTTCGAGGCGCTGGCGGCCATGGTCGAGGAGGAGATCAAGCTGCTGAAGGGCGCGCGCAAGAACGTGCGCATCACCGGCAAGAAGTCGACAGAGGAGCGCATAGCCGAGGCCGAGGCCGAGCTAGAGCGCCTGCGTTCGCTATAATGGGCGGCGGTCGCGCCTTGTTTATCGGTACAATTGGTGGCTGCGTTCCGTCATGGGTGGCTCCTCGTCCAACGTGTGCTACGTCAACAACAACGGCAATGCCAACTGCAATTCGGCGACGAACGTCTGGGTTCGCCCCCGCCCCGGATTCCCTTACTGCCAGACCGAGTAGGCCCCAGGGCCGAAAGCAGAGCGCGGAGAGGAAGGAAGGCGTGACCATCGGGCATGCGCCCGTAAATACGCACCCCGCGAGGGTGGCCGGACGCTGCTTGCATGGCGCGGCGCTCCGTGGCTTCGCCGCGTTTCATGGCCATACCTCAAGCGGCTGTCAGAGCCACATTGCAAGCCGTGCGGGGTGCTCTCTATGAACTCAGAGCAAAGAAGGGCCGCACGCCGCAAGCGCCGCGAGGAGAAGCGGGCCAAGGCCAAGGCCGAGCGCGTCAAGGCGTGCACCCTTGAGACGGTGGCCGACCTCAACAGCCTGTGCAAGGCTTCCAAGCAGGCCGCGCGGGGCGTCATGTGGAAGTCGTCCACGCAGCGGTACATGAGAAGCTACCTAAGCAACGCCGTCCTGTCCCGCCGCGACCTTTTGGAGGGCCGCGACATATGCCGGGGCTTCATCCGCTTCGACCTGTGGGAGCGCGGCAAGCTGCGCCATATCAGCGCCGTGCATTTCCCCGAGCGCGTGGTGCAGAAGTCGCTGTCGCAGAACGCGCTCGTGCCCGCGATCGTGCCCACCCTCATAGCCGCGAACTCCGCGAACATCAAGAGGCGCGGCACCGACTACGCCCTGAAGCTGCTCAAGCGCCACCTGGCCGACCACTGGAGGCGGCACGGCCGCGAGGGCTACATCCTCCTGGGCGACTTCTCCGACTACTTCGCGCGCATAGCGCACCAACCCGTCAAAGACCAGGTGGCCTCCGCGCTGCTAGATCCGCGCGTGGTCGCCTTGGAGCACCGCCTGATAGACGCGCAGGGCGATGTGGGCCTGGGGCTGGGCAGCGAGCCGAACCAGATATGCGCCGTGGCCCACCCCAACCGCATCGACCACTATGTGTCCGAGATGCTGCGCCCCGAGTCTTACGGGCGCTACATGGACGACTTCTACCTGATACACGAGTCCAAGGACTACTTGCAGGTGTGCCTGCTGCTGATAGAGGGCAAATGCGCCGAGCTGGGCATCGAGCTGAACCCGCGCAAGACGCGCGTGGTGAAGCTCACGCGCGGGTTCACGTGGCTGAAGAAGCGCATCTTCTACACGGAGACGGGCCGCATAGTCGTGAAGCCGTGCCGAGACTCCATAACGCGGGAGCGCCGCAAGCTCAAGAAGATGGCCCGCATGGTCGCCGATGGCATCATGACCCCCGAGCAGGTGGAGCAGAGCTACCAGAGCTGGCGCGGAGGCATGAAGCGGCTGGACGCGCACCGCAGCGTGCGAGGCATGGACGCGCTGTACCGCAGCCTGTTCGGAAATCCCGCGGGGGGGTTGCTCAATGCAATCCAAACCTGGAGGCGACACGGATGGGAACATGCCCCTACCCTAGCAACGGAAGGAGCGACCCATGACAGAACAGGAAATCGCCGGGGAGATCAACGGCTACAAACAGCAGCTTGAGCAGAGCGACTACAAGGTCATGAAGGCGGTGGAGCGCATCTTCTCCGCATCGTCCATCACCGACCTGCTCTCGGCCATCGCCGCAGCTGCCAAGGAGGTGGCCGAGATCATCTCGCAGCGCCAGACGTGGCGCGACCGCATCAACGAGCTGGAAGCCATGGAGCCCGACCAGCCGGAAGCGCCGCAGAAGTAGCGAGCGCCCCTTCGGGGGCGCTTTTCTTTTGCCCGGCGACACCTCGCGGACAATCGCGGCAGCGATTCGAGGAGGTGAGAAAACGAATGACCGACGTGCTGGAAATCTTCGCGCCGTACGGCCCCGGGTCGCTTTTCGGCGCGCTGCTCGTCCTAGTGGTCCTGTACTTCGGCAAGCAGTTCCTCGAAGAGTTCAAGGCCCAGAACGAGCGCAAGGCGAACATCGACATCAAGCGCGAAGAGCGAAAGCAGGACGAGGTGAACGAGCGGGCGCAGCGCGACCGCGAGCGCAGCCAGATGGAGGGCCGCATCGCCGCGCAGATGGAGCGCAGCAACGCGCTGATGGAGGCCATGAAGGCGCTCATGGAGTCCGTCGTGACCTCAAACGAGGTGCTGCACGCCGACCTGGCGAACAGCCAGGCGCGCAGCCAGGGCATGGCGGCGAAGGTCGACCACATCGCCGACCGCGTCGACCTGCTCTACAAGGAATCGGCTCGATAGAAAGGAATCCGAAATGACAGAAATGCAAGCAATCGCAGCCATCGTGCTGTCTTTCGCCGTGCCGTTCGCGGTGCAGCTGATCAAGACCGAGGCCATGACCGGCAAGGCCGCGCGCATCCTGGCGCTGGGCTGCTCGCTCCTGGCGGGCGTCGTGACCGGCTTCGTGGGCGGCGTGCCCGCAGACCCGGGCGCATGGGTCACGTGCGCCTTCGCCGTGGTAGGCGGCGTGCAGGCGGCCTACACGCTGTTCAAGTCGGTGGGCATCACATCCAAGTGGCTCGACGCCCTGTTGGGCGTGACCGTAGGCGGGAAGGAGTAGGCAATGGCTAAACTGTTCATCATCTGCGGCCACGGCGCTGGCGACCCCGGCTGCTGCGCAGGCGGCTGCACCGAGGCCGAGCGCGTTCGCGCCCTGGGCCAGCGAATCAAGGAACTGGGCGGTTCCGAGGTCGAGCTGGGCGATACGTCCCGCAACTGGTACGCCGACGGCGGGCTTAACCGCCTGAGCACCGACGCGCCAGTGGTGGAGCTGCACATGGACGCCAGCGGCATCGCCACGGCCCACGGCGCGCACGTCATCATCAAGGAGGGCTTTGAGCCTGACGAGTACGACAATGCGCTGGCCGACAAGCTGGCGGCGTTCATGCCCGGGCGCTCCGAGAAGCTGGTGCGCCGTTCCGACCTCGCGAACCCGAACCGAGCCGCCGCGCGCGGCATCAACTACCGCCTGTGCGAGAACGGCTTCATCGACAACGACGGCGACCGCGAGAAGTTCAACGGCAACCTGGACGAGCTGGCGCGCATCTACCTGGAATGCTTCGGCATCACTGCTGGAAGCGCCCCCGCAGCCGTCCTGCAGCCGCAGCCTGCGCAGCAGGAAACGACCGAGAACTTCGGCGGCACCTACCGCTGCACTGTGGACTACCTGCGCGTGCGCGACGCCCCCGGCCTGGGCGGCACCGAGGTGGCGCACTATTCCAGCGGCGAGACCGTGACGCTGGATAACTGGTACAAGATCGCCGACGGCTACGTGTGGGGCCGATACACGGGCTACAGCGGCGCAACGCGCTACATCGCCGTGGGCAAGGCCACGGGCAAGCCAGAGGCCGACGACTATCTGGTGAAGGTGGGATAGGCCATGCCGTACCCGAGCCCCGCAGACGAGGAGCGCAACGGCGGGTGCGGCCCCATCCTCGCGGCGGTCGTCCTGCTGTTCATCGTCCTGGCCGCCGCCAGCTGCGCGTCGCAGGCCATGGGAGCGCAAGACGTGACCGTGAGGCAAGCCCGCACGGACGGCCCCATATACGACCTGCCCGAGGGCATCGGCCAGGAAATCGTGTGCGACGAGCACAACCGCGAGTACCTGCTGCTTACCACCGAGCAGGGCGGCGTGTTCCTCATGCCGTACATGGACGAGGACGGCGAGCAGGAGATCATGCCGCAGGCCTAGAACGCAAAGAAGCCGCCCCGTATGGAGCGGCTTCTTTCTATCTGACGAGCAATACGAACGCCCGCCTAACGACGAACACGCGTATGTGTTCGCCTACTGAACAGTTGGTGGAGGCGCGGAGAATCGAACTCCGGTCCACGAAAGCCCCCTGATTGGCATCTCCAAGCTCAGTCGCTGGTTTAGTCTCGGACGCTTTGCGCGCAGCGACACGCTCGCGGCGTCCTAACCGGTTCGGTCTTAGCCTGCGCCATACCGATTACGTGCGCAGGAGCATTCCCCTAAAATGACGTCGCGCCGGTGTCGGGGAAATCACCGGGTTGACGCGCCGCTATAAACTAAGCAGCGAGAGCCATAGGCTCAAAAGAAGAGTTGTTGTCAATTCAATTTGACGGTACCCCTGTTTAACGAGGCGAGGAGACCTCGGCTTGCTTCCTCTCTCAGAGCTATCGTGTCGAAACCAGTCGCCCCCGAATGTCGGGAAAGTCTGGATGGCATTGGGCACGAGCACCCAACACCTGTCGACTTTTCAAGGAACATGCGGGGCGAGCCCCGCTTGTGGAGTGTTATCTTACCACGTTCTGAAAGCGGACAGCTGTTCTATGCACGAGCTGTGAAGACCCCAATGTGCGCCGCACTTCACACTTTTGCTACCGATCGCGTCACGTATATTTTCGCCAAGCAAAATTGACCCGTCGAAAGGACCGTTATGGATACCAAGCAGCAACTCGTCAATGCCCTCGCAGGCCTGGGCTCAACCATTACCGAAGCTATGGATGTCATCGAGGGCTTTGTCCCCTGCGGACATCCCGCTCTCACGGTATCGAACGCACTCGTCGCGCTGGACGCTGACGATGATGCAGCTCTCGCCCAGCAGTTTGAGACCGTCGAGGGCTTTATCGACCACGTGAGTGAGAACCGCGGCGTGACCGCCTACCACAGCATCGAGGTCGAGCTCGCGGGCCCCAAAGCCGATCTGCTCGCAGCAATCCGTGAGGTAGGCGCCCTTATGCAGACCGCAGGCGTCAAAAACACCCAGGTCAACGAGTGGGTCTACCGCAGCCTGGCAGCGCTCGACAGCTCCGACGAAAAGGCAGCCGAAAAGCTCGCAGAAAGTCCCGCCATTAAGGCCGAGCTTTTGTAAATAGCAGACGCGGGTCCCTTGGCGCATCGTCGTCCAAGAGGCCCGCAAACAGTTCGCGTCAACCGATAGCCGCGCCGCCGCGTTCGGCCAAGGCCAAAATCGGCATCATTTGACGAGGTGTCTTTGCTGCAAGATCGGCATGTTCGAGCAGCTTGCGATCGTTAGTTACCAAATAATCGACCTGTGCGCGCTTGCATGCGGCGAGTACCAAGTTGTCCTCGTAATCGCGATGGAGCGCTAAATATTTGTCGGCCAGCCAAAGGTCCGACGCATCTGCACCCACGGCCGTGGCGTTTTCGGTCATGTTCCGAACAAACGCCAACGCCGCATCGCCAATTGCACGGGCAGATGCCTCGTCGAGCGCTCCCCCGCTGGCAAGAACGCTACGCTTCAGCTCGTGTTGGACAACGTACAGCACGTCCTTAGCGATATGCACCGGAAAGAACAGCAACGCCCCCGTCTCCGTCGCCTGCCCAATAAACGCACGCGCGACAAGCGACTCGGCATGGTCAACGCAAAACGAATCAACCCATACGTTAGCGTCCACCATGATCTTGAGAGGCGCCCCACTCACTGGATCATCCCCTTTTGGCGATAATGCTCATCCATGGCTTCGGAATAGATTGCGTCCCAACCGCGATCGTCGGATACGGGCGACGTAGCGATGCCCAGGTCCGCGTAAAGCTGATCCGCCGCTGCCCACGACGCGGCGAACGGAGTATCGGGCACGACGGTCTGTTGCCGGTCGTCGACGGCCGCAAGCACTTCCTCACACTGCCCGCCACCCTGCGCGACCTTGGCCACCACCTTTTTGATGAGCTCGGGCAGTGACCCGCCCGAAAGCCGCAGTGCCTCCTCGGCACAGTTCTTGACCTGGCGATCCACGCGAACGTTCACCTGCGCCATGCCGCTAACAGCACCCACGTTGATCCCGCTCCCTTCAAATGCTAGCACCGCTAGCAACACTATATAGAGAAGCTAGCAAATGGTCAAATGCAAAAGGCCTGCGTCAGGACGACGCCGATGCCGTCCAGGCGCAGGCCAGATAACGTGGGCGAACACGTCTGCTAACGCAGGTAAGCCTTTGCGTTGCCCAGGCTGTAGGCGATCGTTGAGCCGTTGTGCAGCAGCGACGACGCCTGCGGAGTAATCATGCCGGTAATACCCAATGCCAACAGCGCCGAGTTGGTGAGCATCACCTTGGAATACGAACTCGTCAGACGATCAATGAGACCCTGGCTCATGCGGCGCAGGCGCACGATCGCGGCGAGATCCGTGTCGGTCAGGATGATGTCGGCGACCTCCTTGGCGATGTCGCTTCCACCGCCCATGGCCAGACCCACATCGGCCAAACCGAGCGCCGGCGAATCGTTGACGCCGTCGCCCACCATGGCAACATGGCGTCCCTCGCTCTTAATGCGCTCAACATACGCGTACTTGTCCTCGGGCAGCAGCTCGGCCTTAAACTCGTCGACACCTGCCTCGCGAGCAATGCGCTCGGCCGTGCGTTCCGAGTCGCCCGTGAGCATGACCACGTGCTTAACGCCCAACGCATGCAGGTCGGCGATGGCCTCGCGGACCCCGGACTTGAGCGGGTCCTCGATACCGAGCACGCCCACAACGGTACCGTCGACCGCCAGATACAGCGGCGACAGGCCCTGCATCTGGAGCTCGATTTGCTCCTTAATGTCGGACTCGAGCTGCGCGCCCTCATCCTCGAATACAAAGTGCGCCGAGCCGATAATCGCGCGTCGCCCTTCGATGGACGAAGCGATGCCGTGCGCCACGATGTACTCGACGGCGGCATGGCGCTCGCGGTGCTCGAGCCCACGCTCGCGGGCGGCGTTGACCACGGCACGCGCCACCGGATGCGGGAAATGCTCCTCCAGGCAGGCGGAAAGGCGCAGAATCTCGTCCTCGCTCCAGCCATCGGTGGTGAGTACGCAGGCAAGACGCGGCTGCGCCTCGGTAAGTGTGCCGGTCTTATCAAACACAATGGTGTCGGCCTTGGCAAACGACTCAAAGTACTTGGCGCCCTTGACCATGACGCCCATCTTGGCAGCATCGCTCATGGCAGTCATGACGGCGACGGAACCCGTGAGCTTGAGTGCGCACGAGTAGTCGACCATCAGCGCCGCCGAGGTCTTGATGAGGCTGCGGGTGGTAAGCGCAACCAGACCCGCGAGCAGGAAGTTCCACGGGACGATCTTGTTGGCAAGGTCCTCCATATGCGATTGGCCCTCGGACTTGAGTGAGTCGGCGGTCTGCACGAGCGAGACGATCGAGCGCAGCTTGGTCTGCGCCGTGTTGGCGCGCACGCGCACCAAGATGCTGCCGTCTTCCACGACAGTTCCGGCGAACACGTCGTCGCCTGCGCTGCGCTCGACTGCAAGCGGCTCGCCGGTCAGGGTCGCCTGGTTGACCATGGCGCTCCCCTGTTCGACCACACCGTCAATGCAGATGGACATGCCGGTGCGTACGGCGACCAGATCGCCGGGCTCGAGCTCGGTCGCAGCAACGCTCACCTCGGTGTCGCCGACGACCTTTTGCGCCTTGTCGGGCACATCGAGCAGCGAGTTGATGAGCTCGTTTTCGCTCATGGCGCGGGTGTAGTCCTCGAGCAGCTCGCCCACGTTGAGCAGGAACATCGTCTGGCCCGCAGTGTCGACATCACGCTTGACGAACGAAATGCCGATGGCCGAAGCGTCGAGCACAGGAACGGTCAGGCGCGGCTGTGCCAGCTCATGAAGGGCAGCGCGCAAAAATGCCATGTAACCGGCCACGACAAACACCGCACGCAGAGGCGTCGGCAAGAACCAGCGACGTGCGTAATGGGCGCCGACGAGTGTCGCCAGGTCCATAACGAGTTTGTGCTTGCGCGGCTCGAGTTGCATCACATAGCCCGACTTGGCATCGGCGATAGCTTGAGCATCGAGTGCGCCCAGGGCGTCGAGCACGCTCGCACGACGCGGCTCGTCGTACTCCAGCGCCATCTGGCCAATGCGGCCATACACGCGCACTTTGTGCACGCCGTCGATGTCGCCGCCAAGCTTAAGAAGTGCGTCGAGATCGCTCTCTGGCACAGGACCCGCCAATTGAAGACGGGTCCTGCCAGGGATCTCGCTAATAATCGAGAATCTCATAATTTGTGCCTGAGAGCGTTACTCGGCTGCCTCGTCAGCAGCGGCCTCGCTCTGGGTGATGTAAGCAGCCTCGGCAACCATGTCGTCGACATTAGCCTTGGCCTGCTCGACCATGTCCTGGTAGCCGTTCTTGATGCGCATGCCGCACGCGATACCCTGCACGCAGGCATTCTTTACCGGAGCGCTGGTAAGCAGCTTGATGCCGGCCGTGCCAAGCAGAAAACCGCCACCGACAAGCAGGGTGTTAAACGTCGACTTCTTCATGTTGCTTCTCCCTTTTGCCGTACAAGCGCGGCATGGTGCCTTAGCACCCGAGTTCATTAGTTTGCTCGAGCACGCTTTGAGACTAGTTTAGTCGAACTATTATGGTCAACCAAAGTTAACCTTTGGAAATCTTGGTCCCCTTTCCTACAGCTGCCAGGTAGCCGCTTCCTTTTGCAGTGCGACCATACGGGCAAATTCTCCACCTGCCGCCTTGAGCTGCGCCGGAGTGCCCTGCTCGGCAACCACACCATCCTTGAGTACAACGATTTTGTCGGCATTTTCCACCGTACGCATACGATGGGCAATAACGATAACCGTCTTGCCGACGAGCAAACGAGAAAGTGCCTGCTGTACCACGGTCTCGTTCTCCACGTCCAAGCTCGCCGTCGCCTCGTCCAACAGCACGATGGGCGCATCTTTGAGCAGCGCGCGGGCGATAGAGATGCGCTGGCGCTCACCGCCGGACAGCTTGGAGCCGTTCTCGCCGATCATGGTGTCGTAGCCCTGCGGCATGCGGCTCACAAACTCGTCGCAGTTGGCGGCACGCGCAGCCGCAAGCACTTCCTCATCGGTGGCATCACGACGCCCGAGGCGGATGTTTCCCATCACCGTGTCGTCAAAGAGCAGCACGTCTTGGAACACAATGGCGTAATCGCGCAGCAGCACCTCGGGATCGACGCTCGCAACATCCACGCCACCCACGGTGACCGTGCCTTCGGTAGCATCCCAAAAGCGCGCGGCCAGGCGGCTCACCGTAGACTTACCGGAACCCGAAGGACCGACCAGCGCCGTGACCTCGCCTTCCTTGGCGGTAAAGCTCACATCGGTAAGAACTTTCTCGCCGGCGCGTCCGTCCTCGCCCGCACCATAGCCAAATGCCACGTGATCGAACACCACATCGTGGCCCGCGGGCTCAAATTTCTCGCTGCCCCGCGCCACAGGCTCTTCCATGATGGAACGCATGCGCTTGGCAGACGACTCGGCGGCAAACAGCTCGGACACCAGCATCAACGCCTGGTCAAAAGGCGCATAGATGCGGCTCACCATAAGCAAGAAGGCAAACATCACCAAAAAGTCGACCTGCCCGGAGGCGACCATCGCGGCACCCGTGACCAGCGTGGTGGCAATGCCCAGACGCAGGATGGCAAAGGCGGAGTTGACCAAAAGCCCGTTAGCGAGCTCGCCCTTGGTGGTCTCACGCTCCTCGGCATCAATCACGGCGTTGAGTCCCTCAAGATAATGGGCCTCCTGGTTGGTGGCGCGGATCTCACGAACGCAGTCGAGCGTCTCTTGAATAGCCTCGGTAACCTTGACCTTCTCGGCACGCACGCGATCGAACACCGGGGCCATGGGGCCGCGTGTTAGATACAGCACGGCAAAGGCCACGGGAACGCTCCAAAACGCCGCGATCGCCAGCTGCCAGCAAAAGAACAGCGACGCCACGAACACAATGGCGCTTGCGATGATGGCACCCCAAAGCTCTCCCAGCACGTGGCTGTAGGCGTGCTCCATGGCCTGGACGTCACCCATGATGGTCTCGGTTAAATCGGCCAGATCACGACGACCAAAAAACGACAGCGGCAGTTTGCGCAAGCGCTCTGCAATCTCCATACGCTGCTTGCCGCACTCCTCGTAAAAGATGCAGTAGGTGTAGTAATACTGCTGCCAGTTAGAGGCAAAGAGCAACACGAAAAAGACCAGGAGGCCGCCCACGATCGGCAGGGCATCCGGCAGATCGGCCCCGCTGGCGAGATGCTCGACAAAGCCGGCCATAACCAGGAATAAAAAGCCCATGCCGGCCATGGTAATGAGATTGGTGAGCGTGGTCCAGAAAATGCCGCGTTTTACGCCGGCGACGCCTTTATCGGATAGGAAATACTTCTTTTGGAATGAGGCGAACATTTAGGCCTCGCCTCCCTTCGTGACGGCGGCATCCACGATCGCAGCAGTGATTTTCCAGCTCGCGGCCTGTTCGTATTCGGCCCACATCTTGGCATACAGACCCTCTTGGGACAGCAACTCGGCATGGGTGCCAGCCTCCTGCACGCTACCTTGGTTGAGCACCACGATTTGGTCTGCGCCCACTACAGTCGAGAGTCGGTGCGCAATCATAATGACCGTGCGACCCGCCGCCAGCTTGCTAAAGGCGCGCTGGATGAGCGCCTCGTTCTCGGGATCGGCAAACGCCGTGGCCTCGTCGAGCACCACGATAGGCGCGTCTTTAAGGATCGCGCGGGCGAGCGCCACGCGCTGGACCTCGCCGCCCGAAAGATAAGCTCCGCCGGCGCCGAGCATGGTATTGATGCCCTGTGGGAGCTTGGCCACAATGTCGTCGCACTGAGCTGCGGAGAGGGCCGCACGCACTTCGTCGTCAGTGGCCGTAGGCTTGGAGGCGCGCACGTTATCGGCAAGTGTTTGCCGGAACAGCTGGTTGGTCTGGAACACGAAGGCGACCTGGTCCATAAGCTCGTGCGGATCCATATCGCGAACGTCCACACCGCCCACGAGCACTCGACCCGAGGAAACATCCCAAAAACGCGGGATCAGGCTTGCGCAGGTTGACTTACCGCCGCCCGAGGGACCCACCAGGGCGAGGGTGCTACCAGCGGGAACGCTGAAACTCACATGGCCAACGGCAGGTGCTTCGGCACCCTCGTACGTAAAGCTCACGTCCTCAAATCGCACGTCGCCGCCGGCAGGGTGCTTGGGTTGGGCGGGCACGGAGAGCTGCTTGGAATCCATGACGCTTCGGATGCGAGTCAGCGAATCGGCACTCATCTGAGAGGCCTCGCCCACAAACATGAGCTTGGTCATGGCCGTCGGTACCACGGCCGAAAATATCGCGTAAAACGTGAAGTTGCTCATAAAATGCGCGAAGTCCGTCTCACCCGGCGCCAACAGCAACGCCACGGGCAACAGGAATGCCACAAGACCATTGAGCGCGGTAAGGTTGAGTACCTGCGGACCTCGACAGAACGTGCCCGCATAGTTTTGCGCCATGTCGGCGTATTCGGCGATCGCATCGTGGAAGGCCTTAAAGGAGTAGACCGTCTGCTGAAACACCTTGACCACGGGGATGCCTCGTACGTATTCGGTGCCGGTCTTGTTCATCTTGACCAGCGCTCCCATGTAGGCCTTCATGAACTCGGCGCCTTTGCCGCTCATCATGGTGGCCATGGCGCCAAACGAAATGGCCACCGAGATGAGGCATGCCGCGCCCAAGCGCCAATCGAGGGCGAAAAGCAGCACGAGCAGACCTGCGACCATGGCGGCGGCGCCTGCGATATCGGGCAGCATGTGTGCGAGCAAAGTCTCGGTGGAGGCGGCGCACCCGTCTACAATGCGGCGCAGCTCGCCGGTGGCATGCGTGTCGAAGTAGCCGAGCGGCAACTTAAGCAGGTGCTCGCTCGTGGCCTTACGGATATTGGACGCACAGCGAAACGCAGACAGGTGCGTGCACATGAGCCCCACGAAATAAGCTACGATGCTTGCCAGGGCAAAACCCACGGCCCACCAGCCATACATCGCGATGTCGCAGGCTTCGCTCCAGTTAGGTGCCACGGCAATCAGATCGCGCGCGACAAGCCAAATGCACACGTACGGGCCAAAGCTCAGCAGCTGCGAGAGCGCCGAGAGCGCCATGCCCAAATACGTTAGGAATTTGCGGTCACCGGCATATGCGAGCAACTCGCCGATACCGCCGCCCTCCCATTTTGATCCCTTTGCCATGAGATTCCTTTCTAACGGCTTGAGAGTTAACCGTAATGAACTTATCATTGATGTGTTAGCCATGGCTCACAATCAAGCCAGGCGTGGACGTTTCCGCAAAGGAAGGGGACGCTTTCGAAAATGCATCGGGCAGCGACCGACATAACCGAGCTCTACGCACCGCAATTTGAGCAGTTTGGCCTGGAGCTTACCGGCAAGGGCGCCGTCTTTACCGGCGAGGTGGCAAACGACCGGGCGCACGGCCGCGCATGGATCATGTCTCTCTCCCCAGCCTGCATCGTCATGGAGCATTTCATCACCCCGACGCACGATATGTACCTGGCCGAATACACACCCGAGCCATACGCCTGCGTGAGCGAGGTCAGCGCGCCCACACTTACATGCATGCCCGAGGCCGGCATAACGCCCGCGAACCTTAAACCATTGCATGGACCGTGGCCAAACAATGCCGTTTGCAGCTTTATCCAAGATAGCTGTGGCGAGGAATTAAGCCCGCTGTTTGCGGGGCAGCTCTATCACTCGCGCTCGGTGCTCTTTTTGCCTGGATATTTTGACGAACTGGAGCACCGCTATCCCACCGAGTTCGCGGGAATCTTTGAGGCGTTTGCCGAGCCATGGCACGAGGAAGCGACGTCTGCCATCTGCCACACGCTGCGCCGGATTAACGAGGAACGCGCCCGCACCGTAGGCGGACACGTCTATATGCAGGGCATCGTGGAGGCCATGGTCGCGGAGCTCGCCTGTTCACGCGCGGCCCACAAGCAGGCGCAGCAGGCGGTAGACACACGCGTCAGCATGACCATTGCCGAAGAAGCAACGGCAATGATTGAGTGCGCGCTCGACAAAGGCAGACGTGTGGGTATCAACGAGGTGGCCGAGAGGCTCTACACAAGCCGCTCCAAGCTATGCGCCACCTTTAAGGCCCAAACTGGCGAGTCCCTGGGCGCCTACATTCGCAGACGCCGTATGGAGCGAGCGCAGGACCTTTTGGCCGATAGCGCGCTCACGATAGCGCAGGTGGCAGAGCGTCTAGGCTACCCTCAGCAGGCCGCCTTCGCCCAAGCCTTCAAACAATACACCGGCATGACACCCACGGCTTGGCGAAGCAAGCATCGCTAAGGCCCAGGCTCCCTGGCCGTAACAGAGCGATTAATTAGCCGCCGTCCGTCAGCTCACCCAGGATCTAAACGTCAAGATGTGCACGATCAAGCGCCTTTTTGATAAGAGGGACAGATCGATCAGCCAAATACAACGGAATGTTGAGCACCCCGTCGTCGAGCTTTAGGTTCTTAAGTGAGTAGCGGACCCTCAATGGAGTCGTCTCCGCATGCTTGTCGGCATAGTACTTAAGGCTCTTGGAATGAACGACCTCTCCCGATTTGACCTCGACGGGAACGATTTCGTTTCCGACTTGAATCAAAAAATCGACTTCGTGCTTCGGCTTCTCGTTTGTCCAATAACGCGGAGCAGCATCTAACTGTGAAAGCAATGCCTGAAGCACATAGTTCTCGGCGAACGAACCTTTGAACTCCGAAAATAGCGCATCCGAGATGGCAAAAGCGGACGCATCCAGCCTTGCCATGCGGCGCAGCAAGCCGACATCAAGACAGTAGACCTTAAATGCCTTGAGGTCATCGTACGCAGAGAGCGGCACACCACCGGCAGCATTAAGGCGAACCGCCGTGATGAGCCCAGCATCGGCAAGCCATTCCAGAGCATCCTCGTATTCTCGAGCACGAGCCCCCTCGCGCACCGCACCCCAAACGAACTTTTTGTTCTCGCGCGCCAACTGAGCTGGAATCGAGTTCCATATTTGTGAAAGCTTGGCGAACTGCGCACGGCCACCATGCTTGGCAAAATCGCGCTCGTAGGAATCCAAGAGATCAGACAACACCTTATCGACCTGAACGATATCGCCCGTCTCCACCCACCGGCCAAGAGCCTCTGGCATGCCGCCGCATGCAAAATAACGACGAAGATGCTCGACGAGACGGACATGGAAGAAATCGGGCACTGTCTCGATCTGATCCAGGCCGCCAAGGTATTCGTCGTAGTTTGCAGCGCCCTCGGCTTTCAGAAACTCGGAAAAGCTCATGGGGCGCATCTCCATGAACTCGACCTTTCCCACCGGAAAAGCGCTGGTCTCACGGGACAAGCGAACGCCCAACAAAGACCCTGCGCATGCGACGTGATACTCGGGGGCCTCGTCACAGAAGTATTTAAGGGCGCCGACTGCAGAAGGACAATCCTGGATCTCATCAATAATAAGCAGCGTTTCGCCGGGCTCGATAGGCTGTCCAAGTGCCAGGGAAAGATTTGAGATGATCCGTCGAGGATCGCGCGTACCTTCGAAAAACTGAGCGTACTCGCTCTGTACCCCAGGTGACGGCTCCTCGAGTGTCAGATACACATAATTGATGTACGAGGTTCGGCCGAACTCCTTAAGCGCCCACGTCTTTCCAACCTGGCGCGCCCCCTTAAGGATAAGCGGCTTACGATATTCTGACGCTTTCCAAGCGTTAAGCTTGGCAATGATATCTCGCTGCATGGCCGAACCTCCCGCAAAGAAACTTCCGTAAACGTGATATTTCCCACATTTTACCCTAGGTAAAACGTGACATTTATCACATTTACGGAAGTTTTAAGCTCATTTCGCCACACTTTCATCACATTCAAAAGGCGGAGGCGCATTTTGCGCCTCCGTCACCATCTTTCCTATCAGCCTACCTGACCCGAACGGCCGAGTCGTTGCAGAACCCGGGAGCCCCGGCAGGGCGGGTGCTTGCTCAAAATGAGTTCCGCACGCAAAGAAGGCCACTTAATGTGGCCT
>DBFADZ010000045.1:0-12313 GCA_048195375.1 Collinsella sp.
CCGGAGCCGGCGGAGCCACCGCAGCCCACGAGACCCAGACCAAGAACCGCAGCCGCGGAACCAGCAAAGCCCAGGAACTGCCTTCTGCTCATTTCGTTCTTCATTACAATCCACCCTTTCACACCGTGGCGGCACCCTTTGCCGCCGCCTTCGGAGATTGGCTCGGGGACTTTGCCCCTTTTGCTGATTTGTACAATACGCTATTTGGCTACTTGTTTGAACAAGTATTACTAGAGCGGTAGAAAAACTTCGGTGAACGGTAATTTCAACTTGATACTTGACAAGTTTTGTATAAACAATTATTTGTTATCGAATGCAGAGAAAACGCCCGGTCAAGCCGATGCATCGTCGGTTTGACCGGGCGTTTTCTCTTTGAGGGCATGAGTCTCGTCAGGCTGCGAGCTAGCCGGCTATCGCTTGGAGTTGACGCGGTAGTGGAAGATCTCGGGATGCGTGCGGGCATGCGTGACCTCGAACAAGATGCCGTCCGAGGTGTACGACTGGCTCTCCATGACGGCGACACAGTTGTATTTGCCAAGGTCCAAGTAGCTGCAGTCCTCATCGTTGGCGAGCTCGACGCTCACCGTACGACGGCTCGCCATCACCTTGACGCCGCGTTTGTGCTCCAGATAGTCGTAAATTGACTTTGCGGCGATCTCGGGCGTCAGACCCTTGGCGATCGACTCCAAAAAGTAACCATGGTCTACTTGGCGTGCATTGCCGTTGAGACTTCGGACACGTACCACGCGAATCAGCTCCTCGCCCACCTTAAAGCCCAGGCGACGAGAGAGTTGCTCAGTGCAAATCAAATGCTCAAAAGACTTGACCTCGGTCGATGCGACGGCATTGTTGCGTTTTGCGAACTCGCCAAACGACTCAACCTCTTCGAGTGCGCCCAACATGTCGGTTTCGCCCTTAAGCCAAATAACGCGCACGCCCTTGCCGTGTATGGGCTGCACAAACATCCCGTCGGCCAGCATGCTCAAAGCACGGCGGACGGTATTGCGCGTGCAGCCAAATTCCGCGGTCAGCTCGGCTTCGGTTGGCAGCATCTCCTGAAACGCATAGGTCCCGTTAATGATGCGCGAGCGTATTTCTCGGTAGATTCCTTCGTATATCGCTTTTGGCATTGTTTCACCTCTAATTAATATGTATGGCTAGGCACGATAGCATTTCTTTGGGTTGTTTAAACCGTCTATCGGCAAAGCACCGATTATTAACTGTCAACGGCGCCCGTGATACTCCAATCGATTCGAATCAAAACCATCAATGCGGCGAACGCTCACTCCCCTACAATTAACTCATTGTTTAAACGTTCCACCGCAGACACGGTGGGCTTATGGTCGAGAGGCAGAACATGCTGCAAAAAATCCAACGCTTTGGCGGGGCAATGTTCGCGCCCGCCATGCTGTTTTCTATATCAGGCCTCATGGTCGGCGTCTCCGCTCTCGCAACGACTGTGGACATCGTCGGCGATCTCGCCGTATACGGAACCCCTTGGTACGTTTTCTGGACCATCATCCAGCGCGGCTCGTGGACGGTCTTTAAACGCCTCCCGCTCCTTTTTGCCGTAGCGCTGCCTATCGGTCTTGCCCAAAAGCAACCGGCACGCTGCTGCCTCGAAGCGCTCGTGGCCTATTTTGCCTATTGCTTCTTTTTGAGCGAGATCATTAAGCTGAGCGGAGACAACCTTGGACTTAAGTACCCGTCATCTTTGACCCCCGCCAGCGGTATCGCCGTCATCGACGGCATCAAGACGCTCGACACCGGCATTATCGGCCCGCTGGCGGTATCGGCAACCGTCGTCGCCATCCATGACCGCTTCTACGATGCCAAGGTTCCCGATTGGCTCGGCACCTTCTCGGGCTCTTCGCTGGTCTACCTCATCAGCTTTTTTGCCGTGTTTGCCCTTGCCGCTATCTCGGCCGCCATCGTGCCCTTCGCATACGCTGTGACCGAAACGCTGCGCCACGCACTTGTGGGCGTCGGTCCCTTCGGCGTGGGCGTCTTTGTCTTTTTAGAACGAGCACTTGAGCCCTTTGGCCTACACCACCTGCTCTACATGCCGATCTACTACGACAACCTGGTCATTAACGACGGCATCTACGCCACGTGGACCAACCTGCTCCCCATTCTCTCCCATAGCACGCGCCCTTTGAATGAGCTTGCACCCTGGGCAGGCTTTACCGCCACCGGCTGGAGCAAGCTCTTTGGCCTTCCCGCCATCGCGGCAGCATTCTATTTCACCGCCCAACCCGAACGCCGTGTCGGTCTTAAGGCCATCCTTTTGCCCGCCATCGTCGCCTCGGTGGTTTGCGGCGTTACCGAGCCGCTCGAGTTTCTCTTTATGTTCACCTATCCCGGACTCTTTTTGCTCTATGCCGTCCTATCCTCCTGCCTTGCCATGACCATGAACCTCTTCGGTATCGTCGGTATCTTCTCGGGCGGTCTCATGGAGATGGCAGCCTTCAACTTTATTCCGCTCATGCGCATGCATGCCGGTGCCTATCTTTTGGCGCTCGGTATCGGCCTTGCCTTTAGCCTCATCTTTTTTGTGAGTTTTCGAGCACTCATCTTGATCTATGACCTTAAGACGCCGGGCCGCGAGGATCATGTCGCCAATCGCGCGGCAATCGATCATTTAACGAGAAGCGGCTTTGCCAAAGAGCAATCTCCCAATGACGAGGTCAATAGTCAATCCGATCAAGATCACGTCCTCGCTGAGCGGGTAATTCAGCTTTTAGGTGGCGTTGGCAATATTGCGGGCGCAACCAACTGCGCCACGCGCCTGCGCGTCGAGGTCGCAGACCCTTCCATCGTTGCAGATAACGCGTCGTTTGTCGCGGCGGGCGCCAAAGGCCTCATCATTACGGGCAAGACCGCCCAGGTGGTCATCGGCATCTCCGTTCCCCGCGTTAAAGAGCATTTTGACCAGATCATGGGCCTCGAGCCGGGATTTGTGCCCACCGCCTCGGCCTCCCCTGTCGCCAGCCCAACCCACAAGCACGGCAATATCTGCTTCTTCGACATTGACGGCACGCTCGCGTGGCAAGACCCTCGAGTGGCACAAGAGCTTCCCGAGAGCGAGCGAGACCTGTCCCCCTATCCCAACGAGGCGGTCTCGCAGGCCATCCGTGATTTTGTCGCCAAGGGCAATATGGCGTTTATCTGCACAGGGCGCACACTGAGCTGCATCCATCCAAAGCTGCTCGAGCTGCCCTGGGCCGGCATCGTCTGCCTCGCGGGTGGCTATGTCGAACTTGAGGGACACGTGATTCGCGATTTAGCGATGACGCCCGGCATGCTGCAGCGCCTTGCCCCCTATCTTGAGCAGTCGGGCGAGGTCATCCGCTTTGAGGGCCTCAACGGCGTCGTGCGCATGAGCGCCGATGCCCCCGATGCCCCCGGATACGCGCGCACCCTGGGCGACGCAGTCACGCAGCTGCAACATTACAGTGCCTACAAGATCTTGATGTCTACATCGCTCGCCAGCCGCATCGCTCAAGATAAGGCACTTGAGCCGCTGCTGTGCTTTAACGAGCTCGAACTCGAGGTAACCGAAATCTCGCCCCGCGAATGCACGAAGCGCGGGGGCATCCAGTCTGTACTCGACGCCCTCGATCCCCACCACGGAACCGTATACGGCATCGGCGACGCCAGCAATGACGTCTCGCTGATGAACGCCGTCGATGTCGGTATCGCCATGGGCAATGCGCCGGACTATCTCAAAAAGCGCGCCGACTACATCACCGACTCGGTCGACAAAGATGGCGTCGTCAAGGCGCTCGAGCACTTTAGGCTTATATAAGCAGCCGGCACGCGCACACGTCCCGTTTCCCCAAATCGCCAAAACAGACGCGCCGGCAACTCCAATGTGGCAATATGGTATCTGCACACCGCAACGATGCAACCCAAGAAAGAATGCGAGAACCCGTGTCCAGTCCGTTTACCAGCTTTTTAGCCCAGCACTTTGACCAGATCAACGACTATCTGGCCACGTTCTTTGACGGACAGGCGACCTCTGCCGATATCGAGCGCTACCTGTATACCCCGCTCTCGGCATTTACCGCCAATGCCGGCAAGCGCCACCGCCCGCTCATCTGCATGCTCGCCGCCACCGCAGTGGGCGGCAGCTTTGAGAGCGCCCGCAGCGCCGCGGCGGCCATCGAGCATTTCCAGTCGGGTGCGCTCATCCACGACGACATCGCCGATAACGGGCAGCTGCGCCGCGGTAAGCCCTGCATGCACCTCACCGAGGGCACGGGGCTTGCTATCAACTGCGGCGACCTGGCACTTACCATGGTCACCAAGACGGTTCTCGACGACCCCACGCTGGAGCCCAACGTAAAACTCCGCGTGCTCCACGAGCTCACCGAGATGATCGTTCGTACCATCGAGGGCCAGGCACTCGACCTGGGTTGGGTACGCGACGGGCGCTTCGACATCTCGGTCGACGATTACCTGGACATGGCGACGCACAAGACCGCGTACTACAGCGGAGCCACGCCGCTTGCCACCGGAGCCATCATCGGCGGAGGCAGCGAGGAGCAAATTGAGGCGCTGCGCGCCTTTGGCCTGCACACGGGCCTTGCCTTCCAGATTCAAGATGATCTGCTCAACTTGATCGGTACCAAGGAGGCCGCCAACAAGGACTTCCGCACCGACATCACCGAGGGCAAGCGCACGCTTGTCGCCGTACACGCCCTCTCTGATGAGCGCCACCACGACGAGGTCGAGGCGATTCTTTCCTCAGGCACCGATGATCCCGCGCAGCTCGCACGCGCCGTGGAGATCTTCCAGGAGACCGGCTCCATCGATTACGCCCACACTTACGCGCTCGACCTGACCGCTAAGGCCAAAGCGGCCATCGAGAACGTTGAGCTTGATTCGCACGCACGCGAGCTGTTCCTCTCCATGGCAGATTTCTTTGTGGAGCGCCTTAACTAACGGGGGTTATAAAACCTGTCAGCAGCGTATTTAGGCACAACTTGCTACACTGTTGAGTGCATGTTTATGCATCCCTTTGCGTTGTCTATCCGACAGACGCTCAAATAGTACGAATGGTACGCCGAAAGGGGTTCGTTCATGGAACCTATTACAACGGGCATGCAAGGAGCAGCCGTCGAGGACGTGCAGTCTCGTCTCCTGCAGCTCGGCTACACGATTGATGCCGCCGAAGTCACCGACAAGTACTTTGGAGCCACCACTGAGCAGGCCGTCAGCACCTTCAGGCTCGACAGCGGCCTTGCTGCCGGTCATGCCGTCGATATCCCCTGTTGGAGCGCCCTTGTAGACGCTTCGTATAAGCTGGGCGACCGCACCCTCTATCTGCGCATGCCCAATTTCCATGGCGCCGATGTGCAGGCCCTGCAGCGCGCTCTCAACGTTTTGGGCTTTGCCTGTGGCGAAGACGACGGCTACTTTGGTCCGCATACCGAGGCCGCCCTGCAGCAGTTCCAGGAAAATGTCGGCCTGTTTGCCGACGGCATGGCCTTCCAGGACACCTACGCCTACATCAACCGCCTGCACCATGTGTGGGAGGGCAAGCCCTCGGTCACCGAAGCCGAGTCCCGCATCGGTTTTGCTCGCGCCGCCAACGTGCTCGAGCGCTTCCAGATTGCCGTTATCGGCGAGGACCCCATCGCACGCAGTGTTGCGTCGCGCATGTGGAATATCGCCACGGCAACGACCGACAACAGCGGCATGATGCTCTGCGACTCCGAGGTCCCAACCGACGTTGACCTGGTGCTCGAAATCGCAAGCGACGAGCTGCCCGCCGACGCCGCACCGCGCGCCACGATTGCCCTCGCCGAGTGCCACAACCTGGCCCAGCGCATCCGCACCGCCAATGTCGCCGCGCAGCAGAAGCCGGCTCGCATTCGCATTGAGCTCACGGGCATGACGCGCTACAACGGCACCTTCACGGCCAGCGACGCGCAGACACTCGCCGTACGCCTGCTCGATGGCGTTTGCGATGCCCTCGCAGATTAGGTAAACTAAACGAGTTGCTTTTGGGCAACACCACACATTGGGACGTAGTTCAACGGTAGAACTCCGGTTTTTGGTGCCGGCTGTTGGGGGTTCGAATCCCTCCGTCCCAGCCATTAAAACTGAGCGCCCTGAGCCCATAACGGCCCAGGGCGCTTTTATGTGGGCAAGCGGAGGGATTCGAACCCGCAAGGGTGCGGAGCTGAGGAAACGCGAAGCGTTTTCCAGCGCAGCACGCAAGGAGCGAAGCGACGCAGCGGGGCGCGGCCGCCGAAAAGGCGGACGCGGAATCCCTCCGTCCCATACCAGCCATAAGCTCCCCGCATCCCAACTTTCCAGCCAAGGGCAACAAGCGGAGGGATTCGAACCGGCAACGCAACACAACTTCTCGTCCAGCACGAAAAGATAAAGGTAGATTTTCAGGCATGTCCCAAAAATCTACCTTCAGAAGACAGGCGCCCCAAGCCCATTAGGACCAAGAGCGCCTAACATCAAGAAAATATCAGCCCAGTTCCGAAAAGCGAGCCGCATGCAACAACCAGGTAACCACAGGCCCCGGGAGAGTGGGGACACCGGCTTAGGTTTATCGCGAGTTCCGCACGAACAGGAGGCCACTTAATGTGGCCTCCGTCGTGAGCAGGACTGTAGAGCAGGAAACCTAAGCCGGTGTCCCCACTCTCCCGGGGCCGAACGCCCTAGTTGTTGAGCATGCGGTCGAAGCTTCCCGAGTCGCCATCCCGATAGTCGGCGGTCATCAGGATCTCCTGCGGAATGCGCCCGCCCTCGCGCAGCACGTTGCGGAACTGCACGCGCGTAACCATGGGCAGATCCTTGATCGTCGCCGCCAGGTTCTGCGGCACGCCCTGGTTGGCAGCCGCGGGCTCGCACTCGCCGCCGGCCTTCACGCGACGCTTATGCTCGGCGAGCATGGCACGGTACATGCCGGCATGCAGGCGAATCTCAACCACATTGGCATTGCGAGCCTGCTCGACAATGCGCGCGCCCTCGCGATCGATGTCGCCTACGTAGTAGACGTAGTTAAAGCGATAGCCAATCTCAGCCAGATAATCGTCCAGGGCATGCGAGACGCTCGCCTTGCATCCGCCGCCAAAAATCACGCCGCCCACCTTGATGCCAAAGAGCTTGGCGTGCTTGCGTCCACGCAGCAGCTTGACGATCTCGTCGTAGGTGTCCAGGTTCTCGACCATAATGAACGGCTTGTCGGCGCCCAGCGTAAAGAAGCCCGTAAAGTGCACGGGGCGATTGGGGGCGACCTTGATCGCCTGCATGCTGATGCCCTTTTCGGTCATACGCCTGATCAAGCGCTCACCGTGCTTGCCGTCAAAAGCCTTCTCGTCGTTAAAGATCTGGTAGGCACGCTGGCGGCGCGAGGCAACCGGCGTATCGGCACCTCGGTTCTGCTCGATCCAAGCCTGGATGATTGCGATTTCCTCGGCAATCTTGCGGTTGGACATCTCGTTGTGCTGAGTGCGCTGCGGAGCCTTTTTGCCGTCCTTGCCCTCAACCTTTACGATCTGTGTCTGCTGCTCCTTGATCTTAGAGAGCGCCGTAGGCGTAGGGACAACTTTGAGCAGCTGCCTGCCTAAAACGCGGGCAAGGGCAAACGCCGAGACCTCGCCGTGGACTGCCGACTTGGGCTGCTGGGCAGCAGTATCTGTTGCGGTAGGCTCCGGCTTCTTCTGAGACTTGCGCTTAGAATCGCCTTGGGAATTGCACTCGCGCTTCGGCATAGGCGCCTGCTTCTGCGGACGATTGGACTTGCTCTCCTTCGCCGGCTGGCGCTTAGGCTGCCCCGAAGAAACCTCGACCTTCGCATCTTCGTCCTGCGGCGTGGTCTTCTCGGCCGCAGTCTCGGCATGGGAACTGCGGCCCCCACGATGGCGACGGCGGCGAGGCTTGCTCGACGCGCCCTGCTCCGCCCGCTCATCAGTAGGCTGCTGGCCCTTGGCCTCGGCATCAACCTCAAGCTGCGGCTCAACAGGCTTCTGTTCGCGAGCCGCCGGCTCAACGGCCTTCTCGTCCTTCTCGTCCTGAGTGGTCGAAGCCGGTTCGCTCTTCTCCTGACGCCTTACGGGATACGCGCGCCCCGCAAAACCACGTCCGGGACGGCATGAACCCGGAGCCTTCTTGGCCGGTTCATCGGACGCGTCAGCAGCCTCGGCGGAATCCTGGACCTCGCATGCAATACCTCGCTGCTCGGCCTTAAAATGGGCACCGCGGCGACGCTTGGGCTCCTGGATCCCAGCATGCTCTTGAGTGCGAGTCGGCTCCTGCATCCCAACGGGCTTTTCCTCGACGGCCTCAGCATCCGTCTCACCCTTTTGAGCAACGGCGCGACGGAAGCGCTCCTGCTGGGCGCGGCGCTGCGCATCGCGCTTGCCGCCCCCGCCAAAACCGCCGCGTCCTGCCTTGGCCGTAAAGGCACGCACGACGTTCTCATCGAGCAACTCATCGGTATCGACATGCTCACGCGGAGCAGCTTCTTCCACAGCAGGCACGTCGGCGGAATCCTCTACGACAAAATCCTCGACGGACTCGGCAGGCTGCTCCTGGGCATCGCGGATCTCGGCATTGATGGTATAGAACGCCGGGCGCCCGTTAATGCCGCTACCCTCGATCTTGGTCACAATATTTGCCGCGATAAGCTCATCGCGCATCGCCTTGGTGTCACATTCCTTATCGACGGAGCGAAAAATTTGCGCCAGCGCACTCGACTTAATCTTGAGCGCCTTGCGGCAAAGCAGGTCGTAGGCAACCAGCTTGGCACGCTCGGCAGAAAGCGACGTCTGGCTGCTCAGACGCTCAGCCAGGGCATCGACATTATTTTGGTTATCGGAATATACCGTCTTGGCCACGGGGCCCCTTTCATATGCACACATATACGTCCATATGGTACAACGCGCGCCCTTATCCATGCAAAACATCTGCGAGAACACTCGAGCGTCACCCGCTTTTGCATGAAAAAAAGACCGAGCCCGCGAAGTCGCGGACCCGGTCTTTCCGAGTCATATAGATGTGACGTTCAACTCGTCAGGTCGACTAAGCCTTGGCGGCCTCGGCGTCGACGGGAGCCTCGGCAGCAGCAGTGCGGCCATACTCGGCCTTGCCCATCTCGGACCACTCGGGATCCTCGTCAGGCATGGAACCGGCCTCCTTGCCGAAGAACTCCTTGAGGCAGTTAACGGCAACGATGAGGCCCAGGACCATCAGCAGAACGGCAAAGACGAGCTGCAGGCCCTTGGTGGCGGCAACGGAGACGGCGGCCGTGGTGGCGGTAGCCGGGATGGTACCGAAGAAGCCGTAAGCCTGGACGGCGGTCATGCAGCCCATGGCGCTCTGCACCAGCGAGGTGAAGGTGCAGCAGAGCAGGAAGACGACGGGCACGTAGAGCATCCAACCCTTGCGGCCGGTGCACTTGCAGAACACGGCGAGGGTGATCATGGTCATGCCGCCGAGCAGCTGGTTGGAAGCACCAAAGAGCGGCCAGATGTTGGCATAGCCACCAAAAGCGAGGGCGAGACCAGGAAGCAGGGTAACGACCGTGGCGAACCAGGGGTTGCCGAGGACCTTCATGTAGCCGGCCTTGGACTCGATGGCCAGGGCGTCGTTGGTCTGGGCAAAGAACTCGGAGAACGAGGTGCGGGCGATGCGGGCGACGGCGTCGAGCGAGGTCAGGGCCAGAGCGGAAACGTTCATGGTCATAAAGACGGTAGCGAGCGTGCCGTCAACACCGAAGGCCTGCATACCGCGGGAGATGCCAGCGGCGAAGATCTGGAACGGGGTGGAAGCGACGCCGGCGTTGAGGGCGCCGGTACCGGCGGTGTTCATATCGGAGAACATGATGCCGGCAACGATGATGGCAAGGATGCCGACGAAGGACTCGACGATCATTGCGCCGTAACCGACCTTGACGGCGTCCTGCTCCTTCTCGACCTGCTTGGAAGAGGTGCCGGAAGAAACGAGGCTGTGGAAACCGGAGAGAGCACCGCAAGCGACGGAGACGAACAGGACCGGGAACATCATGCCGGAGGCAGTGGAGAAGCCGGTGAAGACCGGAGCGGTGATAGTGGCCTGACCGTTGACGCCCAGGACGACGATGCCGAGGACAGCGCAGACGATCATGACGATCATCATGATGGAAGTGAGGTAGTCACGCGGGGTCTTGAGCATCTGGATGGGCATAGCGCCAGCGAAGACCAGGTAGACCATGACGACGGCGAACCACTGGAACTTATCCAGGTAGACCGGGAACTGCATACCGACGGCGAACATGAGAACCATGAGGACCACGCCGGTGACGAACTCGGCAGCGCCGGTGAGGTTGAACTTCTTCTGGGCCCAACCAAAGGCGATAGCGACAAAGGTGAACAGGATGGAGATGGTACCAGCGCAGCCGGCGGCATAGGACTTGGTGAAGTCGATGGCACCGGTAGCAGCACCAGAAGCGTCAACGGCCGGGGTGAACATGAACGTCTTGCAGACCATGTCGGTGAAAGCGGCGATGACGATGATGCAGAACAGCCAGCAGAACAGCAGGAACAGGCGACGGCCGGTCTTGCCGATGTACTTCTCGATGAGCTGAGCGAGCGACTTGCCGTTGTTCTTCATCGAAGCGTACAGGGCACCAAAGTCGTGGACGGCACCAAAGAAGATGCCGCCGACGAGGACCCAGAGCACGACGGGCAGCCAGCCAAAGGCCATGGCGACGATCGTACCCGTGACAGGGCCAGCACCGCAGATCGAGCTGAACTGGTGCGAGAACGCGGTGAAGGCGGAGACGGGCGAGAAGCTCTTGCCGTCCTTCATGCGCTTGGCCGGCGTGAGGGCCTCTTTGTCAACGCCCCACTTGTTGGCCAGCCATCGGCCATAGCCCAGATAGCCGCAGGCGAGCACCGCCGCGGCCACAACCATGAGCAAAACTCCGTTCATTACATTTCCTCCTCTAAAAAGAACTTCCTAGACATAAAAATGAGGGCCGTCGGTTGCGCTCGACGGCCCTCATCTTCATCAGCCGCCCGTTATCGTACGGGCTAGCTGTATGTGCTAACCCGCATCAGATAATTACTACGCTGATAATGTTTAGCTGATGCGTGAACATGTCTAAGAAATCCTCTTCAATCATGATGTGAACGATCCGTGCGTGTTCACATCCCCCAGTGGTTGAAAAGGAGTATGAAACTTTAGTTACCTAAAGTCAACGCAAATATGTAATGAATTTTCAGCTTTTTTGAAATTCTCGGTATAAAACGCCACTGACCTCGGACTTTACCCGACAAAAGTTTTTGCATGAGAGATGCCCCTGAGGGCCGCGGGAGCCGGGCGGCTCATATGAACTTTCCTGCTCTACAGTCCTGCGCAAGACGGAAAGCACATTAAGTGCTTTCCTTTGCGTGCGGAACTCGCGATAAAGTTCACATGCGCCGTCCGGCTCCCGCGGCCCTCAGGGGCTCCCATCCCAAATCTATACTCTGTTATCATAATTACGATAATATCCTGATAGCTCAGGAGGTAGCTGTGAATATTAGGCCAGTCTCAGATCTTAGAAATCACTACCCGGACGTTGAACGCGAAGTCGAACAAGAGGGTCCGGTTTTTCTAACTAAAAACGGGCGGGGCTCTATGGTCGTCATGAGCTTTGAGCAGTACAAGTCGCTGAGCAATACAATCGAGAGCGCCCTTGATGCCGCCGATCGTCAGGCTGCCAGCATGCAACTTCGCTATACACACGACGATGTCTTTGGCTCTGTCAGAAAAATGCTCAACGGCGGTCTCGATGAACAGGCCCTATAAGCTCCGCTATCTTCCCATATTTTGGGAGGACCTCAGCCAAGCAGCGTCATATATCGCCTTTGATCTCAATAACACCGCTGCAGCAAATAGGCTTGTCAACAATGTTGAAGCAGGCATACTCGAGCATCTCAAGAATCCAACCATGTCGCCAACATACCCTTCGACAAGAAGGCGATTGCACCCGTATTACCGCTTCTACGTTGGTAACTACATGGTTTTTTATGTCGTCATCGACGACGTTATGGAAGTCCGCCGACTGCTATATAAGAGCCGAGATATTGAGTCGATTATCAGGTAGGTTTCTTTCAGCTAAAGAATGCCGGAAATTCGACGCTGGCTTGTTAGCCTTGCTGGACGTTGTCGACGCCAAACCAGCTCAGAAGCCATATCGATACAGAAAGGTCCCCGACCGGAGGGGCCGGATATAAGGTTTATCGCGAGTTCCGCACGCAAAGAAGGCCACTTAATGTGGCCTTCGTCTTGCGCAGGACTGTAGAGCAGGAAACCTTATATC
>DBFADZ010000015.1:0-6189 GCA_048195375.1 Collinsella sp.
AATACTCCCCTGGTTACACACAGCTGTTTAGTATACACGGCTGCGGGCGTATCCATCGAGATTCATATTTCACTCACATTGTTTACGCAGGTAAAGTGCGTGGCACGTTCCCAGTGTGCGGCGGAGGGGGCGGGCCTGAGACATATTAAGGTTGTCGCGAGTTCCGCACGAACAGGAGAGCACTTAATGTGCTCTCCGTCGTGAGCAGGACTGTAGAGCAGGGACCTTAATATATTTCTCCGGCCCTCCGCCGTGCTCGGGAGCCATCCACGCACTTTACCTGCGTAAACAATGTGAGTGAAATATGAATCTCGATGGATACGCCCGCAG
Organism: Collinsella sp.; assembly: GCA_048195375.1. Lineage (GTDB taxonomy): Bacteria > Actinomycetota > Coriobacteriia > Coriobacteriales > Coriobacteriaceae > Collinsella. The sequence continues at coordinate 331 of DBFADZ010000015.1, forward strand.
CCGTGTATACTAAACAGCTGTGTGAAACCAGGGGAGTATTCTGGCTGGACAAAATGCCTGCTTAATAGGGTTGTCAGGTAGTCCGGGCGAAATACAAGGCTGGGGAGCACGTCGTGTAAGTAGTGGTCCTCTAGGGGCGTACGCTCGGTGGTGTACGCATTGTCCCAAGACCACGCGAGAGTTGGGATCATATCTTGATCAGCATGATTCTCGGCCGCAAGATTGGCATGACCCAGGTTTGGGACGAGGACGACAACGTCGTTCCCGTCACGGTCATCCAGGCTGGCCCCTGCGCTGTCTCGCAGGTTAAAACTCAGGCAACCGACGGCTATGACGCCGTCCAGATCGGTTTCGGCGACATCAAGGCCAAGAACGTGAACAAGCCCATGGCTGGTCACTTCGCCAAGGCTGGCGTCGAGCCTGTTCGCTTCCTTCGTGAGGTCCGCGTCGAGAACGGCGAGGAGCACAAGGTCGGCGAGGTCGTCACCGTCGCTGATTTCGCTGATGTCGAGAAGGTCGACGTCATCGGTACCTCCAAGGGTAAGGGCTTCCAGGGTCGCATCAAGCGCTGGGGTCAGCGCCGCGGTCCTATGACGCATGGTTCTCACTTCCAGCGTCACCCCGGTTCTATCGGTCAGTGCGCCTATCCTGCGCGCGTCCTCAAGGGCGTCAAGATGGCCGGTCACATGGGTAACGAGCGCGTTACCGTCAAGAACCTTTCCGTTGTCCGCATCGATGCCGAGCAGAACCTCATCTTGGTCAAGGGCGCTGTCCCGGGTGCCAAGAATGGTCTCGTCGCCATCCGTATGGCCTAAGGGCCCAGCCCATTTAGCCCAGCGTCATACCAAGGAGAACACTTAAATGGCAAAGTTTGAAGTAAAGAACAGCGAGGGCAAGAAGGTCGCCGAGGCCGAGCTCGCCGCTGAGGTGTACGGCATCGAGCCGAACATCCACGTTATGCACCACATCGTCAAGTGCCAGATGGCCTCTTGGCGTCAGGGCACCCAGTCCGCTAAGGGCCGCTCTGAGGTTTCCGGTGGCGGCAAGAAGCCTTGGCGTCAGAAGGGCACCGGCCGTGCCCGCCAGGGTTCCATCCGTGCTGCCCAGTGGCGTCACGGTGGCGTTGTCTTCGCCCCCAAGCCCCGTTCCTACGCTAAGCGTATGAACAACAAGGAGGTCAAGCTGGCTATGCGCTCCGCGCTGTCCGCCAAGCTGGCCGATGGCGAGCTCGTGCTCGTCGACGACTACGGCTTCGAGAAGCCTTCCACCAAGGCTGCCGTCGCCATGCTCAAGGCTCTTGGCCTTGAGGGCAAGCGTCTGACCATCATCGTTCGCGATGAGGACGTCAACGCCTACCTGTCGTTCCGCAATATTCCCAAAACGTTCATCATCACCGCTGACGAGGCCAACACCTACGATCTCGTCAACAACAACGCTGTGCTGATGCCCGCCGACATCGCCGCTCACTTCGGGGAGGTGCTTGCATAAATGACCGCCCACGAGATCATCATCCGTCCGATCGTGTCCGAGCGTTCCTTCTCCGGCATGGAGCAGAACAAGTACACGTTCGAGGTCGCCAAGGATGCTAACAAGTATCAGATCAAGGACGCTGTCGAGGAGATCTTCGGCGTCAAGGTCGTTCGCGTGAACACCCTGACGGTCAAGCCCAAGACCAAGCGCGTGCGCTATGTCGCCGGCAAGACCCGTTCTTGGAAGAAGGCCATCGTCACGCTGGCCGAGGGCGACACCATCGAGGTCTTTGGCAACCAGGCCTAAGACTCGCTGCTGTTGAGTGAGCTCATGCCTCCCAAATAGGGGAGGCGAGAGCTCAAGGTTTCGGGCGTATAAAATGGACACGCCCGGAACCGTGTATACGTCCGGTGTCATCGCACCCGAGGCAGAACCTCGAATCCCTGTCTGCGATGGCTAACGGATTCCTATTGAAAGGGATTGTAATGGCTGTAAAGCACCTTAAGCCGACCTCCGCTGGTAGGCGTTGGCAGACGATCTCCGATTTCTCCGAGATCACCTGCACCAAGCCCGAGAAGTCTCTTCTCGAGCCCCTGCCCAAGAAGGCCGGTCGTAACAACAACGGCCGCATCACCACCCGCCACCAGGGCGGCGGCGTGAAGCGTCGTTACCGCGTGATCGACTTCAAGCGCAACAAGGACGGCGTGCCCGCCAAGGTTGCCACGATCGAGTACGATCCGAACCGTTCCGCTCGCATCGCTCTGCTGCACTACGCTGACGGTGAGAAGCGCTACATCCTGGCCCCCAAGGGCCTCGAGGTCGGTCAGACCATCATGTCCGGTTCTGACGCCGACATCAAGCCGGGCAACGCTCTGCCCCTCGCCGACATCCCCGTCGGTACGCTCATCCACGCCGTCGAGTTCCAGCCGGGCAAGGGCGCCGCTATCGCCCGTTCCGCCGGTAACTCCTGCCAGCTGATGGGTAAGGAGGGCAAGTACGCTATCGTCCGTATGCCTTCCTCCGAGATGCGCCGCATCCTCGTTACCTGCCGCGCCACCGTCGGTGAGGTCGGCAACGCCGATCACTCCAACATCGTCATCGGCAAGGCCGGCCGTAAGCGTCACATGAACGTGCGCCCGACCGTCCGCGGTACCGTCATGAACCCTGTCGACCACCCGCACGGCGGTGGCGAGGGCAAGAACCACACCTCTGGTCGTCCCTCCGTTACCCCCTGGGGTAAGCCGACGAAGGGCCTTCGTACGCGCAAGAAGAAGAAGGTCTCGAACCAGCACATCATTCGTCGCCGTAAGAAGTAATTTCGGATACCGAGTTTTAGGAGAAAGCACTTATGAGCAGAAGTCTCAAAAAGGGCCCGTTCGTGGAGACTCGCCTTCTCTCGCGTATCACCGCGATGAACGAGGCTGGCAAGAAGGACGTCGTGAAGACCTGGTCTCGCGCGTCCACCATCTTCCCCGAGATGGTTGGTCACACCATCGCCGTCCACGACGGCCGCAAGCATGTGCCCGTGTATGTTACCGAGTCCATGGTTGGTCACAAGCTCGGCGAGTTCGCGCCGACTCGTACGTTCCGTGGCCACAAGGCCAAATAGGGGGTTAACCGTAAATGGCAACTAAGTCTATTGAAACTGAGGCCACCGAGGTTCGCGCCGTCGCTAAGTACGTGCGTGTTTCCCCCAGCAAGGCCCGCCTGGTGGTCGATCTGATCCGCCGCAAGCCTGTCGCTCAGGCCTTCGACATCCTCCACTTCTGCGACCGCGCCGTCGCCGTGGATGTCGAGAAGGTTCTCCGTTCCGCCGTTGCGAACGCCGAGAACAACAACGGTCTGCGTGCCGACAACCTGGTTGTCGCCGCTGCCTATGTTGACGAGGGTCCGACGCTTAAGCGCATTCGTCCCCGCGCCAAGGGTTCCGCTTCTCGCATTCTGAAGCGTACTTCCCACATCACCGTCGTCGTTGCTCCTCGAAAGGAGGCGTAAAGCTGTATGGGTCAGAAAGTCTACCCCACCGGCTTCCGTCTTGGCATCACCGAGAACTGGCGCTCCCGCTGGTTCGCAGAGAAGGATTACGCTAAGACCCTCGGTAACGATCTCGAGATCCGCAAGTACCTCGAGAAGCGTCTTTCCCGCGCAGCTGTCTCCCGTGTCGAGATCGAGCGCGCTGGCGACAAGGTGAAGGTCATCATCCTCACTGCTCGCCCCGGCGTTGTCATCGGTAAGAAGGGTGCCGAGATCGATACCCTCCGCACCGAGCTCGAGAAGGTCGCTGGCGTCTCCAAGGGCCAGCTCTCCGTCGACGTTGTCGAGATCAAGCGCCCCGAGCTCGACGCCAACCTCGTTGCTCAGTCTATCGCCGAGCAGCTCGAGGGCCGCGTTGCCTTCCGTCGCGCTATGCGCAAGGCTGTCCAGTCCGCCCGCAAGGCCGGCGCTAAGGGCATCCGTATCCAGTGCTCCGGTCGTCTCGGCGGTGCCGAGATGGGCCGTCGTGAGTGGTACCGCGAGGGTCGCGTGCCTCTGCACACTCTCCGTGCTAAGATCGACTACGGCACGGCTGTCGCCAGCACCACCATGGGTGCCTGCGGCGTGAAGGTCTGGATCTACCTGGGCGAGAAGCTCCCGGGCCAGCCTGTTCCCAACCCTGCACTCGAGGGCTCTTCCCGTCCTCGTCGTCGTAACTCCGAGAGGAGGGGTCAGTAGTGCTTGCCCCTAAGCGTATTCTTCACCGCAAGGTGCAGCGTGGCTCCATGAAGGGCCAGGCCAAGGGTAATACCGAGCTGCATTTCGGCGAGTTTGGTATCCAGGCTCTCGAGGCCCATTGGATTACCAACCGTCAGATCGAGGCCGCTCGTATTGCCATGACCCGCTACATGAAGCGTGGCGGTCGTGTCTACATCACGATCTTCCCCGATAAGCCCATCACCAAGAAGCCTGCCGAGACTCGCATGGGTTCTGGTAAGGGTAACCCCGAGGAGTGGGTGGCCGTCGTCAAGCCCGGCCGCATCATGTTCGAGGTCAAGGGTGTTCCCGAGGAGGTCGCTCGCGAGGCTCTGCGTCTTGCGCAGCACAAGCTCCCCATCAAGACCAAGATTGTTGCTGCCAAGAACGCTGAGCAGCGCATCGAGAAGGAGATGGCTGAGGAGGCCGCTCTCGAGGCCAAGTGGGCTGCTGAGGACGCCGCCGCCGCCAAGGAGGAGAACTAATGAAGCCCGCAGAGATTCGTGAGCTCTCGGACGCTCAGCTCGTTGAGAAGCTGAAGGAAATGCGCGCCGAGCTCTTTAACCTTCGTTTCCAGATGGCCACCAGCCAGCTGGACAACACCGCTCGCGTCAACACCGTGAAGAAGGACATCGCTCGCGTCCTCACGGAGCAGCGCGCCCGCGAGATCGCAGCGGAGAAGTCCGCTGTCGCCGAGTAGGACCTAAGGAGAGAACATGACTGATTCGCGTAACTCGCGTAAGGTCCGTACGGGTGTCGTTACCTCCGTCTCCGGTGCCAAGACCATTGTTGTCACCATCACCGAGCGCAAGCGTCACCCCAAGTACGGCAAGATGATGACCAGCTCCAAGAAGCTGCACGCTCACGACGAGGAGTGCACTGCTGGCGTGGGCGACACCGTCCGCGTTATGGAGACCCGTCCTATGTCCAAGATGAAGCGTTGGCGCCTCATCGAGGTCGTCGAGCGCGCTAAATAAGCAGTCGCTCTTACGACTTGTACGTTTCCGAAGATGTGCGTATGCCTGGCTTGCATACCACAGGCCGTATAAAGGCAGCGCACCTCTCTTCGGTTCTTAGTTCGGAGGAACATCTACCATGATTCAGATGCAAACCATGCTGAACGTCGCCGACAACTCCGGCGCTCGCAAGATTCGCTGCATCAAGGTGCTTGGCGGTTCCAAGCGTCGTTATGCAGGCATCGGCGATGTGTTCATCGGTGCTGTCCAGGAGGCTACCCCTGGCGCCAACGTCAAGAAGAAGGACGTTGTCCGTTGCGTCGTCGTTCGCACCGTTAAGGAGATCCGCCGCAAGGATGGCTCCTACATTCGCTTTGATGAGAACGCCTGCGTTGTCATCAATAACGATGGTTCGCCCGTCGGCACCCGTATCTTCGGGCCCGTCGCTCGCGAGCTTCGTGACAAGAAGTACATGAAGATCGTCTCGCTCGCTCCCGAGACCCTGTAGTTAGGGGAGATATATGTATATCAAGAAGGGCGATAAGGTCCAGGTTCTCTCTGGTAAGGATCGCGGCAAGCAGGGCGTTGTCCTGCGTGCTCTCCCCGCCGAGAACAAGGTCGTTGTCGAGGGCGTTTCGGTCGTCAAGAAGGCCGTCAAGCCCAACGCTGCCAACCAGCAGGGCGGCATCGTTTCGCAGGAGGC
>DBFADZ010000030.1:0-19523 GCA_048195375.1 Collinsella sp.
GCGGATTGCGGTTCTGTTCACCTTTCATATGCATCGCGAGACGGGATGGACGGCATTCTCTACGTCTCCCACGAGACTGGCGATTTCAAGATGCGCAGGACTAACCGAGTGCCGGCTTTTTTCGAGGAGTGAGAATTCCCGTCGGTCTGCCGATCAGGCCGCCGGGGTATCGAACCCCGCATTCATCCGTACACACGGATGAATGCGGGAAGTGTCCGGATGAAGTTGATAATCAAGGAAACAAAGCCGTTCTGCCTGGGACGGCTTTGGCCTGGACTTTAACTACAACATCGCAATCGACACTTATCAGCTCGCGCAACGCGCATGGCCAAATCTCGAACGCTGGTGCATGGAGGACCTTCGAGATTAACTGGACATCCAAAACGACGACGCACACCGCGTGCTCGCCGACTGCGAAGACGAGATGGCTGTCTACAATGCGATCAGAAACGGCGTGAAGTCCGGAGAGCTTTCTGTGGAACCGCCGCGCCGTCGCGCGAGCCGACCGGGCAACCCGGGCAATCTGGTCCCGGCTCTCCCGGTCGCATTCCTACGATATCGCCCCTAGATCACCAATGCGTCAGATAAAGAATGAGGCAATGGCTGTGACCACGCCTACGGCAGATGCAACGACTGCGCCTTTTTTCCTCTCCTTTAGTCCGACGAATAGGGTTGCCGTAAAGTAAAGGGCGGAAATGCAGGCTATGGCAAGCGAAACGAGTTCCTTGGGCGGTTTCAGCAAAAGGTCGCTAGCAAAGAGTAATGCAAGCAGGGCAAAGCCGATTGTGGTCAAGTATCTCGATTGATTTTGCGACAACATGGCAACTTCCTTTCAGAACATGCAAGTGAAAAGTCGGTACGATGTCATTGCGGTTGCAAAAAAGCCGCCGCTAGGACCGGTTGTCACGAGACCGGCGATAACTTCAGCGGTGCCAGCAAGCTGGAGATCGCGCAGGCAAGCCTCCTCCTTCGCGTTCAGCTTGACCTTGTGAGGGACGGGGCGGTTATTTGCAAATCCGTGAGAATCGCACCACGCCTTGGAATATGAATCCGTGCAGCGTCCGCGCTCAAAAAGGGATATATCGTAATTTTCGTCGTAGTTGTCTCCGACGTAGATTTTGCTGCTCTCGGCGGGAGATCCATCGTCGGCATAGGCTGCCGCAACGGGCACAAATGGTGTCATGACAAGGGAGAGGCAAAGAGCTGCTGAGACGATGGAGGGCAGGCAGTTCTTCATGGCTGGCTCCTTAATCTGGCCTTTGATAGTTACTTGATGTCGCCTCCTTCCGCTTTATATCCGTTGTATTTGGCGTATTTCTTTAATAAGGCAAGAGGTTCTTCCAGTCAAAGGTGAAACCCGTCACAAAGACAACCGATAACGTTGGCGGTAACTGGGGCGGTGCCCCCTCAGCGACGACCGACAAGGTTTTTCTGCTCTCGGCAACCGAAGTATACGGGGATATGCAATCCGACGGCATCCAGTACGAGTGCTACAAATCCAAGGGCGTGACGGGGTCGAACTATTCCGGTGCATCAGGCTATAGCCACTGGACTCGCTCCGTGAGACCGCGCAGCTCCACGTCCTTTCGCTATGTTCAAAGCGGCGGTATTTGCTACAGCTACAGCGCGACGGACTCGTTTTATGTTCTCCCCGCTTTCTGCTTCTGATCTCTTTTAGCGCAAAGCCCTCGCAATCCTGCGAGGGCTTTTCTTTTGGCGATTACTCGAACAATTCGAGGTTCATAGCACAGGTAATCGGGTTGAGGAGAAATGGGGTCATACAGCGGCTCTCAGAGCGCCTGCCGCACTCCCCCGCCATTGCCTCTGCGGCGTCCTCGTATAGAGCCCATCCTGCTTGGCGTTTCGTCGCAACAGCCCACTTGTCCACCGATCAAGTGAACTACCGGAATAAATACAGCGACACGTTTGTTCGTTACAGTCGCTATATCTGTGTAAAACGCCGCGATAAATACAGCCCTTACTCGGCTGTATACCAGCTACGCGTATGTAGATTCATATCGCGTTGATAAATCGGCTCAAGTGCGTGCAAAACGCGCAAGTAACCGCAAAAGACGACTATCGCGCAGGTAGATTATTGGCACCCTGTTGCTTACTGAAAATTAAGCAATTGCTTAAAACAAAAAAGGTCAGGCACTAGGTGCCTGACCTGCAAACTTCTGGTCGGGACGACTGGATTCGAACCAGCGACCCCTTGACCCCCAGTCAAGTGCGCTACCAAGCTGCGCCACGTCCCGAAGCTTTTGTTTGTTGCTCTGCTCTCGCTCGCAACAGGGAGTATATTAACCCGAAACTTTAGACTTGTGCAAGAACTTTTTTACAATTTTTGAAGCAAGTCCAAAATTGTATCTGCGAGCTGGGGTTTTGTTAGCACGGGAAGTTCCTGTGTACCCGCTGTGCTCACAATCCAGGCCTTGTTAGTGTCGGTTCCAAAGCCCGAATCGGCGCGCGAGACATCGTTGGCGATAATGGCATCACAACCCTTGCGGGCGAGCTTACGCTGCGCGTACTCCACGACGTTATCGGTCTCGGCCGCAAAGCCGATCACGCGCCGCTCTCCCTTCTGGCGCGAGAGCTCGGCCAAAATATCGACCGTTTCGACAAGCTCGATGCGATCCAAGGGCTCGTTGGACTTTTTGAGCTTATGGTCCGCTGGGGCCGCTGGAGTGTAGTCGGCGACGGCGGCGGCGCAAATGGCCACGTCGGCCGTCTGGAAGGCGCTCGTCGTCGCCTGCAGCATCTCTGCGGCGGTCTGCACGCGTACGCACGCCACGCCGCGGGGAACATCGAGCGATGTCGGTCCCAGCACGAGCGTGACCGCAGCACCGCGGCGAGCAGCCTCCCCCGCCAGGGCGATACCCATCTTGCCCGATGAACGGTTACCGATGAAACGCACCGGGTCGATCGGCTCGTGCGTGGGGCCGGCGGTAATCACGATGCGCTTGCCTGTCAGGTCCTGAGGCGCGGGGTTGAGCACCTCACAGACAGCCTCGACGATGTCCTCGGGCTCGCTCATGCGTCCCGTGTCCACGTCGCCGCAGGCAAGGTAGCCGCTGCCGGGTCCCATCACATGGACACCGCGCTCGCGCAGCGTGGACATGTTGGCCTGTGTCGCCGGCGCCTTCCACATGCCGTTGTTCATAGCGGGTGCGATCACGATGGGTCGCGGCGTCGCAAGTAGCGTGGTGGAGATGAGGTCGTCGGCGATGCCGTTGGCCATCTTGGCGATGATATTGGCCGTCGCGGGCGCCACGACCACCAGATCGGGCTCCTGCGCCAGCGATATGTGGTGGATGGGGTCGGAGGGGTCGTCGAATAGGCCCACGGCGACGGGCTCGTTGGTGAGCGCACGGAAGGTGAGCGGGCCCACAAACTCGGTGGCATGCTCGCTCATAACGACCTTGACGCGCGCGCCGCGCTTTTGCAGCAGGCGCACGATATTGCACGACTTATAGGCGGCGATCCCGCCGGTAATGCCCAGCAGGATCGTTTTTCCCTCAAGTTGCATTGAATTGTTGGGTGCCGTCATCGTTTAAGCTTCCTTGCTCGGGAGCACCAGGAGGCGGTGGCAGTACGGGCAGTGCGTAATTGACCTACCGTCGTGGTTGAGGTCGCTCATGGACGATGCCTGCAGTGCGGTGTGGCAGACCGTGGGGATGTTGCCTTGGATGGTCTCGACGGCCAGGCCACGGAACTGCTTGAGCAGACGCTCGTAGTCGGTGAGAACGTCGGCCGGCAGCGTGGCAGCAAGCGCGGTGCGCTCCTTAGCGGCGGCGTCAATCTGAGCCTGCAGGTCGGCAGCCTTGGCGCGGGCGGCCTTGGTATCGGCCTTCACGCCCTCCTCGAACTTGGCGATGATTGCCTGCGCGCGGGCCTCGCGGTCGAGCGCCTCCTTATGGGCGACAACGACGTCCTTGCGGGTGTGTTCAATCTTGTCCAGACGCTTGGCCAGGGTGGCGAGCTCGTTTTCCAGGTCCTGAACCTCGCGGTAGTCGGAGCCGTCGACGTGGCGCTTCTTGGCAGCCTCGATGGCGTTGTTGGTCTGAATCTCGGTGGTATTGAGATCGTCGAGCTCAATGTCCAGATCCTTGCGCTGGGCGTAGAGCTTGGTCATCTCGGACTTGAGCTTCACATAGGTCTTGCGCTTGGAAGCGAGCTCCTTGAGCTCCGGCATATTGGCAAGTTCACTCTTGTTGCGGGCGAGCTCCAAATCGATCTGTTGCAGCTTGAGTAGCGTAGCGCCGGCGCTCATAAGTTCTCTCCTTTTGTCACAGTCCACCATTGGCAAGGGTTCAGTATTTTAATCGCATGACGGGGGTCGACCCCGGCGTCAACTGCAGAGTTCATCAATATATCAACGAACGGCTCCTCGGAGCGGTCGTGGCCGAGCAAGATCACCGGTAGCCCACGCAAGGCAAGGTCCTGCGCCACGTGATAGCCTGCCTCGCCCGTCACGACAACATCCGCACCGGCGGCGATGGCAAGTTCGCCAAAGTCACCGAGGGAGCCGCCCAGAATGGCGACGGTGCGGCACGAGCGCTCGGCATCGCCCCATACACGCGGGTCGCTTCCGAAGGCCGTGGCAGCACGGGCGGCAAGATCGCGCAGCGTGCACGGGTCGTTGAGCGTCGCAAGCGCGCCAAGGCCGGTCGACTCGGGGTCGTCTACGTGCTCCAGCGAGCTCACGGGCACGGCGTCCAGCAGCTCACTTAGGCAGGCACGCGCCTCGTGCGAGCGGTCCAGATTGGTGTGGAGCGAAATAATGCTCACGCCGCAGCGGGCAGCCTCGTAGAGGGCCGCGCTGCACTGGGGTCGTGTGGCATCCGCCGGACAAAAGGCCTCGGGTGCCTTGATGTATATGGGATGATGCGTCAGCAGCACGTTGGCGCCGGCTTCTTGGGCGCGGCGAACGTTAGCCACGGTCGCATCGAGTGCGCAGGCAACGCCGGTGATCTCCGCGGCCGGATCGCCAACGGAGAGTCCTACGTGATCCCAGCCCTCGGCGTCCGCCTTGGGATAGCGTGCCAGCAGCGCGCGCTCAAGCTCGGCGACGATCATGCGGCACCCACGATCGAGAGCAGCGTCCGGGCGAACTCGTCCAGATCGCTCGGATTCACGCGGTCATCAAAGGAAATGCGCAGTGCTCCCAATGCCTGCTCGCGACCGATGCTCATCGCGCTCAAAACGTGGCTCGGGTCCATGCTGCCGCTCGAGCAGGCAGAGCCGGCCGAAACCTCAAAGCCGGCGGCGTCGAGCTTGACGATGAGCTCCTCGGAGTCCATGCCGTCGACGTAGATCGAAACCATACCCGGCAGACGGTCGACCTGCTCGTAGTCGCCCATGGTGGCATGAATGCGTGGATGGGCCGTAAGCGTGGCGTAGAGTTTGTCGGAAAGGGCTTGCAGCTTTTCGCGCTCCTGAGCCACTTGGGGCACCAGCGTGCGGGCAGCAGCGGCAAAGGCTAGCTGCGTGCGCAGGTCCTGCGTGCCGGCGCGACGTCCGGCTTCCTGTCCGCCGCCAAAGATGCGGGGGCGCAGTGGCGTGCGGGTCTTAACGTAGAGCGCGCCGGATGCCACAGGACCGCCAATTTTGTGGGCCGCGACGGACATAGCATCGACGCCCAGCTCGGTGACATCGAGTGGAATGTGCAGATAGCCCTGGATAGCATCGGTGTGGAACACTGCGCCCACGGTATGAGCGGCCGAGGCAAGCTCGCGGATGGGCTGCACCACGCCGGTCTCGTTGTTGGCGACCATAATGCTCACGAGCGACACGTCGTCGCTCAGCAAGTCGCTCAGCGTGGCAGGCTCAATGTAGCCCGCGCGGCAGGGCTGCACCAGGTCGACGGTAAAGCCGGCGGCACGCAGCAGCGGCAGGTTGTCCAGAATCGAATCGTGCTCGATGGCCGAAACGATTACACGATCGCGCTTGCGATCGCGCTGACGAGCGCCCTCGGCAAGACCGAGCAGCGCCAGCTGGTTGGCTTCGGTGCCGCCGTTGGTCAGAACAATCTCGGACGGGCGGACGCGTGCGCCAAAGCTATGGGCGATCTCGCGACGGGCAACCTCCAGGCGCGCGGCGGCCTTGCGGCCGAGCGAGTGCAGCGAGTTGGGGTTGACGCCGGCAAGCTCGCTGTCGTCATATTCGCGCTGCGCAAGGAGCGCCTCGGCGCGCATGGGCGTCGAGGCGGCGTAGTCAAGATTCACGGGTATGCGGTTTTGACCTGCGGTCATAAGGGTTTATGCCTCCTGTGCGGCCTCATTGCCCAGCTTCTGCAGCAGCGCAACCTCGGCGGCGGGATCTTCGGACTTAAATACGGCGGAGCCGGCCACGAGAACGTTGGCACCAGCCTTGACGACCTCGGCGATGTTTTTGGAAGAGATGCCGCCGTCGACCTCGATCATGGGCGACACGCCGTGGCGCTCGCACATGGCCTTGAGCTCGTGCAGTTTGGCAATGGTACCGGGGATAAAGCTCTGGCCGCCAAAGCCGGGGTTCACGCCCATGAGCAGTACCATGTCGACAACGTCGATGATGATCTCGAGTACGCACACGGGGGTGGCGGGGTTGAGCACAACACCGGCCTTGACGCCGCGCTGCTGCAGATGCGTGAGCGTGCGGTGCAGGTGCGTGGAGGCCTCGTAGTGCACGGTGATCATGTCGGCACCGGCGTCGGCGTACCAATCGACGGTCTCGTCGGGGTTCGACACCATCAGGTGCGCGTCGACCGGCACGTCGGTGGAGCGCTTGACGGCCTTAAGGATGTCAACGCCAAAGGTGAGGTTGCCGGTAAAGTGACCGTCCATAACGTCAAAGTGCACGTAGTCGGCGCCGGCGATCTTGTCGAGCTCGCCCTTGAGGTTGGCCATGTCGGCCGAAAGGACGGATGGAGCGATTTTGATGGAACCCATGGTAGTAGCCTTTCTGCGCTAGTCGGTGAGTCCGTAGAACTCTTGAGAAGGGACGCGATCGGTAAGAATCTCGAGCGCCCTATCCAAAGTAACACCGTTGTAGAGCGTTTGCTCCACGGCAAAGGTGAGCGGAATGTCTACGCCCAGTGAACGGGCAAGCTCGCTGACGCTGCGGGCCGCGACGGCGCCCTCGACCACCATATGCGTGCGCGTCTGATACTCGTCGAGCGACACGCCGTGGGCAAACTCGTAGCCAAAGGTGCGGTTGCGCGAGTGCTCCGAGGTGCAGGTGGCAATGAGGTCGCCCATGCCGGCAAGTCCCATGCAGGTCATAGCTTGACCGCCGCGGGCGTGCACCAGTCGGCTGATCTCGGCCAGGCCGCGCGTCATGATAAGGGCGAGCGTGTTGTCGCCCGCGCCGGTGCCGGCGGAGATGCCGCACACGATGGCGATGACGTTTTTCATGGCGCCGCAAACCTCGACGCCGGTCATGTCCTGCGACAGGTAGATGCGGAAGGCCGTGGATAGGAGCAGGTCCTTAAAGGTCTCCCCTATCTGCAGGTCTTTGCTGGCGATGACGGCGGCAGAAAGCCCGCCGCGGCAGATCTCCTCGGCATGGTTGGGGCCGGAGAGCGCCGCCACGCGCGCCTCGTTGCCGATCTCGCTGGCAATGACCTCGCTCATGAGCAGGCCGGACTCGGGCTCAATGCCCTTCGTGAGGCAGAGCACCGGGGTATCGGCGGCGATGAAGGGTGCTGCCTGATGACATACGCTGCGAAGGTGCGTCGAAGGAACGGCAAAGATGATGGCCTCGGCACCGTCGAGCGCCTGCGCCAGGTCCGTCGTGGCGACGACGTTGCCGGGCAGCTTGTAGCCCACAAGGTAGCGGGGGTTGCGGTGCTCGCCGTTAATGCCGGAGGCCGTCTGCTCGCTGTGGGCCCACATGGTCACGCGCTCGGCCCGCGCGGCGGCGAGGCCGGCGACGGCGGTTCCCCAGGAGCCGGAGCCAATCAGCGCAACATTCATGACTCTCTCCTACTTATCGTCGGGCTCGGTGACGCGCTTGGTAAACGAGAGCTTGGACTCCTTACCCGTCATGAGCTTTTTGATGTTCGCACGATGGGCCCACACCACAGTAATGCCGATCAGCGCCATGCAAAACTTAAGTCCGAGGCTGCTGTACGGAAAGACCGCGCAGGCAGCGATTGGAAGACCGATGGCCGCGGCAAGCGAGCCCACCGACACAAACTTGGTGATGGCGACGGCCACGATAAACATGCCCAGCAGCGAAAGTCCGATGGGCCAGTACCAGGCGAGGATGACACCCAGACCAACGGCGATACCCTTGCCGCCGTGGAAGTTGAGGTAGGGCGAGAAGATGTGTCCCCACACGGCAGCCAGGCAAATGACGCCGAGCATCCAGTCGCCGGCTGCACCGGGAGCCATAATGCTCGGCGGAAAGCCGTAGCCCACGCTCGCGATGAGCGGACGCGCGATAAGGACGCAGATGGCGCCCTTTAGGCAGTCGAGCAGCAGCGTGAGCGCCGCGACCTTGGGGCCGGCTACGCGCAGGGCGTTGGTGGTGCCGATGTTGCCGGATCCCGCCTTGCGGATGTCCGTGTGGTTGAACACGCGGCCCAGGATCAGGCCAAACGGAATCGCTCCGATAAAGAACGATACCACGGCGCAGATGGCGGTCAGCAGAATCGGATTATGCATCCTTTTGCTCCTTCTTCCTAAAGAAGAGTCGAATGGGCGTGCCGGAAAAATCGAAGGTCGAGCGCATACGGTTCTCCACGTAGCGCTGGTAGGTGTCGTTGACCAGGTCGCTGTGGTTGACGAAGAACGTAAACGTTGGCGGGTTGACGCCCGTCTGGGTCACGTAGTGCATGCGCAGGCGACGCTTGCCGTCCACCACGGTATGACCGAACTCGCGCAGGTCAGTGAGGAACGTGTTGAGGCGCGAGGTGGTGATCTTTTGCGAGCGCGTCTTTTCGGCGGCGTCGACCATCGCCCAGATCTTCTCGACGCTGCGGCCGGTAAGAGCAGAGATGCGCAGGTGCTGGGCCCAGGGAGCCATGACGCCCAGACGGCGGTCGACGGTCTCCATGCAGGCTTCGCGCTTGCGGTCGTCGTCGAGCAGGTCCCACTTGTTGAGCAGCACCACGATGGCACAGCCGCGCTCGATGGCAAGGCCCATGACCTTCTGGTCCTGCTCGGTAACGCCCACGGAGGCGTCGACGACGAGCAGCGCCACGTCGGCGCGATCGATGGCGCGCAGGCCGCGGACCATCGAGTAGTACTCGATGTTCTCGTACACGGTGCTCTTCTTGCGAATGCCCGCGGTGTCGACCATGCGGTAGTGCTTGCCGTTGCGCTCCACGACGGTGTCGATGGCGTCGCGCGTCGTGCCGGCAATGTTGGACACGATAGAGCGGTCGGCGCCCAGGATGCGGTTGAACAGCGACGACTTACCGGCATTGGGGCGGCCGATGATGGCGACGTTCAGCGCATCGGGGAACTCATCGGCGACCTCATCCTCTTCCTCCGGAAGCAGGGCCACGATATCGTCGAGCAGGTCGCCCGTGCCGTGGCCATGCAGGGCCGAGAGCGGCGTGGGCTCGCCGATGCCGAGCGAATAGAACTCCCAGATGCTGTCGTTTTCGCGATCGGGGTTGTCGAGCTTGTTCACCAGCAGAAAGACCGGCTTGTCGCAGCGCTTGAGCATGCGAGCGACCGACTCGTCCTCCTCGGTGACGCCGGTGCGGCCGTCGACCACAAACAGGATGACGGCGGCTTCCTCGGCGGCGGCGAGCGCCTGGTCGCGGATGGACGTGGCAAACACGTCATCGCTCTTGAGCGGTTCGATGCCGCCCGTGTCGACGATGGTGAACTCGCGGCCGTTCCAATCGGCCGTGTGGTACGAGCGGTCGCGCGTGACGCCGCGGGACTCGTGGACGATGGCGTCCGAGGTCTGGGCCAGGCGGTTAACGAGCGTGGACTTGCCCACGTTGGGGCGTCCGACGACGGCGACGATAGGTTTCATCTGCTCTCCTTTAATGGGTAGGGTCAGTGGAAGTGTTAGAGTCTGCGGGCACAATGCCAAGGATGCGCTCCAGGGTATCGAGCAGCTCATGCGGCATGGTCGACACCACATGAACCTCGGCGCCGCGACTGGTAAGGCTTGCGAGTAAATCGTCACGATGATACTCGTCAAGCGTCATGCCGTCAGCGTTGAACATGAGCTTAGGCACAAAGAGCATAACCCCCGACAGATCTTGGGGCAGCTGCTCCAGAATGTCACATGCGACGATGAGGCCGGTTACGTCCACGTTGCCGCCAAAGTAGCGGTTCTTGATGGCTGTGACGGTGCCGGCGAGACCATACGGCGACTCCACAAAGCGCGCCACGGTGTCGCGTGCGCTGGCGCCCGAGAGGCACAGAAGGCGCTGGTTACGCTCGGCGATGGCCTCGCGGACGCGGGCCAGACGCTCGGCGTCGGTTGCAAGCACGTCGTCGGTCTCGTCCAGATATGAGCGGATCATGCCGATGCCGTCGTAGTACTGCGGGTAGCCGTCGTAAAAGTCAGCCTCGGGAGGATCGATGCCAGCGTCCAGATAGAACTCGTCGCTCATCTGGAAGGTGTGGCGGCCAAAGCGCTTATAGGCGCGGTCCTGGAAGGGCCTGATCATCGCGATGGTCTCGCGCGCCAGCTCGGGCTTGTCGCTGTAGGACCAGCTAAAGCGGTTTTGATGCTTGGTAAAACCGAGCGGCACAATGCCCAGGCTGGTGATTTGCTCGTGCTCCTCGCAAAAGCGCAGGGTCTTTTCCAGCTCCTCGCCGTCGTTCATGCCGGGGCACAACACGATCTGCGCGTGAATCTCGATGCCGGCGGCCATGATGGTCTCGAGCACGTCCATGCCTCGCTGGGCGTTGCGGCCCATCATGCGGCGGCGGACGTCGGGGCTCACGGCGTGGACTGACACGTTCATGGGCCTCATGTTGCGCTGGATGACGTTTTGCACGTCCTCGTCGGTGAGGTTCGTGAGCGTGACAAAGTTGCCCTGCAAAAAGCTCAGGCGATAGTCGTCGTCGCGAATATAGAGCGTGGAGCGGCCGCCCTTGGGGAGCATCGTCATAAAGCAGAACACGCAGGCGTTCACACAGGTGCGCATGCCATCGAAGATAGGGCCATCGAACTCAAGGCCCCAGTCCTCTCCCGGGAAGCGGTCGAGCTCGACGGAGGTGACGGTGTTGTCGCGCGGATCGAAAACCTCCAGGTCGACGGTATCATCGTCGGCCTCCCAGAGCCACACAATCATGTCGGTAAGCTTCTCGCCATTGACCGTGAGCACGCGCATGCCCGGCTCGATACCCACATCCCACGCGGGCGATTCGGGACGCACGTTCTTAACGAGCGCGCCCTCACCCGGCTCGGGGTCGCGGCTGCGCCCGTAATCGGCCACCTCGGCGGCGTATGCGGGTACGGTCTGGTCCATGATTAGCGGCAAAGCTCCTTGATGCGCTCGACGGCGCGCTCGATGTGTTCTTGCGGGGTGGAGGCTCCAGCGGTGATGCCGATGTGATGAGCGTCGGTAAACCACGCGGCCTGGAGCTCGGAAGCTTCCTCGATGTGATACGTGCGCTCGCAGGCATCGGCACAAATCTGCGCCAGGCGGCGGGTGTTGCCCGAGTTCTTGCCACCCACGACGACCATGCAATCACAGCGTTTGGCAAGTGATGCGGCTGCCTGCTGGCGCTCGCTCGTGGCGGCGCAGATGGTGTTGATCACACGCAGCTCCTGCACGCGCGGGGTGATAGCGGCCACGACCTCGGCGAGGTTCTGCGCGGTCTGGGTGGTCTGCACAACCAGACCCACCTTGCCCTTGAGCGATAGGGCATCGGCGTCGGCGGCACAGCTCACGACCTGCGCGTCATTGCCGGCGTGGCCCAGAATACCCTCGACCTCTGGGTGGCCCGGCTCGCCCACGACGATCACGCGGTAGCCTTCGCGCACCAGGCGCTCGGCCGCCACATGGACCTTCTTCACGTAGGGGCAGGTGGCGTCGACCACGGTAAGGTCGCGCTTGCGGGCAGCATCGATCACCTGCGGCACCACGCCGTGGGCGCGGATAATCACGGTGCCGGTTGCGGCGTCATCCAGGGTTTCGGCCAAGCCAACGCCCGCCTGAGCGAGCTCGCGTACCACGATGGGGTTATGGATAAGCGGACCCAAGGTATGAACCTGAGTGCACTCCCCTGCCTGCGGCGCGGCGGCCAGCGCCATATCGAGCGCACGCTGTACGCCATAGCAAGTGCCGGCGTGGGCGGCGATCTCGATGGAAGGCGCGGTGGCCTGGTCGGACGCAGTCGCGGCAGTGTTCGTCACGTTCTCGCTCATGGCTAGAACCTGCCCGGATGCTCGGCGCATAGCTCGTCTCGCATGGCGTAGACGCGGCTCATGGCCTCGGACTCAAACCATTCCAGGCGCTCCGTGCGCTTAAGCCCGGCCGGTGCGTCGGAAAGCGAGACGGCCTTGCCGGCGCGGATCCAGCACTTCTTAGGGCGCATGATCTTTTTGCCCGCGGGCGTGATGTCGGACCAGCCGCAGATGGCGAGCGGGTTCACGGGTGCCTTTCCCATCTGAGCGATGAGCGCAAAACCGCCGTGGACCTCGGGCTTGATCTCGCGCGAGCGGATGCGCGTGCCCTCGGGGAAGATCAGAACGTCCTCGCCGCGCTGCAGCGCATGCTGGGCGGCGCGCAGGCACTTCATATCTGCAGTACCACGCTCCACGGGGATGCCGCCTACGCGGCTAAAGGCCCAGCGCACAATCTTGCTCTTGGCGAACTCGGACTTAAAGATGGGACGAATGCGGCGCCCCCCAAAGAACAGCGCCGTCTCCACGGCCAAGAGCTCGGCCATCGAGGTGTGGTTGCAGATGACTACGCTTCCGCGGCCGTCCTGGCGCTCAAACAGCAGATCGGCATCCTCTACCTTCCAACGCCACATGAGCTTGGAGAAGGCCCAAAGGATTGCCATGACCACGAAAACGGTGCCGCGGATGAGCGCCGGGAACTCGGCGTAGGGGGCGTTGTAATAGTCCTCGGGCGTCTGCTTAAACAGGCGCATGGGCTACCTCCTTTGGTTGATGAGGTCCTCGATGATACGAACGACCTCGTCGATGGTGTGAGCGGTGGAGTCGACGTGCACGGCGTCCTCGGCGGGCACGAGCGGGGCGACCTCGCGGCTGCTGTCGAGCTTGTCGCGCTGCTTAAGGGCGTCGAGGGTCTCGTCGACCTCGGCCTCGAGCTGCTCGGACGTGAGCGGCTGGGCATCGTTTTGGTGACGCTGCAGCACACGGCGACGGGCGCGCTCGCGCGGGTCGGCGGTCAGGAAGACCTTGACCTGCGCGTTAGGGAACACGACGGTTCCGATGTCGCGACCCTCGGCCACGATATCGCGGTCCTCTGCGGCACGGCGCTGATGGATGAGCATTGCGGCGCGCACGCCCGGGTAGGCCGAGACCTTGGACACGTTGGCGTCAACCTGCGGGGTTCGAATGGCAGCCGAGGCGTCCTGGCCGTCAATGGTCAGGCGCGTGTCCTCGCCGGTACCGTTGGTAAAGCGAATCTCGATCTTCTCGGCGAGGGCGTCGATGGCCGCCTCGTCGTCCAGATCGATGCCGCGGTCGAGCGCGGCGAAGGTGACGGCGCGATACATGGCGCCCGTGTCGAGCTTGTTAAAGCCCAGCTGGCGGGCGATCTCCTTGGCGATGGTGGACTTGCCGGAACCGGCGGGGCCGTCGATGGCGACGATCATGCAATGCTTCCTTTCGATGGTTGACGTGCTGGTATGGTTCGCGGGCGCTGGGGCGCGGCGCGTTGTTTAGCCTGTGTAGCGCTCGCGGTAGGTGTTGCGCTTGGGTGCGGAGCCGTGGCTGCCGTGGTGACGCGTGCGGCTGGCGGGCGTGTCTTGGGGCTTGCCGCCGCGCATGGCGCTGGCCTGCTTGGGAGGGATGCCACCGCTTTTGAGGATCTGCACCTCGCGGTCGGTGAGCTCGCGCCATGAACCCTTGGCCACATCCTTGAGCTCCAGGCCGGCAAAGTTGCAGCGATGCAGACGGATTACCGGATGGTGAATCTTGCCCAGCATGCGCTTAACTTGATTCTTGCGACCCTCGCGGATGATGACCTCCACGGCGGTGGTGCCGGGCTTGACTCCCTGGGGAGCTACGGCCTCGGCCTCGCGTGGGGTGATGACGCGGCAGATAGCCGGCTGGCACAGGCCGTCGTCGAGCTCGATGCCTCGGCGGAGCGGTTCTAGATCGCGGTCGGTCAGCTGCCCGTCCACGAGTGCCTGGTAGGTCTTGTAGACGTGCTTACTCGGGTGCAGCAGGTCCTGCGACAGGTCGCCGTCGGTGGTAAAAAGCAAAAGGCCTGTGGTGTCGCGGTCCAGGCGGCCCACCGGGAAAAGTCCCGGAAAGCGGTCGCGGGGGACCAGATCGGCCACGCAAGGGCGCTCCTGCGGGTCGCTCATGGTGGTGAGGTAGCCGGTCGGTTTGTAGAGCATCAGGTACACGGCGCCCTGGTTGAGCTTGACGGGCATGCCGTCGACCTCGATATGGTCGCGGTCGACGTCGACCTTGGTGCCCAGTTCGGTCGCGACCTGGCCATTGACGGTCACGCGGCCGGCGGTCATCAGGTCCTCCGAGCCGCGGCGGCTCGCCACACCCGCGCGCGCCAAAAAGCGCTGCAGGCGCATGGTGTGCGGATAGACGGGCTGGGCGTCGGTTGCGGGCACTGCGTTGCCCATGGCGCGCGTCTCCCCTGCTTCGTTAGTTCTCGTCATGCATATCCTCCGAGGTCTTGTCGACGACCAGGTTGTCCTCGCCCTCGACTGCCTCAACATTCACAACATCGGTATCGAGCAGCTCGCGCTCTTCGTCCAGGTCTTCGGCCTGCTCCTCGAGCGTGGACTGAATGCTGCGACCGCTCAAGCGCTCACGGATAAACTGACGCGACTGCTCGTCGGGGGCAAACTGCTCCAGATCGGGCAGATCGCGGGTTGAGCGCAGGCCGAATTTTTCCAAGAAGGCGTTGGTCGTGCCGTAAATGATGGCCTGACCGCGCTGGGGGTCGCGGCCGAGCTCGCGCACCAGGCCCTTGTCCACGAGCGACGCGATGACGCCGTCAGAATTGACGCCGCGGATGCCCTTGACCACCTCGCGAGTCACGGGCTGGTGGTATGCGATGACGGCCAGGGTTTCGAGCGCCGCCTGCGACAGCTTTTGCGTGTCCCAGCTCAACACATAGGCCTCGACCACGTCGTGGTAGGCGGGGTGCGTAAACAGGCGCCAGCCGCCGGCGACCTCGCGCAGCTGAAAGCCGCGGTTGGCCTCCTCGTACTCAACCTTGAGCTCGGCGAGCAGCGACGCGCACTCGCCGGGGGCGATATCCAGTGCGCCGGCCAGCGCGGGCGCACTCACCGGGTCGCTCGACACCAGCAGCAGCGCCTCGAGGGCGCCTTTGAGGCTGTTTGCCTCCAGCGTGGAAAGGGTTGACATGGTTGCGGCTCCTATTCGGTGAGCTCGGGGCCCTCGCCGGGCACATAGGCCTCGGCGCCCTCGACGCGGTTGATGCGGATGGTTCCAAAGATCTCGTCCTGGTTCAGCGTGAGCGAGCCGCGCTTGGCGAGCTCAAGCATAGCTAGGAAGGTGACGACGAGCTGCTCGGTGGTGGCATCGCCGTCCAGTAGCTCGCGGAAGGTGCAGGTTTGGTGCGCCATGGTAAAGCGGTCGACTGAGGCCACGGTCAGGTCGAGCGGCACGCGATGCGGCGCCACGTGCTCGGCCTCCAGCAAGAAGGTCTGTCGCTTGCCGTCCAGGTCGGCGCAGATGACGGCGAGACCGCGCAGGGTAATGCCGGCAAGGTAGTCGGGCATAAGGCCCAAGAACTCGGGATCGGGGCCGGCCACACGCGGGTGCATGCGGCTTTCGGCCTGCATGCGGGCACCGAGGGCCGCAGCCGCGCCTTTAAACTGCTTGTAGGCAATCAGGCGCTGGATCAGGACCTCACGCAGCGCGTCGCCGTCAAGCGTGCTGAGCTCCTCAAGGTCTTCGTCGAACTCGTCATCGTCGTCATCGACTTTGCGCGGGGCCTCCTGCGGCACCAGAGAGGCGGCCTTGATATCCAAAAGGGTTGCTGCGACCAGCAAAAAGTCGCTCGCCACGTCCAGGTCCAGCGCCTCGATGCGCTCAGCCTCGGCAAGGTACTGTTCGGCCACCTCGCTGATGGAGATGGCGCCGATATCTACTTTTTGGCGGGTTACCAGCTGCAACAGCAGGTCGAACGGTCCGCTGTAGACCTGCGTCGACACGCGATACGACATCTTCGACCTCCTTTGACGGCGCCTTCGCGGCGCGGTTTGAGTGCATGTTACGACCGTTTTGCACGGTCGACCTGTAAGTTTACCTTAGATGCCGGCGATTGCGAAGTTGAGCAGCTGCTCAGCGAGCGGATACACGGTAACGTCGAAATAGCGGTCGATCACGTCGATGCCGGTCCACATGGGCAGCAGGTACAGCACTAGGATGAGGATGGGCATGGCGTATTGCTGCAGGCGGTAATAGTTGTTGAGCGCCTTGCCCTTGAGGAAGGGCACGATGATCGACGAGCCGTCGAGCGGCGGGATCGGGATGAGGTTGAAGAACGCGAGTGACAGGTTGACTACGATGAACGTGGCGCCGAAGTTCATGATCTGCGATGCCAGGGCAAAGGACATGCTGGTGTAGAGGCTGCCATAGGTCAGGCGCATGAGGGCGGCGGCAAGACACGCGAGCGCGATGTTCGACGCGGGGCCGGCAACGCTCACCAGGACCTCGTCGCGCTTGGGGTGCTTGAGGTTGTTGAGGTAGACGGGCACGGGCTTAGCGAAGGCGAACACCGGGCCGCCGGCAGCAAGCATGAGCAGCGGCAGGATGATGGTGCCAAACGGGTCGATGTGGTTGAGCGGGTTGAGCGAGACGCGTCCGCGCGAACGGGCCGTCTTATCGCCGAGTGCCCAGGCCGCGGCGGCGTGCGCGCTCTCGTGGATCACGATGCCAACGATGACGGCGACCGCGCTGGCGAGCAGGTTCATGAAGTAGCTGCTGGACATAACGATCCCCTAGCGGACGCGGCGCGAGGCGCGCGTGAGCAGGTAATCGGCCACAAATAGAATCACGGCCACGATGGCGTAATCCAGGCGGAACACGCCGCCAAAGGGAGAAGTGATGACGCCGTAGCCGGCGATGGCGCTCGGCAGCGCGCGAGAAAGCTCGACGACAAAACCTACGATCTGCAGTTTGGCGGTCAGTCCGCTAAAGCACAGCAGCACGGTCATCGCGCTCATAAAGATGCCGCAGATGCGACAGGCGATGGCGATGATGCTCATCGCCACGGCAGCGGCCTTACGAGAGTTCACGCGCGGTCTCCTCTTCGATCTGGGTGGAAAGCTCCAGCCATTCGTCCTCGAGCTTGGGCAGCTCTTGCTTAAGGCCGTTATATTCCCCCAGCGCGGCGTTGGACTTGTCCTGATCGGCATAAAGCTCTTCGCTGGCCATCAATTCCATAAGCTCGTCATAGCGGGCGCGCTTTTTGTCGAGCTCCATCTCGATCTTCTTGAGCTGGTTGCGAACGCCCTTGAGCTTTTTGTTGAGCGCAGCACGGGCCTGGGCCTCGGCGCGCTTTTGCTCCTTGGTCTTTTTGCCCTCCGCCGGTTTGGGAGCAGCGGAGGGGGTGCTGGCCTGGGCGGCGCAGGCGGGCTTGCCCGCCGCCGGCGCACTCTCCCCTGCCGCCTCGGCGGCGGCGCGGGCCGCGAGGTCCTCGCGCTTGTAGAGGTAGTAGTCGTAGTCGCCGTCGTAGACCGTGACGTTACCATCGCGGATGTCGATTACGCGATTGGCCACGGCACGTACCAGGTGCTCGTCGTGGCTGATCAGCACGATGGTGCCGGGGAAGCTTTGCAGGGCGTTCTCGAGCATATCCACCGAGTCGATGTCCAAGTGGTTGGTGGGCTCGTCCAGGCACAGGAGCGCCTCGGGCGCCACGAGCATCTTGGCCAGGGCCAGACGCGCCTTTTCGCCGCCGGAGAGGACGCGAACCTGCTTTTCGATTGCGTCGTTGTCGCTAAAAAGGAAGGCGCCCAGCAGGCTTCGCTGCTGCGGCACGGTCCACTTGGGCGTAACGGTGTCGATCTCTTGCAGGACGGTATTGGACTCGGTCATGCCCTCGAGCGCGTGCTGGGCGTAGTAGGCCACGCCCACGTTGGTGCCCAGGTCGCGGGTGCCGGTGGTGGGCGGCTCCAAGCCGGCGAGGATCTTCATGAGGGTGGACTTGCCGGCGCCGTTGGGGCCGACGAGCGCTACGTGCTCGCCGCGGTAGAGCTTGAGGTCGATATCGCTGTAGATGTGCTTGTCGCCGTAGGACTTGGATACACCCTCGAGCCCCACGACCATGTCGCCGGAGCGCGGCGGGTCGGGGAACTTAAAGTCGATGTGCTTGTGGCCCTCGGGCAGGATGACGAGCTCCTTTTTGATCTGCTCGATCTTGCGGATGCGCTCCTGGGCCTGGGCGGCCTTGGTGGGCTTGTAGCGGAACTTGTCAACGAAGACCTGCATGTGGGCGATGTCGCGCTCCTGGGCGGCGCGCTTGGCACGCATCTGCTCCAGGTTGTCCTCGCGCTGCTTGAGGTAGCTACTGTAGTTGCCGGTGTAGGTGGTCACGCGGCGGTTTTCGAGAGCGGCGACGTGGTCGACGCAGGCGTCCATGAAGGCGCGGTCGTGGCTGACGATGAGCACGGCGCCGTCGTAGTTGGCGATAAAGCCGCGCAGCCACTGGACGCTCTCGAGGTCCAGGTGGTTGGTGGGTTCGTCCAGAAGCAGCAGGTCGGGATGACGTAGGAAGAGCTTTGCCAGCGCGATACGCATCTGCCAGCCGCCCGAGAACTCGGAGCACGGGCGTTCAAAGTCGGTGACCTTAAAGCCCAGGCCGGACAGGATCTTGCGGGCGTTGCTCTCGAGTTCGTAGCCGCCCAGATGCTCAAAGCGGTCCTGGACTTGGCCGTACTCGTTGAGGAGCGCGTCGACGTCCTTGCCCTGCTCGGAGAGCTCGGTGATCTGGGCCTGCAGCTCGTTGGCGCGCTCGCCCATGCGGCGGATTTCCTTGGCAGCGGCCATGACCTCGGCGAGGATGGTGGTGTCCTTTTGCTCCAGGTTGGTTTCCTGCTCTAGGTAGCCCACCTGGCAGTCCTTGGCGTACTGGACCTGGCCGGCGTCGGGGCTGTCGATGCCCATGATGATTTTGAGCATGGTTGTTTTGCCGGCGCCGTTAGGGCCCACGAGCGCGAAGCGCTCGCCGGGGTTGATCTGGAAGGACGCGCCGCTAAAGAGGACGCGCGCGCCGAAGCTTTTTTCGATCTTGTCGACCAGGAGGATCATGCTGCCGCCTTTGACCTTGTGTTCCTATATGAAAAAAGGCCCCAACTTGCGTTGGAGCCTCATTCAATGCTCGGGTGGAGACGAGGGGGATCGAACCCCTGACCTCTTGACTGCCA
>DBFADZ010000032.1:0-34348 GCA_048195375.1 Collinsella sp.
CCAGCCGGGGAAGAACTTACGCTGCTGGGGCATACTGCTCCTTTTAGACAAACGAATAGCCTGCGCCGGGCGCCGGTAGTGCCCAAGATTGCCTTGAAAGACAAGGGCATAGGCCTTACGGCCATGCCCGCAGGCTTGAAATGCAAGGTTGGGTGCTCCCGGTGGTCGGCGATATAGCCCAAAGCGACGGCGGTATAGGCCGCGGCACCGAGCGGCAGCTCGGCATCGTTAAAACGTGCCTTGGGATGGTGCTGGGCAAAGTGTTCGTCCGTGTCGGTTACGGCCGCGCCCACGGTAAAGTACGCACTTGGGATCTTGCTCGAGATAAGCGCGAAGTCCTCACTCGCCATGGCATGGAAAAGCGGCAAGAAAGCCGTCTTGGGCAGCACTGCGCCCACATAGCCAAGCGACGCCTGAGTCATATCGCTGTCGAGTACAAGCGGCGGAACATCCGAAAGTGTCTCGATGGTCGCCGGCGTACGATAGGTCGTGGCAACGCCGTTAACGACCTCCGCGATGCGGGTCTTTAGGTGAGCCATGAGCTCAACATCAAAGCCGCGCAGCGTTCCCTCGAGCACGCAGGTGTCGGGGATGACGTTGGCCGCTTGGCCACCGGCAAACTTACCCACGGTCAGTGCGACCTCCTTGGCCGCCGGCACTTCGCGAGCAATGAGCTCCTGAAGCGCCAGGTGCACATGGACGCCGGCCGTGATGGGGTCGATGCAGATCTCGGGGCTCGAGCCATGTCCGCCCTTGCCCTGGAGCGTGATGCGGAAACCGTACACGCCCGAAAGCGCCGGACTGCCGTAGAGCACCAGGCCAAGCGGCGACTGGCTGTTGACATGCATGGCAAAGGCCGCCTGAGGACGCGGGTTCTCGAGCAAGCCGTCGGCGATGGCAGCGCGTGCCCCCTCAAAGGTCTCCTCGCCCGGCTGGAACAGCAGTTTGACGGTGGCATTGGCGTCGACGAGCTCGGCCTCGCGGGCCTTGAGCAGGCGAGCCGCACCAAGCAGCGCCGTCGCGTGCATATCGTGACCGCAAGCGTGCATGCAGCCGTTGGTGGATGCAAAGGGCTCGCCGGATTCCTCGGCAACGGGCAGGGCGTCCATGTCGCCACGAAGCATGATGACCGTACCGGCCTGCTCATTCGTGCAGATGCCATTGCCTTGGGCCGCGGCGGCACCGGCGCCGACAAGGCCCACAACGCAGGAACCATCGACGAGCGTAGCAAATGGGATGTCCATCTCGGTCAGGCGCGCTTGGATATACGTAGAGGTCTGCGGGAGGCTATTACCCAGCTCGGGCATCTGATGTAAATCGTGTCGCCACGCAGCGAGCTCATCTGCAAAAGCCTGAGCTTCTGCAACAAGACCGTCACCGATAGCGGTCTGCGCCGCCGCGGTGGCCTTGGGCGCTGATTGCGGTTGAAGATCGGACAGTGCTGGTGCCATAGATGCCCTCCAGTAACGTTTTTGCAGCAAGCACTTTGATAGCGTAAAGTGCAAGGTACTACTTTAAGGGCGACGCATAAAAAATGCCGCCCCGGGAGGCGGCGCAACAAATTGTTTACAATTGCGGACGCGGCTTTCGACGCAAAAAATCGAAATGCGTCTCGCTCAAGATAATCGAAAGAAAGATGAGCGCGAAGCCGGCGAGCAGGCGCGAGGTGAGCGCCTCCCCCATCAGCAGCACCGAGAACAGCACACCCGAAGGCGACTCCATCGAAAGGAGCAGCGAGCCCGTTGAGGCCGGGACATGCGCCAGGCCGACGTTTTGGATGAGCAGAGCCACACACGTACAGCCCACCGATAGAAACGCCATCACACCGATAAAGCTCGGCGTCCACACGGACGCGGGCGCTTGGGTCTCGAATAGCAGCGACGAGATCAGGCTCAGCACGCCGTTGCCCACAAACATCCAAAACGTGATGACGTTGATGTCCATCTTGCGGCCATACTTGGCGGTCACCGCCATCTGGATGGCAAAGAAGACCGCACCGCCCAGTGTGATGACATCGCCGACATTGAACTCGACGCTATCGAGCGCCACCAGACCAATGCCCGCCAGGCACAGCAACGCGGCGCCCAAGTTGTAACGGGTAAGCTTTTCGCCGCTTAGGACGTAGCTCGCAAACGGAACCAAGATGCAGTACGTGCCCGTCAAAAATGCACTCTTGCCTGCCGTGGTCTGTGCCAGGCCGATCGTCTGCAAACCGTACGCGCCCCACATAAGTGCGCCCATACCAAGTCCGACGATAAGGTTGCGGGCATTAAAGTGCGCGATGATGCGTTTGTGGAAGATGGCGAACATAACCAGCGAAGCCGGAAGAAAACGAATATAGAGCAGTTCGAACACCGGAATGGTGTCGAGCGCATCTTTCATGGTGGTAAAGGAATAGCCCCAGATGACCGCCACCGATAGCAGCAAGACCTTCCAGAAGAACGGGGAACGCGCGCCGGCGCCGCGGGAGGTGCCGCCGGCGCCCAGGTCCTCCCGTGCGACAGGGCTATCGGGCATGTTTTCGATTTCGTTGGCAGCGTATTGGGCCATGGAACATCCTCACACTCAATCTGGGCGTGGTGTCCGCACGCGTATGGCTGCGTGCCGCCTCATGGTCAAATAAAAACGGGGCGCACCGGACCCCCGGTACGCCCCGCTACTGTAGCAACAATCAGCGCTGCATCGCAATCCAGCCCACTAAAGCGTCGGCAAAGTGAACCTCGATGCTCCGGCAATGTCAGCGAAAACGACCCTAAGCGAGCAAGGTGACGTGAAATGAAAGGGCGCTGACCTTCTGGTCGCGCCCTTGAAATTGAACGTCAGATTGCCGCTTAGGGGCGTTTGCAGCGTCGAGCCGTTACGCGGTTTGGTAAAACCGCGTAACTAGATTAATTTGGTTGACTCCAGCTTTTCGATGATCCAGTCGTTGGCTTTGATGACCGGGCGGCGGAAGACGACGCCCAGGGCCAGTGACGGAATCAGATAGCTCGCCAGAATGCCTAGCTCAATCCAGTACTCCATATGGTAGGCGCCAGCCATGGCGGCATGCATGGCGTTGATGCCGTGGGTGAACGGCAGGAACGGATAGATCGCCTGGAACACGGGGCCGGTCATCTCGATGGGGAACGTACCGCCCGAACCGCCGACCTGCATGACCAGCAACACGACGGCGAGCGCCTTGCCGATATCGCCAAACGACACGGTGAGCGTGTAGACGATATTGGAGAACACGAGACTCGCGACCCAGCCCGCCAGCACAAACTGCAGCGGGTCGTCGCACTGGATGCCAAAGAACAGGATGTCGCCCGCGCACACGAGCGTTGCCTGCAGCAGGGCCAGACCGCCAAAGAACAGGTAGCGGCCCAGGTAGATCTCGTGCAGGCGCACGGGGATGAGCTCGTTGATGAGCTCATCGTCAACCGAGACCTTCATCATGGCCGCCAGCACGATCGAGCCGACCCATAGCGACAGAATCGTGTAGAACGGTGCCATGGCCGAACCGTAGTTACGAATCGGATAGACCGGCTTGCGATCGAGCGCGACGGGGCCGGAAAGCGACACGGCCAAACCCTCGGGGTCGTTGCCAATCATCGTCTTGATCGTGGCAAGGTCGTCCGACATCAGGGCGCCATCGAGCTCGTCCTTAAACGCGCTGATCTTGTCCGACGCCTCGCCCAGCTGATCGGAAGCCTTGTTGACCAGCTTTGCAGCCTTGGAGAGGCCCTTTGCCAGCGAACCGGATGCGTCGGTCAGGCCGTCTACGGCGCTATCCAGATCGCCCGAGATGCCATCGAGCGAGTCCAGGATGCCCGAAACCGTCTTCTTGAGCTCCTTGGCCTTAACCGAGAACGTGGAATCGTAGTCGGACTTGGCGCCCGAAATGCCCGCCTTGGCATCGGCGATGGCCTGATCGACCTCGGCACGCGTGCTGTTGACCTCTGCCATGCTGTCAGAAAGGGACTTAGCAGTTGCCGTCAGGTCCTTGGCGTTGTTGCGATACTCCACCGCGATCCTGCCCAGCGATGTTGCCACAGATTTAAGGCTCTCCTGGAGCTTTTCGTCACTGACCTGCTCGGCAAAGCCGCGGAGCTGGTCGGCCGTGGCGTCGATATCGTCGGCACGTGTATTGAGCGCCGCCGCGGCATCGTTGAGCTGAGACACCGTAAGGTCGACATGCTGATTCGCGGCATCGAATGCCTTCGCAAGCTCGGCGGACACGTTGTCGAACGAGCCCGCGCTTCCGTCAATCGCGGCGTTGATGGCGTCGTTGGCGGCCTTCAGCGCTTCTTTGGAATCGCTCATGCCGCTCTTGGCATGCTCCATCAACTGCTTGGTCGACTCATCGACCGTACCCGTCTGCTGGAGCATACCGCTCGCCGACGTCAACGAATCGGACGTAGAACTCAAAATGCCCGCAAGCGACGTTGCACTGGCCTGAACGTCCTGCAGGTCCTGGACCGAATCGCCGAGCGTCGAGGACAGGTTGGCGATAAAGTTACCCACCTGGTCGGTGCTCATGTAATCGAGCAGGCTGGACACCGTCTTAAGACCGATCGTCGTAATGGTCTCGGTAAAAGTTTTGTTAACCTGGCTCTGGACGGCGCTCGAACCCTTCTCGGTCACGATCTGCGCAATGGCGTTGGCCTTCTGATTCTCGTAGAACTCGATATCGGCATGCTTCACGTCGGTCGAGAAAAGCGTCATCATGTCAGCGCTAAACGTTTTGGGGATAACGACGGCAGCATAGTACGCGCCCGACTTAACGCCCTCGATAGCCTTTTCGCGATTGTTGAGCACAACCCAATCGAAGCTCTCGTTGCCGCGTAGGGTGGCGGTCACGTTTTCGCCCACGTTAACCTCGACGGGGATCAAATCGCTCTCGTAACCCTCATCGGTGTTGACCACGGCGATCTTAAGATTGCCGGTGTTGCCGTACGGATCCCAGCTGCCGGCGATGTTAAACCACGCGTACAGACACGGTACGATAATGAGGCCCATCACGACAACCAAGCCGATCACGGAGCGAGACACGTTTTGGACATCGCGCTTAAACAGATGCAGGATGTTCTTCATTTATGCCTCACCTCCTTTGGAGTGCTTGCCAAGCGCGGTGGTATCTCCATCATTTGTGGCTGTGCTGTCGCTGCCCTGAGATTTATGGTGCGAGCCGATATGCGGCAAGCGGCCCGTGGACTGATCGCCGCCCTTGGCACCACGCTCGCTGGCGTTGAGGCCAAACATGTGGCGGGCGGCAGGAATGGCGGCCGTGTGTTCGCGCATCTCGCGACGCAGGTCCTCATCCGAAAGCGCCGAGATGCGCATCTGGGTATTGAGGCTCGCTCGGATATATTCGATATTGATAAGCCAGCCGCAGATGGCAATAACCGAGATGATCCAAATGACAAGCAGGATGATCTTGCCGTTATTGTCGATATCGAGAACCGTCGACAGGACAAAGAGCAGGACCTGAACGCCCACCACGGCGGCAAAACCGCCCTTGATGTAGTACGGGTAGCGATGTTCAAAGGCGACCGCATGATCGAGCAGTTCGCGACGGTACGAATCGGAATCGAGCATGACGCGCATGGCCGTGCGCAGCGAGTAGCGCTGGCGCGGCAGGTCGTTGGACTCGCAAATCATCATACCGGTCGTGGAGAGCTGTTTATCAAAGAGCAGGTTAAGGTTGAGCAGCAGCGGACGCAGCTGCAGGCCGATAAAGAGCGCCACGATCAAGAACACGCCCAGAATGCACAGGTTAAACAGGTAGTTGAACGAATACATGCCGCCGACCGTCTCGCGCAGCAGATTGATGCCGTAGGTAAAGGGCAGCAGCGGGTGCAGCCACTGGAAGAAGCCGGGCATCATCTCGATGGGGTACATGCCCGACGAACCCGGGATCTGCACGATGACGAGAATGACGCCGATAGCCTTGCCGATATGCTTAAACGTGGTGGACAGCGCATAGATGATATTGACGTAGGTGAACGAAATGGCGATGCCGCCCAGCACGAACAGCAGCGGGCTGACGCACTGCACGCCAATCACCAGATCGCCTACCGTAACGATGATGGCCTGCAACGCGCCCAGGATCACCATGAGCAACCAGCGGCCAAAGTAGCCCTGGCGCGCCGTAAAGCTGCCAACACCTTCACGGTCGACCTCGAGCTTGTAAATGGCGATGAGCACATAGCCGCCCACCCAAAGCGCCAGATTGGTGTAGAAGGGAGCGATGCCCGAGCCAAAGCTCTTGACCGGATAGATTGGCTTGGACGTCAACTCAACCGGAGACGCCATGAAATCTGCCACGTCATTGACATCGACGCCCATCAGATCGGCCAGCTCGCCCATGGACTCGGAGGTCTGCAGCGCCGCGATGTCATTGGCGGCGGTTGCAAGCTTGTCCTGGACCTTGGCAAGCGAGGAATCGGTCTGGGACAGCGTGGTCTTGGCCTGGCCGAGCGTAGCGCTAAGCTGCGCCAACGTGCCGCGCGCATTTGCAAGTGTAGGTGTCATACCCGAGACGATACCGGTCAGGTCGCCCGAAACGGCAGCAAAAGAGTCGAGCGCGCTCGAGGCCTTCGGCAGCGCGTTTTGGCCCAAGTCCGTCTGGGCTTGGCCAAGGTTGGTCGCACCGGTATGAATTGCGTTATTGATAGCGTCACTGGCACCCGAAACAGCCGCTGCGTCATTCGCCATGGCGCTCGACTGCGCGGACAGACCGTCCTTGATGCTCTGAAGCTTTTCATTCTGCTCTCGAAGCAAATCGATGGTCGATACAATGCGCGCGTCAATTTCCTCGGAACCTGTCGACGTGTCATTGGCGAGAATCTCCAAGTGCCCGATAACGGCCTTATTGTGGTCGATCGTCGCTTGAAGAGACTCGAGCGAGTTGTCGATACGGGTGGTCGTAGATGTGACCGCGCCCGTCAGCTTGCCGATGGCAGCGTTCGCAGAGGCCGACGTCTTGGTGAGCGCAAGGCTGCCTTCCGAGAGCGCCTTGGAGAGCGAGGTGATGGAGTTGCCCGCCGTGGTGCGAGCTTCGCTCAGCAGGTCGTTGCCCTGGGAGATCGCCTGCGTCAGCGACGGTGCCTGGTCTTGCAAGCCGGCAAGTGCCGCATCAGCCGAGGCGATAGCGCCACTCGTCTTATCGATGGCGGCATTCATATCGCCAATCGAATCGCGCACCTCGCCCAAGGTGTCGGACGCCTCGGACACCGAACTTGCCAGCGAGTCCTGAGTCTGGGTTGCCTTGTCCTTTAAATCGACACCGGCATCCTTGGCGATACCGGCAACAGTCTTGCCTACCGTAGAGACAAATTCCGAGTTGATCTGCTCCTCGATGGTGTTTGCACCGGTATCGGTAACCTTGGGCGCAATGGCGCTCTTCTTCTCATTGACGTAGTACGTGAGCTTGGGCTGATGGTAGTTGCCGTCGAGCATCGAAACCAGGTTATCCGAGAAGTTCTTGGGAATCACGATAGCGGCATAGTACTCGCCGCTCTCGACGCCCTCCTTGGCATCGGCCGTCGAGTCGACGAACGTCCAGCCCAACTGATGATTCTCCTTGAGCTGGTCGACCACTTTGTCGCCAGCGTTGAGCTCACCCACCAAGTCGTTTTGGGTGCCTCGATCGTTGTTGGCGATAGCAATCTTGATGCCTTGGGTGTTTCCATACGGATCCCAGTTTGCCACGATGTTATACCAGGCATACAGCGAGGGAATAACGCACACGCCTAGGGTAACCACCAGGGCGACGGGGTTCACAAGCAGTCGCTTAATGTCGCGCTTAAATATCGCAAAGGACACCTTTGCATTGGATAGTTTGCTGCCGAGACTCACGCTTGGACCATCCATCCTGTCGTTAAATCGAATCGTACTATCGACAACCATTGTAGTAGGCGCTTTAACGTCTCAAAGCACAATGGTGTTGAGTTTTGCGGGTAGCAATATACTACGAAGATGAGTTAACGTACAGATGTACAGTATCCTAAATTTCAGCAGGTCACAAAACCACAACCCGCACAAATAAATGATCCCTTGGGGACGGAGGGATCATTCAAAAGGAAACGAGAGTGGAAAATCTCTCACTTCAAGCCCGCATTCGAGCCAAAAGTGGGAGATTATCCACTCTCGTTCTAATCTAGTTACGGTGCCGTATCCCCGAACTACATCAAGTTGCAAACAGCCGCCGCGAAGGCTACGGGATCCTCGGGGAGGATGCCCTCGACCAGCAGGGCCTGGTCATAGAGCAAACCGGAGTACTGCTTGATCTTGTCGGCGTCGCCCGCCTTCTGAGCGGCGACGAGCTTGGAAAAGACCGGGTGCTTGGCGTTGAGCTCGAGCACGCGCTGGCTCTTGGGCATACCGTCGGGCGCGCCCTCGGGACCCTTCTGGAGCACCTTCTCCATCTCGAGCGAAAGCGGGCCCTCGGTGGTGATGCAAGCGGGAGCATCGGTCAGGCGCGCAGAGACGGCAACCTTCTCGACCTTGTCGCCGAGTGCCTCCTTCATGGCGTTAAAGAGGTCCTCGTTCTCCTTGGTGGCGTCCTCGGCCTCCTTTTTCTCGTCCTCGGTCGCCAGGTCAAGATCACCGGTTGCGACGTTCTTGAGCTCCAGGTGACGATCCTCAACCTCGGGCTCGGCACCATCGGCCACGGCCTTCTCGGCAGTCTCGCGGGCGGCATCGTCCTCGTAGATCTTGGGCATATCGGCGGCAACGTACTCACGCATAGCCTGGAACGTGAACTCATCCACATCCTGCGTCAGCAGCAGCACGTCATAGCCGCGGTCGAGCACGCCCTTTACCACGGGCATCTTGGCCAAGCGCTCACGCGAGTCGCCGGCGGCGTAGTAGATGGCCTTCTGATCCTCAGGCATGCCCTTGGCATACTCGGCCAGGGTAATCATCTTCTGTTCCTTGGCAGACCAGAACAGCAACAGGTCGGCGAGCTCATCGGCCTTCATGCCATAGCTCGAGTAGATGCCGTACTTAAGACCGCGGCCAAAGTTCTCAAAGAACTTCTCGTAGGCCTCGCGGTCGTTGTCACGCATATCCTCAAGGTCGGCGGTAATCTTCTTTTCCACACGCTTGGCGATGGCCTTGAGCTGACGGTTCTGCTGCAGCGTCTCGCGCGAGATGTTGAGCGACACGTCGGCGGAATCCACGACGCCGCGGACAAAGTTGTAGTAGTCGGGCAGCAGGTCGTCGCACTTCTCCATGATCAGGACGTTGGAGCTGTAGAGCGCCAGACCCTTCTCGTAGTCCTTGCTGTACAGATCGAACGGCGCGCGTCCCGGCACAAACAGCAGGGCGTCATACTCGAGCGTGCCCTCGGCGTGGAAGCTGATGGTGCGCGCAGGATCGTCAAAGTCGTGGAACGTGGACTTGTAGAACTCGTCGTAGTCCTTCTGCTCGACATCGGAGCTGCGCTTCTTCCAGATCGGTGTCATGGAATTGACGGTCTCGAGCTCCTGGTAGTCCTCGTACTCGGGCTTGTAATCGTCGCCGGCGTCCTCGGGCTTGGGTTTCTGGCGGCTCTTGGACACCATCATCTGGATCGGGTAGCGTACATAGTTACTGTACTGCTGAATCAGGCTCTTGAGACCCCACTCGGTCAGGAAGCGATCGTAGGTCTCGGCCTCGCCGTCGGCATCGAGCTTCTCGTTCTCGCGCAGCGTCAGGATGACATCGGTACCGTGCTCGGCGCGCTCGCCGTCCTCGATGGTGTAGCCCTCAAGACCGTCGGATTCCCACACATGGGCGACATCCTCGCCATAGGCGCGGCTGACGACCTTCACATGGCTGGCGACCATAAAAGCCGAGTAGAAGCCCACGCCAAACTGACCGATGATGTCGACATCGGAGCCCTGCTGCTCGGCGTTCTCGGTCTTAAACTCCTCGGAGCCGGAATGGGCGATGGTGCCCAGATTGCGCTCCAGCTCCTCGGCGGTCATGCCAATGCCGTTATCCGAGATGGTAATGGTGCGGGCGTCTTTATCAAAGGAGACGCGAATGGCCAGGTCGCCCTGGTCGATCTTGACGCTCGGGTCCTGCAGGCTCTTAAAGTTGAGCTTGTCGACGGCGTCGCTCGCGTTAGAGATAAGCTCGCGCAGGAAGATTTCCTTATTGGTGTAGATGGAGTTGATCATGAGGTCGAGCAGTTTTTTGCTCTCGGTCTTAAATTGACGCATGTGCAGTCCTTTCGCGCTACCCCCGCCCGCAAAAACGGTCCGGTCGCCCGAGCCGCATCGCAGACCTGCTATGTTCAGACTTAGATTTTATAACCCATTAGCGCGCATATATACATACGGAATCGAAAAACTGTATGTCCAAGCGCTCTGATGCGCCAATTGCCAAGGAGTGTCCCAAACTACCGGCAGGAAAGGAACGTCCCTATCTGCCATCTACGCGCTTGGCCATCCAAGCATGGGGCTGGCCCTCGTCTTCGTAGTCCACCGGGGCAATCTGCGTGTAGCCCGCCTTGGCATAGAGCGGCAGCACGTATTCCTGAGCATGCAGCTTAATGAGCTTGGCGCCGGCATCACGCGCGCGCGTATCACTGGCCTCGACAATCTTGCTCGCCAAACCGCGACGGCGCATGCTCGGCAGCACGGCCACGCGCCCCATAATGTAGGTCTCCCCCGCCGCGACGCCTTCGTCCAAGTCGCACGCCGGCGACACCGGAGCCTCTGCGTCAGCCACGCGCTCAAGCTCTTCGGGAAACACGCGCGAGCAACCGGCAAGCTCGCCGTCTACATAGAGCGTCACATGAATGCAGTTCGGATCCTCGTCGATAGCGTCGAACTCATTCTCGTAGCCCTGCTCGTCCATAAAAACGACGCGGCGCACCAACGCCGCGTCATCAAAGCATCCCGTCTTAAGTTGGATATCCATGCTGCCCTTTCATTCAATGCGAACGTTAGGGACAGATTTTAGCGAAAATGAGCTCCGCGCACGCTAAACTTCGCGCGAGCCTTCGCCAGGCAGTCGTAATGACCCACGTTATGGGCATCGCTCGCGATGAAGCTGTACAGGTTCTGATCGAACAGGCGCTGTGCCGGCTTTTTCTCGCGACCAAAGCGACCGCCGGCAATAAAGTCCGCCGAAGCCTGCAGCTTGCAGCCCATATCGACCAGGCGCTCCGCCACGCTTACATCCTTTTGAACCGCACGATAGCGCTCAGGATGAGCGATGATCACCTGGTAGCCACGGCACTGCAAATCGTAAATCGTGTTCTCGTACTCTCTAAACGCATACGCATCGGCATGCGTCGAAAGCTCAAGCAGGAACTCATTGGTTCCATCGAAATGCAAGTGCTCCGCGGCATCGATACCAAGCTCAACGAGCTTTCGATGGTTGACCTCGAAGCCCATCTGGAGCGGAAAACCGTCAGCGTTATCGCGCAGCAGCTCAAAGGCATCCCACATCTTGTCGTAATCAAAATAGGGATCACGACAGTGCGGTGTGCAAACGATTCTGGTTACACCGGCCCGCTTGGCAGCCTCGAGCATCGCCAAGCTCTCATCGAGATCGGCGGCGCCGTCGTCTACACCCGGCAAGATATGGCAATGAATGTCACGCATAGGTCAGCCTTAATCAACTAAACGTTTGCTCGGTTGGTGAAGATGCCCTTTTTGGAAGTGCCCTGATCGTCGGAGCCCTTCTTCACCTTCTTACCGTCCTTGGTGTAGTAGGAGTAGTAGTACTCGCTGGTCTCGGTCTCGCAGTAGTTCATAACGGTACCGATGAGCTTGACCTTCTCGGACTTCTTAAGCTGACCGATGGCGTTGAGCGCCTCCTCGCGCTTGGTGAAGTCCTCGCGCACCACGAACAGCGTACCGTCGGTCAGGCTGGCAATCTCGGCAGCATCGATGAAGGTGCCGACCGGGGGAGCATCAAAGATGACGTACTGGAACTTGGCGGACAGCGCCTTTACCAGCTTGGCAAAGCGGTGAGAGACGATGATGTCGGCAGGATTGGGAATATGCGGCTCGGCATCGAGGAAGTAGAAGTTCTTCTGACCCGTCTCGACAATTGCCTGGTCAATGGAGATCTGCTCGGAAAGGACCGCATAGAGTCCGCCGCGCGAACGAACGCCGAGCATATCGGAAAGGGACCTGCGGCGCATATCGGCCTCGACCAGAAGCACGGACTTGCCGCTCGTGGCGATTGCCTGAGCAAGGTTAATGGAAACCGTAGACTTGCCCTCGTTGGGAATCGAGGAGGTAACGGTGATGGTGCGAATGGGGTCGTCCACGCTCGCAAAGCGGATGTTGGCCAGAAGGGTCTTGGCGGCATTCTGTACAACGAGTTTATCGGTGTTCTTTGCCTTAGCCATGCCTATTTACCACCTTTCATAGCCGGAATTCGGCCAACAACGGGAATGCCCAGGAGCTCTTCTGCCTCTTCGGCACCGCGGATGCGGGTGTTGAGCATGTCTGCCAAAACGACATAGGCAACTGCGATAAAGATGCCCGCGAGGAACGCGACAGCAACGTACAGCATACGCTTGGGACCGCTGGGGGCTTCGGGGGTCTTAGCCTCGTCGATAACGTTGATGCTCTGGGCAGCGCCGACGTTCTGAGCGACCGTACTCACCGAGCTGGCCATGGCCTTTGCGACCTTAGCCGTCTCCTTGGCATCGGTGCCGGTAACCGAAAGCGTAATGACACGCGTGGTGGTCTCGGAGGAAACAGACACCTTGTAGTCATCCAGATCGGTGAGGCCCAGTTCATTGGCTGCGCCGCTCTTAACGCTATCACTATCCAGCAGCGTGGCGATATCGTTGGAAAGCATCTGACTCGCCGAGAGATCGTTGTAGCTCATCTGACCGCTATCGTCGGTCTTGGCGAGAATGTACATGCTCGTCGTCGCGGTATAGGTGTTGTCCATCGCAACGAAGGACACGATGCCCATGGCGATCGCGCAGACCACCGGAAGGGTGATGACCAGCTGAAGGTGCTTCTTCAGCAGCTGGAACAGTTCGAGAAGGGTCATGCAGCTTGCCTTTCATTTCCCCAGTTCGGATTGACAAAACTGTCCGTATGTTATCGCATCTTTTTACCGAGACCAAACTCTATACATAAGAAACAGGCTCTCCTGTAAAAATGACGGAAGCAATCGTAAAATTGTACAACAACGCCGCACCCGAAAGTCAAATGCGGCGTCTGCATCAATATCTATGTTGTATCGCTATGCGAATGGCTCGTCCTGCCGTATGGGAAACGTCACCGTAATGGTGGTTCCCACGCCCAACTCGCTCGACAAATCGAGCGTGGCGTGATGATACAGGGCCGCATGCTTGACAATTGCAAGCCCCAGACCGGTTCCGCCGCGCGCCTTGGACCTACTCTTGTCCACGCGATAGAACCGCTCAAATACCTTGCCCTGTTCTTCAGGCGCGATACCGATTCCCGTGTCGGCGACCGCAAGGAACGGATAGCCTTCGTCGTTGGTGCCGCACTGCAGCGTAACCGTACCGCCGGGTCGATTGTAGCGGATGGCGTTGCTTGCCAGATTATAGATGAGCTCGTCAATCAAGCGCGACACGCCTTCGATGACCACAGGCTTGGTCTCATGACTTATCGTCACATTCGCCTGACGGGCGACCTGTTCAAGACGCTGCTCAACCGCGTAGATGGCACGCGAGAGCTCAATAGGCTCCGTGGACCCAATGGGTACCGCCTCGCCCTCAGTTGCACGCTCGGCCTCGTCCAAGTTAGACAGCGTAAGGATGTCGTTGACAAGCGCTGCCAAGCGACCCGCCTCACGATAGATGCGACCGCCAAAGTTTCGCAGGTCGTCCTCGCCCTCGACCATGCCGTTTGCGATGAGCTCGGCATAGCCCGAAATCGCCGTAAGCGGCGTCTTGAGCTCATGAGTGATATTCGCCGTGAACTCGCGGCGCATACGGTCGTTGTCCGCTAGCACCGCCATTTGGCGCTTGAGCTCCTGGCGCTGCGACTCGATACGCTCAAGCATGGGGACCATCTCGGCATAGGCGTGCTCATAGCTACGGCGTGGGTGGTCTAAATCCACCTCTTGCAACGGCGCGATGATGGCACGGGACTCGCGGCGCGCCATAAAAAACGAGAGCACCGCACCCGCTGCTGCGATAAGCAGCATCGGCGCCACCATCGACAGCAAAATCGCCGCAACGCCAGGCTGGGCCTGCGCCAAGCGGACAACCTGGCCGTTATCAAGGGCGACGGCGCGATACAGCATAATCTCGTCGAGCGTAGAGCTTGCGCGCTCCGCAGAACCCGAACCACTCTCAAAGGCCTCGATGACCTCGGGGCGATCGCCATGGTTGGGCAGTGTGGAAGGCGACGCCTCGTTGTCGTAGGCAACCGATCCATCCTTGTTAATCAGCGTGATGCGCAAGTCCTCGCGATCGAGGCTACGCAAGAACGGGATGGGCTCCTGCTGCTCGTCGAGGGCGGCAGCAATGAGCTCGGTTTCCTGCGCCAGATTGGCACTCGTGGCATCCGCCAAGGTGTTTTGCACAAAGAACGCACCCAGCACCGTAAACGCCACGATAACCGCCATGGCGCAGACAAAGATCGTCACAAAAACGCGGTGCGACAGCGTATGTTTTCCCTGGGGGGCGAAGACCACGGGTTACTCCTCCGATGCGGTGGCCGCGGTGTCGTCACCTTCGGCACCATCACCGGCAGAAGGCTCGGCCAAGCGGTAGCCCACGCCGCGCACGGTCTCGATGGCGCCGGCATGCTCGCCCAGTTTTTGGCGAAGCGTCTGCACGTGCACGTCAACGGTGCGCGAACCGCCGTCGAAGTCCCAGCCCCACACGCTCTGCAGCAACGACTCGCGGGTAAAGACCACGCCGGGCTTGCGCATGAGGTACTCGAGCAGGTCGAACTCGCGCAGGGTGAGCTTAAGCGGCTCGCCGGCAACGGTCACCTCGCGATGGCTGGGCGAGAGCACGATGTCGCCCACGCTGAGCACATCGCTCGCCTGCTTGACCATGCCGCCGCGACGCAGCAGTGCGCGGCAGCGGCTGGCGAGCTCCATGAGCGAGAAGGGTTTAGTCAGGTAATCGTCGGCACCGCCATCGAGCGCCATCACCTTGTCGAGCTCGGTGTCCTTGGCAGTAAGCATCATGATGGGCACCGTCGCCGTCAGGCGGTCGGCGCGCAGGCGACGCATAATCGCCAAACCATCGGTATCGGGCAGCATGATGTCGAGCAGGACAGCATCGGGTACCCGTCGCGCCACGGCGGCCTTAAACTCGCCGTCGCACGAAAAGCCCTCGGCCTCGATTCCCTGCTTGCGCAGCGCATAGACCGTCAAATCCCTGATGTTGTCATCGTCCTCGACGTAATAGATCATGTTGAACCCCTTTGCGGCCGGCATGACCGCATCTTAACCCTAAAGGTACCTTTACTAGATGGTATCAGCCAAAACGTCCCGTCAAATAATCCGCCGTGCGCGGATCGGTCGGATTTTTAAAGAGCTGCGCGGTGGGCGCGTGCTCCACCAACTCACCCAGCAAGAAAAACGCGACCGAGTCGGAGATACGCGCCGCCTGCTGCATATTGTGCGTAACGACCACGAGCGTACAGGTCTCTTTGAGCTCGCAGGCCAGCTGCTCCACCACGAGCGTCGACACGGGGTCGAGCGCCGAGGTCGGCTCGTCCATCAGCAGAATGTCGGGCTGCACGGCAAGTGCGCGGGCGATGCACAGGCGCTGCTGCTGTCCACCCGAAAGACCCAGGCCCGACTCCTTGAGCTTGTCCTTGACCTCGTCCCACAGGGCAGCGCGACGCAGGGAGTCCTCGACCAGCTCATCGAGCACGGCGCGATCGCGCACACCCATACCACGCGGACCGTAGGCGACGTTGTCATAGATGCTCATGGGAAACGGGTTGGGGCGCTGGAACACCATGCCCACGCGCTGGCGAAGGCGGCAGATGTCGTAGTCGCCCAGGATATCTTGACCATCGAGCGCAATCTTGCCCTCGATGCGGCAATCCTTGATGCCGTCGTTCATGCGGTTAAAGCAGCGCAGCAACGTTGACTTTCCGCAGCCCGAAGGCCCGATGAACGAGGTGATCTGCTTGTCGCGGATCTTGATATTCACGTCCTTGAGCGCATGATGGTCGCCATAGAACAGGTCGAGGCCCTCGACATCGATGCGCGTCGGCGAGGCGGCAAGATCCTCTGCCGTGGGGCGAGTCGCATCCCCAACCTCGCACTCGTGCGCGGCCTCAGCCTGCGCCTCCATGAGCTTCTCAAGCTCTGTAGGCTCCATCGCCGCAGCAGCCGTCATACCGCATACCTCCATATCGATATCAATTCAGCAGTATCGATAGTAGGAATCGTGGCTCATACGCACGTGAGCACATTGTCAAGTGTTTGTAAGGGCACGCTGGCTATGCGGCGGGCAGCTCTATGGTGAATATCGTGTGTTCGGGCGTCGATTCACATGCAACGGTACCGCCGTGTGCCGTGATGATCTCCTTGGCAATAGCAAGGCCCAAACCGGCACCACCGCGATTGGTCGCACGCGCCGCATCCAGGCGATAGAACTTCTCAAAGATCACCTTGAGCTTAGCCGCAGGGATGGGATCGCCCTGATTAATAAAGCGCACGCGCACGCCGCCGTCGTCTTGGCGCCTGGCCTCAATCGTGATAGTCGAGCCCTCATAGCTATAGGCGACGGCGTTTTTCATGATGTTGTTGAACACGCGGGCCATCTTGTCGCCATCCACGAGCACCGTCAGGTCCTCGCGAATATCAACTTGGGCTTCCTTATGCTGCTCGTTGAGGATGGGATAGAACTCGTCAGCCACCTGAGCCAGCAGCAACCCCAGATCAACATAGCCGCGCGTGAGCACGATATCGTGGAAGTCAAAGCGCGTGATATCGAAGAACTCTTCGATGAGCACATCGAGCCGGTGCGCCTTGTCGAGAGCCACGCCCGTAAAGTGCGCACGTTGCTCAACCGGCAGCTCAGGAGCCTCTTGCAGCAGCGAAAGATAGCCCACCACACTGGCAAGCGGGGTGCGTAGGTCATGTGCCAAGTACGTGACCAGATCGTCCTTGCGATGCGACTCGTCACGCAGAGCTTGCTGCACCTTGCGCTCACGGTCACGCACGCGGTTAAGGGCGCCCTCGACCTCCAAGAAGTCGCCGTCGATGTTGTCCCAGGTGTCGGGGTGATCGATCAGGCGGTCCTGGATACGAGCCGCGAGCACGCGGTCGGCATGCTGCTCGCCCTGTTCGTAGCCCTGGTAGTACAGGGCGCGACCGCACAAGAACAGCACACACACGGCAAGCGCCAGCACAAAGCCAAGCATGTTGAATACAAAGCCGGCATCGAACAACACCGGCCCTTCGATGCCGCCGAGCGCCATGGCGCCAATCGCCAACGTCATGGCCCACGCGGCGCCGCCAATCACCACGCAGCGGCACACGATCTCAAATCGATCGATCAGCAAAAAGCCGACAAGCAGCACCGCCAAGATTCCGACGATGTTGTCGATGCCAATCAGCAGCAGGCTCAGCAAAAAGAGCAGCACCGTCGCAAGCGCGCGATTGTCGACGACCGACCTCACGTATTCAAAGAGTCGATCGGGCACCTCGAACGCTTGTCTATCGTCTTTTGTCATATCAAGATCCTCACAAGCGAAAAGCGTTATTCGATGATGTAGCCGACGCCCCAGACGTTTTTGATAAAGCGCGGCTTTTGTGCGTCGTCGCCGATCTTTTCGCGCAAGTGGCGAATGTGCACCATCACCGTATTGTTGGAGCCGGGCATAAAGTCCTCGTTCCACACCGCGCGGAACAGGTCCTCCACGGCCACCACGCTGCCGCGATGCTCGACCAGATACAGCAAGATTGAATACTCGGTGGGTGTGAGGCGTACCGGTGCACCGTCCACCGTCACGGAACGAGCGTCGCGGTTGATCTCCAAGCCGTCGAGCTGAATGGTCGGCGATTCGGCCGCCTGTGCACGGCTACCGTAGCTGGTGTAGCGGCGAAGCTGAGCGTGCACACGCGCGATGAGCTCCAGCGGACGGAACGGCTTAACCACGTAATCGTCCGCGCCAAGCGAAAGGCCCCCGATCTTGTCTTGCTGGGCATCGCGCGCCGTCAGCATGATCACGGGATAGGTATGGCTGGAACGGATCGTACGCAGCAGCTCAAACCCATCGATATCGGGCAGCATGACATCCAGCAGCGCCAAATCAAACTCCTGCTCCAAAATCGCCTTGGCAGCATCGGCCCCGCTATAGGCAATCTGGACATCAAAGCCCTCTTTTGTAAGGTAGATGCCAACCAAGTCGGCGATGGCCTTCTCGTCATCAACTACCAAAATGCGCTCGTTCATGCGTGCTCCTCTCGCGCTCCATTATGCCCGAGGCGACGCACGCCACACACAACAAGCGTGGGTGATTAAGTCGGCCTTAAGCACCCTTGTGCCCGTTCGGGTGCGGATGTGGGCCACGCGCGCACGCGATGATCGCCGACGCCGGCAAACGATATACTCTAGTTTCAGAAGAGACCATCCCGTCGAAAGCGAAATCCGTGAAGACCCTCACCTCTTTTGCAAAGCGCTCAGCCCAGCTTGCCGCCGGCTTTGTCTGCGCTATCGCCCTTGCCGCTGGCGCGCCCACCGTCGCCGGCGCCCAAGTGCTCACGACCGACAATGTTTGTGGCAAAACCGCCGATGCGCGCGGCATCACGGCCGAAAACCTGCCCGATATCGATGCGACCAATGCCCTCGTCATGGGCAAAGACGGCACCGTCTACTATGCCCGCGGCGCCGATGAGCAGGTCAAGATTGCCTCGATCACCAAGGTCATGACCGCAATCCTA
This sequence comes from Collinsella sp., assembly GCA_048195375.1. Lineage (GTDB taxonomy): Bacteria > Actinomycetota > Coriobacteriia > Coriobacteriales > Coriobacteriaceae > Collinsella. The sequence continues at coordinate 18,841 of DBFADZ010000032.1, forward strand.
ACCGTCGAGAATTGCAAGATGGACGAGAAGGTCACGGTGAGCAACGCCGCAGCCACCGTGGGTAATTCGACCGCCGGCTTACTCGAAGGCGACGAGCTTACCGTGGAGCAGGCACTGCGCGGCCTGATGATTCCCTCGGGCAACGACGCCGCCATCGTGCTCGCCGAATATGTGGGCAAGAAGATCGACCCTAAGACCAAAGACGCCGAGGCCACATTTGTGAAGGCCATGAACGAGCGCGCTAAGAAGCTCGGCTGCACCGGTACGCTTTTTGAAAACCCGCATGGTCTGGACTTTGATGAGTGGGCTGGCGATATGCACTCAACCGCACACGACGTAGCGCTGATGATGCAGGAGGCCATGAAAAACGACACGATCCGCGAGGTCGTAGCGAGCGAGGATTCCTGGATCGAGGTCACGGGCGCCGACGGCACCGACCATTCGCATTCCATGGACACGCATAACTATTTGCTGGGCCAAGATGGCAACATCGGTGGCAAGACCGGCACCACCGACGATGCAGGCTATTGTTTTACGGGTGCCTACAACCGCGATGGCGACGAGATCTACACCGTCGTTTTGAACTCCACCACCACCGACCAGCGCTTTACCGATACCGCAACCCTTGCCAATTGGTACTACGGTCACAAGGTGACGGTCGCAATCGCCAACACGCAGGAAAAGACCGCCAACGGCAACCCGCTTATGGCGCGCATTGGTCAAACCGACTGGACGGATAAGACGATCGACGCCACGCTCGCCGATCCTACGGCGCAAGCGACCGTGTTTTCCCTTGCCGGCGAGGTGACCGAAAAGGTTAGCTACGACGATCTTTCGGGCACGGTGCATGTGGGCGACAAGGTGGGCAGTGTTACGCTCAAGCAGGACGGCACCAAGATCGCCGTCATGGACCTGGTCGCCGACGAGGAAGGCGCAGGGCCGAATCCCATTGAATGGATACTCGTGAAGCTCGACCGCCTGGGCCGCCGCATCGACAACCGCCCACTTGCGGCAGAGAGCGAGACCGTCGCCAAGGCACCCGAGGTGTAGGGCCGGAGCGATATCACATCGAACCAAATGAGGCGTCCAACGGGGCGCCTCATTTTTGAGGGTTCGAATCCCCAGCTAACGTGGTTCAACTAAAAAAGGGCCCCAAATGGGACCCTTCTTCAGATTCGTACTGGCGGAGAGCTGGGGATTCGAACCCCAGATGCCCTTTTGGGGCATACTCGCTTAGCAGGCGAGCACCTTCGGCCTCTCGGTCAGCTCTCCGTAACAGCCGTTCTATAGTAACCAAACAGCCAAGGATGGGCAAGAGGAAATTTTCTAATTGCCTAGCATCCTTTCCTCCTTGGAAGCTTCGCCTACCCCAGCGAACGGTTGAGGGAGCCGAGCTCGTCGTTGCCCATGGTGCGCCACATTTGGAAGATGCAACCGCGTGCCAGGAAAAAGAAGCCGTTGTCGACCAGTTGAACAGCGGCATCTGCCAGCTGATTCGTCACGGCGGACACTGGCGGCAGCTCGAGTCCAGCCTTGCGGATGGTCTCGACCGCTTCCTCGAACGTCGGAGGCTCGCTGACACCCATCTCGTTCATAAGGCCTTGCATTTCTTCCAGCGCGCTGCTGCCCGACTCCTCGCCGCGCGGCACCAGACGGTAACAAGCCAGCGCCAGGTCGAGCTGATCGCAATTCCAATAGGCAAACGCCAAGCGATAGAATAGGTAGCCGATTGCAGAACGATCGCTGGCAATACGTAGGCCGTGGCGCGCCACCTCGATAATCTCGTCAAAGCGCTCCAGACGCGCAAGCACGTTGATGAGCGCAAAGTGCGATTGCATGGACGAGCGCGCCAGATCGTAAAGATGGCGCACCTCGGGCAGCGATCGTTCAAAGTCCTCTTGGTCGGCGTAAAAGCTGCAGATCTCGTGCTGGGCAAAGTACAGCGCATCGGGCGCACGAAGGATTCGCACAGAGCGGTCTTCTTCCAACACCGGTAGCACCATGCGCACCAGCTGGTTATCGCAAAACTGCGTTTGAACCGGACCTGTCGCCAAAAGCTCGGCGACGGCGCACTTAGCCTCCAACTCCTCGACAAGACGAGAAAAGCCTTCAAAAGCACCTGTACGGTCGACTTTTGCCTGCTCGCGCAATTCAACAACACGGGCCACGTATGGGTCGTCGTCCTCTTCCATGACCTCCAACTCGTCAGCCGTATCGGCAAGTAGCAGATCGCGCAGCGCCGGCGGCAGCGTGCGATGGTCATCACGCGGACGAGTATGAACCTCCGCAGGCTCAATCGTCTCCGGAGCGGTTGACTCATACGCCTCAAGCACACACTTGCACGGCATATCGTCCATGTCCATGCTCTCAAGATCCTTGGCGACAGACACGCAATCGGCCAGATAGGCCGCGCGCCCAAAGAAATACGTTGTGACAACGCGCTCGCCCTGCTCACTGTCGGGAGCAGCAATCTGCACATAGCAGCGCGTGATGCGAGCGCCCGAAGCAAAGCAAGCCGCCGCGAGTGTAAGCACAATACGCGCATCGTGCTCAGTGGCCCATGCTGCGCGCTTAGGCTCATCCACCTCGCGCCAGGCGTCATCTTGAGCATCGTATTCGCGCTGCGGCATAGCATCGACAACCGTGCGGCCAAATCGCACCAACATGATGCCCTCGGCGACGTTCGCTCGATAGGTGTAGTCGAGCCGCGTGACCACGTTGAGCGCCTCTACGATACGTGCAAAACGGGTGCGAACGTCCCACTCGCCACCCGGCTGGCACGCAACCGTCCCCGGCTTGGCCCACGGGTTGTCATTCGACAGCGTTTCGAGCAGGCGAGGAACGTCGTCTGTCGTCTTGCTGATATGCCATAGGTCAAAGAGCGAGCAGCCCTCAAAGCTTGGCGACGAGGCAACGGGGCCCAACCCTGCCCCAATACGCTCAAGGATGCCCGATAGGCGGTTCAGGCGGCACTCGATGGCAAGCAGGGCATCGATCTCGTCCTGGTCCAGCAGGCTCCGGTCAAAATTGAGATAGAAGAGTCTCGAGCGATCGATGCGCGCCAGGCTCATTTCGGTTTTGGCCGCGATGGTGCGCAGGCGAGGCAGATCAACTTCGCCCATCAAAGCGGCGGCATAGCGCTCAATGCCACTTGGATTATCTGTATGGTCAATGCGGTAGAGCAATGTTTCGATTGCATCGGGCAGCGGTGTGGAATCAAAACCCAGCAGCACCTCAACCGGCTCAGGGAGTTTTACAAGTTTGATCTTGTCGACGGCATTTTTCATGCCCTCGTCGAGGCCGTCACCGTCTGCCGTGCCTGAGACAGCGTTTTCAGAATCGGCGAATATCACGTAACGCAAGAACATCGAGGCCATGAACTCGCCGTAGCGAAGGCTGCGCGTCGAATTCCACGTCTCGCGATCGGATTGTTCGCGCATGGGGCCTTCGGGAGAGCCGATGACTCGCGCCCGGGAGTGCATCGTCCCATCGGTGCCCCTGACCGCAATCTCACCGACGCTGGAATCGGACTCGTCAAGGACCAGTTCCATGTCGGGATCGTTGGGCAGCGGAGTCTCGCTAACGGGGCGGTCCACCTTGTACACCTCGCCCGAAACGCTTACGTAGCCCAAAAGCGACACATGACTTTTGCCAACGAATTCGACGACATAGCAAGATTCATGCTGATCCTCGCCAAAGAGTTTCCAGACCACGCCATATGAGCGTCCCGCAGGCTGCTCGGGCATCGCCGGAAAGCGCTTTTTGGGATCGAGAAACCTGAGCTTGTATGTCGGACGCTCTGCCACGAAGTATCACCCTGATCGGTCGCTTGAAGAAGGAGTGGTCGCGAATAAGTCGCGACATCTACTCGGAATCTTACACGAGTCGACAGGAAATCGTCCCTTTGGACGAAAGCACTCAAGCCGGCGCAAAAGAAAAGCCCCCGTTACCGGGAGCTTTAATCTCAAATGGTGCGGCGTATAGGATTCGAACCTATGACGTTCTGATTCGTAGTCAGACCCTCTATCCAGCTGAGGTAACGCCGCGACTTGTTAATTATTATGCACATGGACTGAATAAAGGTCAAGCGTTTTTCAAAAAAAGTTATTGAATTTGATTTTTACTCATTTTGACCACTTGATGCGATCTTCGACGCATCGCGATATAAGAAAAGCCTCCGTTACCGGAGGCTTTAAAATTCAATTGGTGCGGCGTATAGGATTCGAACCTATGACGTTCTGATTCGTAGTCAGACCCTCTATCCAGCTGAGGTAACGCCGCAACGCACGGATTATTATGCACGTGACCCCTCGATGGGTCAAGCGACAATTTGGAAAAATTTTACGAAGTGATGATTAAGACGCTCGCGCCTCGACCGAGGTTCGAATCCATGCGGTGGCGGCATAAAAGAAAAGCCCCCGTTGCCGGAGGCTTTCGATTTCAATTGGTGCGGCGTATAGGATTCGAACCTATGACGTTCTGATTCGTAGTCAGACCCTCTATCCAGCTGAGGTAACGCCGCAGCGCAAGACATATAAAACCACTTTAGCTTATTGGAGTCAAGCACAATCTCAAACTTTTTTGTGGAACGCAGCTTTGTCATGCTGCTCCGCATATACCGCTGTTCCCCGTACGATCGATTGGCTTTTCGATCACGTCGAACTTGGCATCAAGTTCCCTCAGGAGCGATCTCACCCGCTGGGCACAATCATAATCGGCAAACGAGATGCTCAGCATGCGCGCGACCTGGTTGGAAGTCCCAACTCCATAGAAATGCTCCAGCGCCACAAGTCCCTCGTGCGTCACAAAGGTCTCGGCCACATGCGGCGACTCCTCAAAGCACCATTGTGTCAACGGACCCTCACTCGTCTGCCGAACCACCAGGCCGCCCATGCCAGACGGCTCACACGTTACAAGCAGGTACTCCCCGCCCTCGTCGCTCTCAAATAAAACCACCCGATCATCAAACAGCTCCATCGCGTCCCCTTTCTCTCGCTCTTATTTAGCAAAAGCATAGCAGGTAGATAGCTGTATACAGAACAGTTGTTCGTGTGTTTTCTATTGAGCTGTCCGCACGGCATGGTATGGACCTGCGCACGAAATAGGGCGCCCCCGAAGGAGCGCCCTTGCATATCCCCTATGCAGCCAAGTTACGCGACCGGCTCGATCTTCTCGAGACCGCCCATGTAAGGACGCAGAACCTCGGGGATCGTGATGGTGCCGTCGGCGTTCTGGTAGTTCTCCAGAATGGCGGCCATGGTGCGGCCGGCCGGCAGGCCGGAACCGTTGAGAGTGTGCAGGTAGCGCGAACCCTTGAAGTTCTCGGGGTCGCGATACTTGATGTTGGCGCGGCGAGCCTGGAAGTCACCGCAGTTGGAGCAGGAGCTGATCTCCTTGTAGGCGTTGTAGCTCGGCAGCCAGACCTCGACGTCGTAGGTCTGACGGGCAGAGAAGCCCAAGTCGCCGGTGCACAGGCTAATCACGCGATACGGAAGGCCCAGCTGCTGCAGCAGGTACTCGGCCTCGGCGGTCATGCTCTCGAGCTCCTCGTCGGACTCCTCCGGCTTAGCGAACTTGACCATCTCGACCTTGTCGAACTCGTGCTGACGGATGATGCCGCGGGTGTCGCGACCGGCGGAACCGGCCTCCTCGCGGAAGCAAGGAGTGAAGGCGGTGTAGCGGCGCGGCAGGGTGTCGGCGTCGAGGACCTCGCCGGCGTGCAGGTTGGTGAGCACGACCTCGGCGGTGGGGATCAGGAAGTTGTCGCCCGAGACGTGATAGGCGTCGTCCTCGAACTTGGGCAGCTGGCCCGTACCGAACATGGTCTGACGCTTGACGACGATAGGCGGCCACCACTCCTTAAAGCCACGGCTGGTGTGCGTATCGAGGAAGAAGTTGATAAGGGCGCGCTCCAGGCGGGCGCCGGCACCACCGAGAACGGTGAAGCGGCTGCCGGAGAGCTTGTTGCCACGCTCGAAGTCGAGGATGTCCAGATCGGTGCCCAGATCCCAGTGCGGCTTAAAGTCGAAGTCGAACTCGCGCGGGGTGCCCCAACGACGACGCTCAATGTTCTCGTCCTCGTCCTTGCCGTACGGCGTGGCCTCGCAAGGAATGTTGGGCAGGTGAGCCATGAAGTCGTACTGCTCCTGCTCGAGGGCGGTACGACGCTCGGCCAGACCGTCAATCTTCTCGTTGACGGCGCGCACGGACTCCTTGGCAGCCTCGGCCTCGTCCTTCTTGCCCTCCTTCATCAGGGCGCCGATCTTCTTGGACTCGGCATTGCGCGTAGCCTGGAGCTCCTCGACCTCGGTGATGACGGCACGACGCTCGTCGTCGAGCTCAAAGAACTTCTCGCGATCCCAAGACGTCTGGCGGTTAGCCATGGCGACATCGATGGCATCGGGGTTCTCGCGAACAAACTTGATATCAAGCATTAGATCCTCCGGCGATATACATTCCATTTAGGTTGCAACCTTGTACATGTATGGGCAAGTATATACTTATGAGCGTTTACGACCCAACTCAACTACGCAAGAAGGCACCCAATGGACGCAGTTTTTTCCTTTTTGTTTGGCACCCGCACCGGTTTTGCCATCCTTTTCGCCGGCGGCATCCTGTTATTTGCGATTCTTGCCTTTGTAATGGAGAAGCGTACCCATAAGATGTACGTCGACCGCGGACCCAAGTCCGAGGATGAGGAAGACGGCTTCTGGGACTAACCTGCCAAAAAGGGACAGGTTTATTTTGGTCGGTTTTATCTGGGCAAACGCAAGCGCCCCGCAACCGGTAACGATCCGGTTGCGGGGCGCTTTTCGCACATACGACAAAACCGCAGGAAAAACCTGCCAAAATAAACCTGTCCCTAAATGGCAGGTTTTACTGGAGAGTTGCGTCGATTGCCTTGACCAGGGCACTGCGCATGCCGGCATCCTCGAGCGCAACGACGCCCTTGATGGTGGCACCACCGGGCGAGCATACGGCATCCTTCATCGCCGCAGGATGCTGGCCAGTTGCAAGCTGCAGCTTTGCCGTACCCAGCACCATCTGGCTCACAATGCGATAGGCATCGGCACGCGGGATACCGTGCTTGACCGCTGCATCGCCCAGGGCCTCGATTGCCATGGCGACAAATGCCGGAGCGCAACCACCCACCGTGCCGCCCACAAACAGCAGGCTCGTATCGAGCTCGACCACCGCACCGAGCTTACCAAGCAGATCAAGCACCACTGCGCTCTGCTCATCACTAAGCGTGGAAGCCTTCTCGCAGGCGATGACGCCCTCGCCCACCGAAACCGGTGTGTTGGGCACCGTCGAGATGTGCGCGACGCCCGGCAGGACCTGCTCCCACTTGGCACTGTCCCAAGTCCAGGCAACCGACAGAACGACCTTGTCGGCAAGAATGTCCTTGAGCGGGGCGAATACCTTCTCGATCATGTACGGTTTGACCGCAGCGACCACGATATCGGATGCGGCGACAACCTCGGCGGCATCGTGACAGGCGACCATGCCGCGCGCCTCGCAGCGCTCAACCAGTGCGTCGTAGCGACCCGCGCAGGCGCACATGTCGCTCACAGCTACACCGGCAGCGATCCAGCCATCGGCCATAGCGCTCGCCATATTGCCAAAACCGACAAACCCAATCTTCATATCTCATAGTCCTCTCAGACACGCTCTTCAAAACGAAAGTTATTGTCCCACGCCATTGTTTCGTATTGCCGACCTATTTGTGATACGGCTCGCCACGACTGATCTTGCAGGCACGGTAAATCTGCTCTAGCAGCACCACACGCGCCAAGTTATGCGGCAAGGTAATGCGTCCAAAGCTGAGCATCTCGTCGGCTCGTGCGCGCACGTCATCGCTCACGCCGTCCGATCCGCCAATCACAAAGGCGATGTCGCTGTTACCACGCAGCATAAGATCATCGAGCCGCGCCGAAAACTCCTCGCTCGAGCGCTCTTTGCCCTCAATGGCCAGCAGGATCACATGCGCTCGAGGCGGCAGGGCTGCAAGTATCGCCGCTCCCTCCTTGTCGCGCGCGGCATCCACGCCGCCCGCCTTAGCCGGGTCGATATCGGCCACCTCGCGGATATCAACCTTGGCATAGGCACCCAGGCGCTTGGTGTACTCAGCGCAGGCATCCTTCCAAAAGCGCTCCTTGAGCTTACCGACGCAAACGACGGTGTATTTCACGCGTTTCTACTCCTTCGAATCGTTTTGAACTTTGCTGGCTGTCAGCATCTGCTCGAACATCGAGGCCGACTGCGAGAAATCGCTCGGCAGCACGACCGTCGAGGTTTTACCCGTACGAGCGAACTCCGTCATCATCTCGGACCACTGCGTAAACATGAACAGCTGGTTGGCCTCGTCGTTACCGACTCCCGTCTCCTGGATGATCTCGAGCGAATCCTTGATGCCCAGCGCGATGGCCTTGCGCTGGTTGGCGATGCCCTCGCCCGCCTTTTCCATTGCCTCGGCCTCGGCGGTCGCCTCGGTGACGCGCTTGATGCGGTCGGCCTCAGCGAGCTCCTGTGCCGCAGCGCGCTTGCGCTGGGCAGCGTTGATGTCGTTCATGGAGTTCTCAACCTCGGTCGGCAGTGCGATTTTGGTGATGAGCGTCGACACGAGGGCGAAGCCGTAGGCGGCCATCTGCTCGGAAACGGTAGCGTTGACATCCTTGGCGATGTCGTCCTTCTTGGCAAAGACCTCATCGAGTGTGTAGACGGGAATCGAAGAGCGCAGGGCGTCGGTGATGAAGTCACGCATCTGGTCGACGGGCTCCTGCAGCATATAGTAGCTCTTGTAGATGCCCGAATCTGCCGGGCCGGCGCCCATGTCATAGCTCACGTGGTACTGAGCCGAGACCTCAAGGCCGATGGTCACGTTGTCCTGGGTCTTAACGTCGATGCCAAAACCGTTTTTCATGGTGCGCAGACTCACCGTGGCGGCCTTGCGGTCGATCACGGGCACCTTCATGTGGAAGCCCGCGTTGACGATGCGATTGAATTTGCCTAAGCGTTCGATGATTACAGCATGTTGCTGCTCGACGACATAGCAGGCGTTGGGAAGCAGCAGCAACAGGATGATGATGGGAATCAAAAGGCTGGTAAGGGCGGCGATGATACCGGAAAACAGCATGGTCTCTCCTCTGATAGGCACACGTTGGGACTAGGATACCCGCACGAAGCAGCTGTGTGACACCAACAAGAGGACCCGTGGTCAAAAAAGGCCAAATATGAGTACTGTTACCAGTTTAGTAACAGCGTATTTGGGTCAAAATCGCCTCGTTGAACCCGAGGTCTATCGAAATTACTTCATTTTGTCTCAAGGTTGAGCCAAATTAGCGTACATCTGTTGCGTAAAATGAGCAAAAATGGCTTCATGAAATGTCTCTATTTTCATGTCAGTACTCATATTTGCCACTTTTTGACCACAGGGGCATCTACCGCGCGAAATCGATATGTCAAATCTGCCAAAAACGGCCCATAACAAAAAAGCTCCCATTGCTGGGAGCTCTTTCATTTAATGGTGCGGGCGAAAGGACTTGAACCTTCATGGGGTTGCCCCCATACGGACCTGAACCGTACGCGTCTGCCAATTCCGCCACGCCCGCGTGCAGGAATTAGAATAACGGAGCGCCACCGCGAACGCAAGAACTATTTTTGAAAAAGTTTGCAGGCATTTTCCCAAGCGGCTTGCGCGATTGTTTCGGGGTCCTCACCTGTGCGATCGACACGGTCGTTAACCAGCGCGTTTGCCGTAATGGAGATCATTGCGGGCTCGCATTCAAGACCGCGGATGGGCTCCGGAGCCATATACGGGCAATCCGTCTCGAACAAAATTCGATCGAGTGGGGTTGCCGCAAATGCCTCGCGCACGTCGTCGTTGCGCTTAAAGGTGGCCGCACCACCATAGGCGATATAGCAGCCCAGCTCCACAAAGCGCTCCATCGTGGCGCGGTCCTCGCCAAAGCAGTGCAGCACACAACCGGCCTGGGGCACGCCCACCTCACGAAGCACGTTGTAGGCGTCCACGTGCGAGGTACGCTCCTGGTCCGTGTCCTCGTGACGCAGATGCAGCTCCACCGGCACGTTATGGCACACGGCAAGCTCGAGCTGGCGCGCCATGCAGTCAATCTGCACGTTATGGGGTGCCGGCGCAATGTCGTCGTCATAGTCCATGTGGTAGTCCAGGCCGATTTCGCCAATACCGGCGCATAAGGGGTCATCGAGTGCGGCAACGACCTGTGCGTGAACGTCGTCGGTATAGTCCGGCGCGCCATACGGATGCACGCCGGCAAGATACTTGATCTGCGGGATATCCTGCATCGGCAGAATTTCGCGCACGAGCCAGTCGCTATAGTCCGTCACGCTGCGCTTATCGGCAATGGGATCGAAGACCGTCACCAACAGGTCGATGCCCGCGGCTTTGGCGCGCACGAGTGTCTCGGGCACTTCTTTGCCCCAAAACGAAAGCAGATGCGCATGCGTGTCAGCAAGCGGTGCCAAGGGCACGGGACAAGCAACCGTCTTCTTTTTCTTGGTAAACGTCACGCGTTCGGCATTAGGCATCATGGATTAGCTCCTGGGCCAGACGGACAAAGTCGGCAACATCAAGCGTCTCGGCGCGCGTGGTGGGTGCGATACCGCAAGCCTCAAAGGCGGCATCGAGCACGTCCTTGGCAAAACCGTTGGCGCTCATGGAATTGCGGATGGTCTTGCGACGCTGAGCAAATGCAGCGTCAATCACGCGGGCCACAAATTCGCGATCGAGTTCTTCGGGCACCACACCGTCAACACGGTCGATACGCACGACGGCCGAGTCCACGTGCGGCGCCGGCATAAAGCAACGCGGCGGCACCTCAAAGCGACCCGTCACCTGCGCATACAGGCCGAGCTTTGCCGTATAGCCGCCATAGGTCTTGTTGCCCGGCACTGCGGCAATGCGATCGGCAACCTCCTTTTGCACCATGACGACAGCGCGCTTAAGCGTGAGCATCGTCTGGAAGAACTGAAGAATGATCGTCGCCGCCACGTTATAGGGCAGATTCGCGACAAACACCGTGGGTTCACCACCGGCGGCCTGCTCAATCTGCTCCGGGCCCAACTTGAGCGCATCGCCCATGATAAAGCGGAAGTTGGCATAGTCGGCGGCGTGGGCATCGAGCACCGGCTCAAGCTCGGGATCGGCCTCAATGGACGTAACGCACGCCGCTTCCTGCAGTAACGCAAGTGTCAACGTTCCACAACCCGGACCCACCTCGAGTACGCGCTCGTCACCTGCAAGCTCGGCAAGCTCGCAGATACGCTCGATCACATGATTGTCGATTAGAAAATTCTGGCCCAGGCGATGCTTGGTCGCAAGGCCAAACTCCTCCAGCAGCTCCCTGGTGGCCGTGGGGTTTGCCAAAGGCGAAGTTGTCATGGTTGCCTCCTTAGCATGATGGCGGCGTCTTGAAACAAAAGGGCATGGACCGTGGCGGCCATGCCCTTACAGCTAAACATCAAATTGCCGATATGGCGCTCGCGCGGTCTCTACGCCAGACGCGGGAACAGCGGATCGCCCTTCTCGACGGGCTGACCACCAGCAAGCAGGCCCCAAGCGCAAATGCCCTTGAGGTCGTCGCTCGCGGCCTCGCCCTCACAGGACAGGCGGCGCAGAGCCTCGACAGAAGTCTGGGGCATGAGCGGCATCAGCAGGTGGGCGGCGATGCGGATGGCCTCGAGCAGGTTGTAAATCACAAATGCCAGCTCGTCAGCCTTGGCCTCGTCCTTGGCAAGCGCCCAGGGCTCGGAGTCCTCGATGTAGTGGTTGGCGGCATGGATGAGCTCCATGACCTCATCCTTGGCTCCGCCGTAATCGAGCATGTCCATCTTGGCCATGTAGCGCTCGACCAAACCGTCGGCAATCTTTGCCAGCGGGTTATCGAACGCGTCGGCAGACGCCGGTTTAGCCGGGGCGCAGCCGTCAAAGTACTTTGCGCTCATGTTGAGCGAGCGCGAAATGAGGTTGCCCCAGCTGTTGGCCAGATCGGCGTTGTAGACCTGCTCCATGCGATCGAAGCTGATGGCGCCGTCGGTGCCGGGGACCACGTCGGTCATAAAGTAATAGCGATAGCCCTCAACGCCCAGCATGTCGATAACGTCCTGCGGAGCGATGGCGTTACCGCGGCTCTTGGACATCTTCTCGGCCTTGCCTGTCTCGGCATTGCGCACGGTCAGGAAGCCGTGGGCAAAGACGTGCTCGGGCAGGGCCTCGCCGATGGCCATGAGCATGGCGGGCCAAATGACGCAGTGGAAGCGGATGATGTCCTTACCCACGATGTGGAACTGCGCGGGCCAGCGATAGGCCAGCTCGGCACGCGCCTCGTCGGTGTCGACACCGTAGCCGACGGCCGTCATATAGTTGAGCAGCGCATCGAACCACACGTAGGTCACGTGACCCTCGTCAAACGGGACCTGAATGCCCCAGTCAAAGCTCGTGCGGCTCACGGAAAGGTCGTTAAGGCCGCCCTCGACAAAGCTACGTACCTCGTTCATGCGGAACGCAGGCTCGACAAAGTCGGGGTGCTCGTCATAGAGCTTGAGAAGCTTGTCCTGGAAGGCGGAAAGCTTAAAGAAGTAGGACTCCTCCTGCACGCGCTCAAGCGGACGGTGGCAGTCGGGGCATAGATGCTGGCCGACGCTGCCGTACTCCTCGTCGCCCTTCTGGACCTGCGTATCGGTAAAGTAGGTCTCGTCGGGCACGCAGTACCAGCCGTCATAGCTGCCCTTATACAGGTAGCCGGACTCCTTCATGCGCTCCCACAGATACTGCACGGCGTGATGCTGGCGCGGCTCGGTGGTGCGAATGAAGTCGTCGTTGGAAATCTCGAGCTTGCTCCAAAGCTCCTTGAAGTGCGGGGCCTGGCTATCGGTCCACTCCTGCGGCGTCATGCCATGCTTGGCTGCGGCCTCGGCGACCTTCTCGCCGTGCTCGTCCATGCCGGTCAGGAACTTGACGTTATAGCCGGCGGAACGGCGATAGCGAGCCTGAACGTCGGCGATGATGGTGGAATAAGCCGTGCCCAGGTGCGGATCGGCGTTGACGTAGTAGATGGGCGTCGTGATAAAGAACGAAGGCTTGCTTTGATCCATGGGGTTTGTCCTCCAGAAAAACGTTGCATACAGGGGATGATTCTAGCGCAAGGGCTGGATATCCTCCATCTATTGCATATCGAGCACCATGGCATAGACATCGCGCTTGCGGCGCGAATACTTCTGAGACAGGCGCTTGGCCACCGCAGAGGCGGGCTCCCCCTCCTCGAGCGCGGTGCGGATATCCTCGCGCAGGGCCTCGTCGGGATCCGCTACCGCAGCGCCAACCGGCACGATGCCGGCCTCCTCGTCCTCGCTCGGCGGCGCGATGACCAGCGCAATCTCGCCCTTTACCTCGCCGCGAACACGCAGCTCCTCGGCAAGCTGGTCAGCGGGCCCGCGCAAGACCTCCTCGTGCAGCTTGGTGAGTTCGCGGCAGACGGCGACCTCACGCTGGGGAAAGACCTCCGCCACGGCCTCGAGCGTCGCCACGATACGATGTGGAGACTCGTAGAAGATGAGCGCGCCGGGCACCACGGCAAGGCGCTGCAAACGGCGCACACGGTCGCCGTGCTTTCGGCCCAAAAAGCCCTCGAAGAAAAAATGCTCGCAGGGAATGCCGGACGAAACGAGTGCCGTGACGCAAGCAGAGGGTCCGGGAATAACTTCGACAGGCACATCGGCCTCACGCGCCGCCTCGACCAGCGCCTGGCCGGGATCGGACACGCTCGGCATGCCAGCGTCCGAGGCAAAGGCGAGGGTCTCCCCCACCAGCAGACGGTCGACCAGGCCGGCAGCGCGGCTAGCGATCACATTCTCGTCGCAACGGACAAGCGGCTTGGAAATACCCAGGTGCATCAGCAGCTTTGACGTCACACGCGTGTCTTCGCAGCAAATGGCATCGGCGGCGGCAAAAGCCTCGCCAACGCGCGGGGACAGGTCGCCTAGGTTGCCGATGGGCGTGCCGACCACATAGAGTTTGCCCGTATGGGCGCTGTTTTGCGTCATATCAACCTATTCAATCATGCCGCGCTCGAGCGTACCGAGCGCCGCGCGGGCGTCCCATGCTGCAATGCGCTTCTCGGTCTTCCACGTTTGGAAGAACCAACCGGCAGCCGGCGCAAACGAAGCCAGCTGGTTGGCGATAAACACGCGCTCGTAGGCATTGCGGCCCTCGGGCGTAACCGACGAGTTAGCAAAGATCGCCGCGCCCGACCATTCGCCCACCAGCACGGGGAACCCAGTCGAAATCGCCTCTTTAAGCTCGCGCTTGTTACGCGAAATCGCCGTCGTCAGCCCGCGGGGGCTCGTGATGTCGAGCGCATACTCGTCGCGGTAATGGTACAGGTGAAGGTCCATGTAGACGTTCTTGTACTTGGCGCCGCGCATAAAATGCTTCCACTCGCTGGGATGCCCCGACGACGAGAAGACGACGATCTTATCCTCGGGCATATACGAACGGACGAGCTCGTAGGCATCGCGATAGAAATTGCGCAGGTAGTGAGCGGGAATGCCATCCGTCATGGTGAAGAGGCTCTTGCGAACGCTCATCTGCGGCGTGTCCAGCAGCTCAATGCCCAGCAGGCTCTCGGCCTCGCCATAGCGATCGGCCAAGCGTTCGAGCACGTCGAGTGCGACATGACGGCCGTTGGTGGACGAATGCCACTCGGCAACAGCCTCCGGCGTGGTGGGCGAATCGTTGGAATCGCCCTGGCCACCGGGCACGGTTGCCAGATCGAGCAGCACGCGGATGTCGTACTTGGCAGCCCACTCAATTGCGCGGTCGATGTAATCGACAACCGATATGTAGGAGGCATCGGACTCCTGTGAGCCAAAGGCATACCAGGGCACCGGCAGGCGCACGGCGTTGAGGCCGATCTGCGCCATGCGACGGAAATCATCCTCGCTCACAAACGTCTCGTAATGACGGCGCATGCGCTCGTTATAGGCGGCGGTGCCCATGGCCTCCTGCAGCTCGGCCGCGTTGGATGCACCGGTCGCCGCGTACAGCGACGGGGTCACCCAAGGCTCGGGAATAAACCAGCCAGAGAGATTAACGCCGAGTATCCTCTCCATCACTGCCCCCTTCGGATCGTGCAGACCGAGCCTGCATCGTACTGCATAGGAAAAGTATCGTTTTGAGTATACCCGCGCGTGCGGACAGACGACCGAACGGTCTGTAAAGTGATGCGAAAGTGGGAGGAATGTCTGGGGACAGGCGGGCTCGGGATGGTGCGACGAGGTGTGTACGCGCGCCTGAGGCAGGCGCCGGAAAGCGCGTCCCATTCTATCGCTCAATAATGGGGCGCATTTTCCGCAGAACCCTACATAAAAGAAAAGGACCCCTTTGCAGAGGTCCTAGTCAATTCAAGGTGGCGGGGAAGGGAATCGAACCCCTGACACGAGGATTTTCAGTCCTCTGCTCTACCAACTG
>DBFADZ010000043.1:0-58977 GCA_048195375.1 Collinsella sp.
GCCTTGTCCTGCTCCTTCGGAGCCGCGGACAAGGCGCCACACTGGTTTGCGGAGTGTCCTGAAAGCTAAGCCCGGCCCCCGCCTGCGGTGACTCGGCTGCGAGCAGTCTGCGATGGGGCCGTTGTTGGTTGGGGCCGCTGGGCTGATGTGGGGGCGCGTGGTTGTTGCGGGCCCTGGTCCCGGCGGCGGCCTCGGCGCTTCACGCCTGCCTCCTTGGGGGACTGTGGAGCGCGGATCGCAGCTGCGGCGCGTTGCGCCTGCTGCCTTGGGCAACTTTGGGGTCGATTGAGGTTGTCTGCACAATTCGCGGTATTATGTTTGCGGAGTTTTGAAAGGAGCCGCTGGTGGTCACGACGACGTTTGCTTCGCCTTTGGGCGAAATCCTGCTTGCCGCTGATGGCCGCGGTTTGACGGGGCTTTGGTTTGAGGGGCAGGAGCACTTTGGCTCCACGCTTCTCAAAGAAGATCCCGAACATGTTGAAGGCGCCGATGCGGTTTCTGGTGCTGGCGGCATGTCTTCGGTGAATCCGACAAACGGTGTGGCTTCTTCGGTACTTGAGCGTTCTTGGGCTTGGTTGAATGCTTATTTTGCAGGGCAGGAACCTCGGTTTACGCCGCCGTTGCATTTGATTGGCACGGCGTTTCAACGTGAAGTTTGGTACGAGCTGCTTTCTATTCCGCGTGGCGAGGTCGCCACGTATGGCGAGATTGCCCAGCGTGTTGCGGCTCGACATCGTGTACCGGGAAACGAGGACCCCGTTGTGTCTCCCCGTGCCGTGGGGGCCGCGGTCGCGCGTAATCCCATTTCGATTATTGTGCCGTGCCATCGCGTGGTTGCCGCCGATGGTTCGCTCAACGGATATGCCGGCGGGCTTGATCGCAAGGAGTGGCTGCTTCGGCTTGAGGGCGCGTACGAGGACTAACGTTCAAGCACTTTGCATGGCCAAGACACCCTGAAAGAACGAGTCGCCGTCCTTTCGCGGCCGGCATGCGTCCAAGCGCTCGGCATATGTGCCTTAAGTTTGGCTAAGCCCTATCCAGCGTTTTTAGAAACGTGCAGGTTGAGCAGCTAAGGCTGCGCTAAGGCGGCTGGCGGTGCGCTATCATCGGCAATATCGAAATCTGTATAGCCGCGCGCCAAAGGAACAACTATGAAGCTGATGCTTGCCGAGGACGAACCCGGCCTCTCCCGCGCCCTTACCGCGATTCTTCAACATAGCGACTACGAGGTCGATACCGCGCTCGATGGTCTGACGGCGCTCGAGTATCTGCTCGCCAACGACTATGACGCCGCAATTCTGGACATCATGATGCCCGGCATGGACGGTATCGAGGTACTCAAGCGCACACGCGCCGCCGGTAAGCGACTGCCCATCATCATGCTCACGGCAAAAAGCGAGGTGTCCGATAAGGTCGAGGGCCTGGATGCCGGTGCCAACGACTACCTGACCAAGCCGTTCGCCGCCAAGGAGCTGCTCGCACGCATTCGCGCCATGACGCGTGCCGCGACGGCAATTGACGCCACGACGCTCAGCGTGGGCAACGTGCGCCTCGACACGGCATCGTGCACACTCGTGGGCCCTTTGGGCGAGGAGCACCTGGCCAATCGAGAGTTTCAGCTTATGGAGCTCTTTATGCGCAACGCCGGCACGCGCATGCCCACCGAGCGTTTGATGCTCGAAGTTTGGGGTGAGGACGCGCCCGAAGGCGCTAACGTGGTGTGGGTCTATATCTCGTACCTGCGCAAAAAGCTGACGGCGCTTGGTGCCAACGTGGCCATCCGTGCATCGCGCAACCAGGGCTATTCGCTCGAGGTTGTTGAGGAGGGCGAATAGGCGTGAGCGCGAGTGCGTGGTGGAAGCGCACGACGGCAAAGCTCGGCATGGGCGCGGACTCGGGTAATCCGGGGCGCGCCGATGCTGCCAGTGCAATGGGACGTCGCCTGCGTCGTAAGTTCATCCTGGTTGCCATGGGTGCCGTGACCGCCGTGCTTACGCTTATCATCGCCGGCATCAATATCGTCAACTACTCGCATGTCTGCAAGATGGCCGACGCTCGTCTGGACTATATCTTGGCGGGCAAGGACGGCATCGATTGGACGGATGAGCCCAAGACCGATCTCGGCGAGGATGTGGGCGCCGGTAAGACCGCTGCCGGTGACAGGGTGGTCATGCGCACCGGGCACTTCGAAGGTATGACGGCGGAGTCTCCCTTCGACACGCGCTACTTTACGGTGTCGATTGCCGGTGGGCAGGTGACCGATGTCAACACGGCCCGCATTGCCGCGGTGGGTGCCAAGCGTGCTGCACGCATCGCTGCAGGACTATATTCCAAGGGTTGGACCTCGGGCTTTTCTGGTAACTACCGCTATACGGTTACGGTTCAGGGCGACGAGACCACCTATGTGTTTGTGGACTGCTCGCGCGAGCTTGCAAGCTTTCATTCGTTTTTGAGCGCGAGCGTGGCGATTAGTTGCATTGGCTGGCTGGCGGTGTTGGCAATTGTGGCGGGTGCCTCGGGCGCGGTGATTCGGCCGATGGTCGAGAGCTACAGCAAGCAAAAGCGCTTTATTACCGATGCAAGCCACGAGATCAAGACGCCGCTGGCCGTGATTGATGCCGCCAATGAGGTGCAAGAGATCGAGAGCGGCGAGAGCGAGTGGACGCAGAGCATTCACGAACAGGTTGCACGGTTGACGCCGCTCACGGAGCGTCTGGTGTTTTTGGCTCGCATGGACGAGGGTTCGGCGGGCTTTACCATGATATCGATCGATCTTTCGGAGGCAGTGGACAAGGCGGCGTCGCCGTTTGAGTCGGTGGCGGTTTCGCGTGGCAAGCGTCTGTCGACGTCGATTGCGAGTGGCGTGCGGGCCCATGCCGATGCTGCAGCGGTGGCGCAGGTGGTTGAGCTGCTGCTGGATAACGCCACGCGCTATGCGAGTGAGGGCAGTGTAATTGAGTTGAGTCTGCGTGCCGTCTCACGCGGTGCAGGCAAAGGTTCGGCCGAGCTTGTCGTTTCGAACGCCGTGGACGAGCTGCCCGAAGGCGACCTAGATCGATTGTTCGACCGCTTCTATCGTGCGGACGTGTCGCGCAGCTCCAAGACGGGCGGCTCGGGCGTGGGCCTATCCGTGGTGCGTGCCATCGCCGAAGCCCATGGTGGGAGCGCTTCTGTCTGCGGCCACGGCAACCAGATCACCTTCACCGTCCGCCTCTAAAACCTGCCAAAATGAACCTGTCCCTTTTTGGTCGGTGCGAAATGGGTAATACTAAAGAGTTATCCGATCAGATGGGAATTAATCGATGGCCTATATCGAATTCAAAGACGTCATCAAGGCATACGGCGAGGGCGACGCCCGCATTCACGCACTCGACGGCGCGAGTTTTACGGTCGAGCGCGGCGAGCTCGCCATCATTTTGGGTGCTTCAGGCGCCGGTAAAACGACGGCGCTCAACATCTTGGGCGGCATGGACACGGCAACTTCCGGCACCGTGACGGTGGACGGGCGCGACGTGAGCTCCGCTAACGAGGCGCAGCTCGTGGAATACCGCCGCGCCGACGTCGGCTTTGTCTTCCAGTTCTACAATCTGGTCCCCAACCTGACGGCCCTCGAAAACGTTGAGCTCGCAGCTCAGATTTGCCCCGATTCGCTCGATGCCGAACAGACGCTTCGCCAGGTTGGCCTGGGCGAGCGCCTGGGCAACTTTCCGGCACAGCTTTCGGGCGGCGAGCAGCAGCGCGTGTCCATCGCCCGCGCACTGGCAAAGAACCCCAAGCTGCTTCTGTGTGACGAGCCCACGGGCGCGCTCGACTATAAAACCGGCAAGCAGATCTTGCAGCTGCTGCAGGATACCTGCCGCAAGCAGGGCATTACGGTCATCATCATCACGCACAACTCCGCGCTCGCGCCCATGGCCGATCGCCTGATTCGCTTTAAGAGCGGCCGCGTGGAGAGCGAGACGGTCCAGCAAAATCCCGTGCCTATCGAGACGATCGAGTGGTAGCGCCCATGGATCAGGACCGCCAAAACAGCCAACGCCGCGACGCGCAGAACACGGAGCGCGAGCAGGATTTTACGACCTACCGCACTGCCCAAAGCTCAAACGATATGGTGCCGACGGTGTTTCGCCGCGGTGTCTACCGCACGATTCGCGGCAGCCTCAAACGCTTCTTGTCTATCGTCGTGATCACCGCGCTCGGCGTGAGCGTGATGTGCGGCCTTAAGGCGGGTTGCGAGGACCTGTGCGATTCGGTTGACGCCTACTTCGACCAGCAAAATGTCTATGACATTAACGTGCAGTCGACCTATGGCCTGACTGACGATGATCTCGACGCCATCCAAGAGGTCGATGGCGTCGAAACGGCCGAGGGCATCTACACCGAGACCGCCTACACCGCCGTGGGCACAACGCGCGAGCGCGTGGTCGTGCAAAGTCTCTCCAAGGAGAATATCGATCAGCCAGTGCTCGTGAACGGCGATTTGCCCGAGAGCGCCGATGAGGTCGCGGTGACTTCGAAGTTCCTGAAGGCTTCGGGCAAAAAGCTCGGCGATACGGTGAGCTTTGCCGCCAATGACGCGAGCTCGTCCAATCAAAGCGCCAAGGACCAGTTTGCCGCGGGCGATTACACCATTACGGCTGAGGTCCTCGACCCCACTGATGTAAGTTCTGACTCGACAGTCAACGCCTTTCGCGCTGCTTCGGCGGCGGACTATAAGTTCTATGTGAGCGAGGACGCCGCGACATCTTCTTCCTACTCCGCGGTCCACGTGATCGTCGAGGGAGCCAAGAGCCTCAACTCCTATTCGGATTCCTACGCGGCAAAGATCAATGAGGTCAAGGGCAATATCGAGAAGATCCGCGAGGAGCGTGAGAAGGCGCGCGCCCAGGAGCTGACGGTCGACACGCCGGCGAGCTTGGACGCGGCTGAGCGTCAGGCGAATATGCTCTTTGGGATTGAGCAGGACAACATCAATCGCATGGCCGAGGGCAGCGACGAGCGTGCGCAGGCGCAAGCCGACCTGGATCAGCGTCGCGCCGCCGCCGATCAACAGTTTGCCGATGCCCGCGCCGAGCTTTCCGATCTGGGCGAATGCACCTGGTACATCCAGGACCGCGGCAACATCGCAAGCTACTCGAGCGTGGAGAGCGACAGCTCGTCAATTGAGGCCATCGCCACGGTGTTCCCGTTCATCTTCTTTATCGTCGCCGTGCTCATCAGCCTTACCACCGCCACGCGTATGGTCGAGGAGGAGCGCACGCTCATCGGCCTGTATAAGGCACTCGGTTATTCGCGCGGACGCATCCTGTCCAAATACGTGGACTATGCGCTGTGGGCTTGTCTGATCGGCGGCGTGCTCGGCAACATCATCGGATTTGTGGGCCTGCCGCTGTTCCTGTTTACGGTGTTCGACGACATGTACTCACTGCCCCAGATGCTGCTTTCGTACGACATCGTGTCCTCGATCGTTTCGGTGGCGCTGTTTGCCGTGGGCGTGGTGGGCGCCACGATTATCGCCTGCCGCCACGAGATGGCCGAGACCCCGGCCTCGCTTATGCGTCCCAAGGCCCCGCGCGCTGGCTCGCGCATCTTGCTCGAGCGCATCGGCTTTATCTGGCGCCGCATGGGCTTTTTGAACAAGGTCGCTGCACGCAACCTATTCCGCTATAAAAAGCGCGCCTTTATGACCATCTTCGGCATCGCCGGCTGCACGGCGCTCGTGATCTGCGGTATGGGCATCCGCGATACGTCGGTGGCGCTTTCGCCCAAACAGTACGGGCATATCACGCGTTATGACTTGCTGGCGGTCGCCAACCCCGATGACTTTACGCAGACGTGCGCGGCGTTGGATGAGCGCAGCGCGGCCAATGATTCCAACGTGACCGTGACTTCGACGCTGCCGATTATGACCGACAACGTCACCTTTACGTTTGGCGGCAAGAGCGAGACCGTGCAGCTGATCGTGGTGCCCGATGACCGCACGAACGACCTGGACGACTATGTGCGCCTCGAGGACGAGTCCAAAGAGCCGCTGTCTTTGCGTGACGGAGACGTGTATCTGAGTAAGAGTTCACAGCTGGTGCTGGGGATTCAGCCGGGCGATACGGCACACGTCCAGGATTCGTCGCTCAATGTTGCCAAGGTCAAAGTCAGTGACATTTCGCTTAACTATCTGGGCAACACGCTTTACATGACGCAGGGCACCTATGAGCGCGCGTTCGGTCGAAGCGCACGCCTCAACGGCGTCTTTGTGCTGCTTAAGGGCTCAACTTCTGACCAGATTGCGTTTAGCAAGAAGCTTAAGAGCGACGGTTGGCTCACCATCTCAAGCACGGCCGAACATTGGCAGAACTACGAGGCGAACTTTGCGATTATCAATTCCGTCGTGGTGCTCGTGACCTTTATGGCGGCGTGCCTATCGTTTGTGGTGGTGTTTACGCTGTCCAACACGAATATCTCCGAGCGCGAACGCGAGCTGGCGACCATCAAGGTGCTGGGCTTCCGCCGTGGCGAGGTGCACCATTACGTCAACAAGGAGACGTTGATCCTCACGGCGATCGGCGCTGCGCTGGGCGTGCCGCTGGGTGGCTTGCTGGCCGAGAGCTTCACGTACATCCTGCAGATGCCGTCGCTGTACTTTGACGTTGAGGTCGAGCCGCTAAGCTACGTGCTCGCCGTGCTGCTTTCCTTTGGCTTTACGATCATCGTCAACCTCGCCACCAACCGAACTCTCAATAAGATCGACATGGTCGGCGCCCTCAAGAGCGCCGAGTAACCTGCCTGGGATTCAAGCTGTAGCGAGCTGTAATGTACCACAACCGCATTTTTGCATAAACCGCCCCGCCGATTGCATATTTCGGCGGGGCGGTTGCTTTTTGCCCGCGGGTACCCCAGGGGGCGGCGTGCAAATTCCGGAGAATTCAGCATCCCGGAGTCCGCGAGTGTGGGAGCGGGCGCACAAAAGCGCATTGAAAGCCTGACTTTGAGCTCCGGCGCCTCGAGGACCGCTCATTTTTTTGCAGAATGCGGCCCGCGGCGCCTGTCTCTCGTCCAAAATCCAGTATGCAGGCACCCTCGGCTGCTGAATACTCCCAAAAATGCACGCCGCATCCTACCCCAGGCACTTGCAGCAAGAAGACGAATAGCCTCGGCCTCCCCGGTTACCGCAGGAGGCCCCAGGGCTTACCTCCCAAATCTTTCCGCACGGCGGGATCCTGACATGTCCGAGGACGATTTGGGAGGTAAGCCCTGGGGTCTCCGATGAGAGCAGTTTCGGCCGAGGCTATTCGTCGCCGAAGCTGATGCCCAACGCCTTGGCCTCGCGTACCAGGTCGCTCTGGGGATCGACATACTTGAGCTTGCCGGCGACATCCTCGAGCGGCATGTGGCACATCTTGCCGTCGCGCAGGGCAATCATGTAGCCAAACTCGCCGCGCAGACAGCCGAGCGCTGCCTCGACGCCGCACTGGGTCGCAAAGATGCGGTCCTGAGCGTCGGGCTGACCGCCGCGCTGCGTGTGGCCGGGGATGGCGACGCGGGTCTCGCGACCGGTCTTGGCCTCGATCTCCTTGGCGATGTCGTACACGATCGAAGGGCTCGTACGCTCGGCGAGTTTCTTCTTGTACTCCTTCTTGGACAGCGCCGCGTCCTCCTTGGAGATAGCGCCCTCGGCGACGGCCACGATGGTAAAGCGGCTGCCGGTTTCCATGCGATGTTCAATGGTCTTGATGACGTTATCCATGTCGTAGGGAATCTCGGGAATCAAGATGACATCCGCGCCGCCCGCGACGCCGGCGTACAGCGGGATCCAGCCAACCTTGTGGCCCATGATCTCGATGACAAACACGCGGCCGTGACTCGAGGCAGTGGTGTGGATGTCGTCGATGCACTTGGTGGCGACGTCGATGGCGCTCGTAAAGCCAAACGTCAGCTCGGTGCCCCAGGTGTCGTTATCGATGGTCTTGGGCAGGGCGATAACGTTGAGGCCCTCTTCGCGCAGGCGGTTGGCGGTCTTGGTGGAGCCGTTGCCGCCCAGCATAAACAGGCAGTCGAGCTGCAGCTTATGATAGGTGTGGACCATCGCCGGCACCTTCTCGACACCATCGGCCTCGGGGGTATCCAGACGCTTGAACGGTGTGCGGCTCGTGCCCAGGATGGTGCCGCCGCGGGTGAGGATACCGCTAAAATCGGCGGGCGTCATGACGCGGAACCTGCTGTAGATAAGGCCCTGGTAGCCGTCCTCAAAACCATAGATCTCGATAGGTTCTTTGCTATTGGTCATAAGCGTTTTGACGATGCCGCGCATGGTGGCGTTGAGCGCTTGGCAGTCGCCGCCACTGGTAAGAAGACCGATCCTAAGCATGATGAATCCTTCCGGGCAAGTTATAACATGCGCATAAGTTTACCCCCGCACACTGTTGATACGGGGGTAAAACGTGTTAGCTCAAGCGTATGGAAATGTAAGCAACGTCAGGGAACGTAAGGTCGACGGGCCTGGCTCCTTACAGCGCAAAGGCGTCGACGTCGCCCCAGTGGCGGCGCAGCGTGATGGCGGCAGCGGGCTCGGTATTGTCAAAGATGACCGACCATTGCGTATTGCTGGTGATGTCTTCCGGATTGGGCTCTTGGGCTGCGGCGCGAAGGACCTTCCAAGCGACTGCCTCGTCCTGGGCACCGGCGTGGGCGTCAAGGACATCGGCGATTGCGACGGCGCGCTCTTTACCATGGCCCAGCTCGTCATTCTTTTGGTTGGGCAGCACTTCGTCGCCATAGCAAGCGTAGAAGTTCGTAACCTGGCGTACAGGAGTCGCTTTGAAAGCACGGTTCGGATCGCGCGGATCCCACTCTACTACGCGCGCGTCACTGGCGGCGTCGTTGATAAAGAAGTGGTAATCGCGTCCTGCCATGGCGTGCATGTCGTAGGCGGAAAGCAGGTCGACAGCTTCTTGCGTGGTGGCGGCACGGTCGAGCACCAGACGGATGGCGAGCGAGGTATTGATGACGGGGCGTTGCGCGTCCTGGTCACAGAGCTTGGAATCCAGAGTGAGTACGGCAATGGACACGCCACATTCGTTAACACCGTCGAGCTGGGCAAACGGGCCCATGAGTGCGGCGGCACGTCCGGCGACGGAGTCAAGCGGAGTGTTATCGCCCAGGTTGTTAAGGGCGGCAAACCCGATGGAGGCATAGCCGCCACGTGGGTGATTGCGCACCAGCAGCGCCGAGGTGTCGTCCTTAAAGTCGTAATTGCGACCGGTGCGCACGCGGCCTTCGGCATCTACGGCGACAAAAGCGCTGCAGGCAAACTGGGGCGCCTGGACATGTACCGGCACACCGGGCAGCACCTGCGCCACCACGGCATCGATGTAGGCCTGGTCGTCGCGCACGCCAGCGGCGATGATGCGATCAAGATCGTAGTCGTAGGCGATGTCGATTGCGTACAGGTCATAGCTATCCGCGTAGCCGGTCAAGCGTTTGAGCGACGCGGCGGACTTGATTTGCTTGCGGTAAACGATACCGGTGGCAGCGGCAAGGCCGACGGCGACTCCCGCGACACCGCAGGTGATGGCAATGTTACGTGGCTTCATGACGGCTCCTCTCGTCCTGTTAGCGTAATTGTCGCAAAAGGAGCGCGGGCATGATGGCTCAACTTGGTGAGCGGCGCGGGATTAAACATGGAATGAAGAGTGCGGCGCTGGCGTGGCGGGGTATGCTGGAGGGGACCATCAACCCAGCGAAAGGGGAGAGCATGACGGATCAGGAAACGCCCGAGCGCGCGCATGTGACGGCCGACGATATCGAGGCCGCCAACGACCTCATCGACTTTATCGAGGCATGTCCCAGCATGTTCCATACGGCGGCGACCATTATGGCCGAGCTCGACGAGGCGGGCTTTACCTACCTGCCCGAGAACGCGGCGTGGGACATCGAGCCGGGCGGGCGTTATTACACGCAGCGCAATACCTCGAGCGTTATTGCCTTTAAGGTGGGCGAGGACCTGACCGCGACGTGGGGCGAGGACGGCGTTGCCGGTGACTATCATTTTCAGCTCACGGCGTCGCACAGCGATTCGCCGACGTTTAAGGTCAAGGCCGTGCCCGAGCTCGACGGCGCAGGCGAGACGCTGCGCCTGAACACCGAGGCCTACGGCGGCATGATCGACTACACCTGGTTCGACCGCCCGCTGGCGCTCGCGGGCCGCGTGTTGGTACGCGAAGGCGACCGTATTGAGAGCCGCCTGCTTGCCACCGAGCGCGAAGTCGCGATTATCCCGAGCCTTGCCATCCATATGAACCGCGGCGTTAACGAGGGCTTTGCGCCCAACCGCGCCGTCGACCTGTGCCCGCTCATCAGCGCCGGTGAGCTTAAGCAGGGCGATTTTGATGCCCTGGTTGCCGACGAACTGGACGTTGAGCCCGAGCAGATCCTGAGCCGCGATCTGTTCCTGGTCAACCGCCAGGATGCGCGCATTTGGGGCTGGGCTGACGAGTTCATCTCGACGCCCAAGCTCGACGACCTGGCCTGCGCCTACACCTCACTGCAGGCATTTTTGGGTGCCGAGAACGCGCGCGACGTCTCGGTCTTCTGCTGCTTTGATAACGAGGAGGTTGGTTCCGAGACCAAGCAGGGCGCCATGTCGACGTTCTTGGCCGACGCACTGCGCCGCATCAACGGATCGCTGGGCTTTGACGACGAGTCGTACCATCGTGCACTTGCTGCCTCGATGCTTGTGAGCTGCGACAATGCGCATGCCGTGCACCCCAACCACGCCGAGAAGTGCGACGCCCGCAATCAGGTTGTGCTCAACGGCGGTATCGTTATCAAGGAAGCCGCCAACCAGCATTACTGCACCGATGCCTTTAGCCGCGCAGTGTTCCAGGCTATTTGCGATGACGCCGACGTGCCCACGCAGGCCTTCGCCAACAAGAGCGATATGGCGGGTGGCTCCACGCTCGGCAACCTGTCGAACATGCAGGCGAGCATGCATGCCGTGGACGTGGGCCTGCCGCAGCTGGCCATGCACTCAAGCTACGAGACCGGCGGCGTACGCGACGTGATGTACGCCATTCGCGCCCTCACGGCTTTCTACGAGCGAAACCTAACCATCAACGGCGCCGAAAGCGTGGAGCTCTAAAACCTGCTAAAAGGGACAGGTTTATTATGCAGGTTTTATCTGGGCAAATGCCGCAAAGCCAACAGCTGGACAGAATTGTTATGACACCGCAGGTTGAGCAAGCGTCAGCGAGCGATGTCCAGAGCGAACAAGTTGGCATGAAAAAGGCAAGGCATAGACCTTCTGGTCATGCCTTGCCTTTTGAATGACAAATTGTCGCTCTGGGCGGCGCGTAGCGTCGACCGGTCCGCCGTTCGTTAGAACGGCGGAACCCTAATGTTCGATCCAACAGCGCAGGGTCTCGCCGGCTTGCAGGTGACGCAGATTCTCTGCGGCAATGTCGACCACATTGTTGAGCGTGGCTGCCAGGTGGAACCAGCCGGAGACGTGCGGCGTGATGAGCATGTTGGGCGCATCCCACAGGGGGCTTGTCTCAGGCAGCGGCTCGGGGTCGGTGACGTCGACCGCGGCGCCGGCGAGATGTCCCGACTCCAGGGCGGCAACCAAGTCGTCGGCGACCACAAGGTCGCCGCGGCCGCCGTTGGCAAAGAAGGCGCCCGGTTTCATCGCGGCGAAGAACTCGGCGTTCGCCAGGCCGCGGGTCTCGGGTGTGCTGGGCATAAAGGATGCGACGATGTCAGCCTCGGCCAGGCGCTCGGACAGGGCGTCCATGCCGTCCATGTCCTCAAACACAATGGGGTAGACGAGTGGATGGCGCTTGATGCCGCGGACGTGCGCGCCCATGTTGCGGCAGAGCGTGGCGAAGTGGCCGCCGATATCGCCCGCGCCTAGCACCAGCACATTGGCGTTCTTGAGCGAGGTGACCGGCCCCAAATCCTCCCAGCGATGCTCGCGCTGCAAGTCGTGATAGCCGGGCAGGCGCTTCATCATAGAAAGGACCATGGCAAACATATGCTCGCTTACGGCCTGGCCGTAGGCGCCCACCGAGCAGGAAAGCTTAGCGTCGGCTGGCACGGTGCCGGCGGCCAAGTAGTCGTCATAGCCGGCGGTCTGCAATTGCAACAGCTGGAGATGCTCGCATGCCGTGAGCATGCCAGGGTCGATGTTGCCCAAGATCACGTCGGCATCGGCGACCTGCTCGCGCGTGGCGGCGTCGGAGCTCGTGTAGATAAAGTCCTCGCCCGGAGCGCTCGACTCAAGAATTGCGCGATGGCGGTCATTGACGGGCAGCAAAACCAGGATGTTCACAAGCAGTCCTCTCCGCTCGACCTGCCAAAAAGGGACAGGTTTATTTTGGCAGGTTTTATCAGGCAAAACGTTTAAATAAAACGCCGGATGCAAGACGAGCGTGCCCGTCAGCATCCGGCGCATCCACGGCTACCAGCTCAGCAGCTCGTAGCCGTCCTCGGTCACCACGAGCTGTACCTCGCACTGGGCCGAATCGCTGCCGTCCTTGGTGCGCACGCACCAGCCGTCACCCTTGCTGATCTTGATGTCGGGCGCTCCGGCGTTGACCATGGGCTCGATGGTAAAGACCATGCCCGGAGCCATGATGGTGTCCACATCGGGTGCCTCGGTGGTAAAGCCCACAAACGGGTCCTCGTGGAACTCCTTACCGATGCCGTGTCCGCCGTACTCGCGTACCACGCTAAAGCCGGCGTCCTCGACCGTCTTTTGCACGGCCTCGGCCATCACGGACAGCGGCAGCCACGGCTTGACGGCAGCCAGACCCGCCTCCACGCTGGCGCGGGTGACGTCGACCAGGCGCTGGCGCTCGGCAGAGACCTCGCCGATGCAGAACATGCGGCTCGAATCACTAAAGTAGCCGTCAAGAATCGTGGAGCAGTCGACGTTGATGATGTCGCCCTCGTGCAGCACATCTGTATCACAGGGGATGCCGTGACAGACCACGTCATTGATCGAGGTGCACACGCTCTTGGGGTAGCCCTCGTAGTTGAGGTCGGCCGGCGTGCCACCGTGCTCGACGGTGTAGTCGTAGATCATCTGGTCGATCTGGTTGGTGGTCATGCCCGCGGCGATGTGTTCGCCTACGTAATCGAGCACGCCCACGTTGATAGCGGCCGAGCGCTTGATGCCCTCGATATCGGTGGGCGTCTTGTAGAGCGTGCGGGGCAGGACCTCCCAGCCCTCTTCCCACAGGCGCTCAAGGCGTTCATCAAAGGCGCTATGGCATTTCTTATATTTTTTGCCGCTGCCGCACCAGCAAGCGTCGTTGCGGCCAGGCACGGGTCCATTGTCAAACATGGCTAACTTCCTTTCATTCGCAGCTAGTATAGCCCACCTTCAGAGCAGCCTCGTGCTAGTAACTCACCTGGCAGGGAATGCCGAGGGCTTGGACGCGCGCGGCAATGGCGTCGAGCACCTCAGGCGCCGCTTTGGCAAGGCCGGCGACCGGTGTCTCGCGCGCTACCGTGTAGATGGTTGCTTCTTGTGGGCGAATGCGCTCAAGCGCCGCGAGCCAGGGGGCAACGTACTCCTCGCCGGTGTTGTCGATGGGCTTGCCCTGATACTCACCGGTCAAAAAGATCGTCTGGATAATAACGTGACCGTCAAAGCTTGCGAACGTCTCAATCTGGTGCTCGACGTCGTAGGGGCCAACAGGCTGGTCGAGCAGCTGGATAAATGCCGGGTCGACGGTATCGAGCTTAAGAATGTTGTCGTCGACCATCATGAGCGCGTCGTGCACCTCGGGGCGGTCGGCGCGCGTACCGTTGGAGAGCACGGCGATCTTGGAGTTTGGGGCAAGCTCGTCGCGCAGCGCGACGGCGCCGGCGATGGCCTGCGGAAACTCCGGTGCGGCGGTGGGCTCGCCGTTGCCTGCGAAAGTGATCACATCGGGGAGCTCGCCCTCGGCTGCCATCTCGCGCAGCTTTGCCTCGAGCGCGTCGAGTACCACGGCGGCTGTGTTGTACGGCTCATGGCAGGGGCGCTCGGCGTTGAGGCCGTTTTCGCAGTAAATGCAGTCGAACGTGCAGATTTTGCCGCTGGCCGGCATCATGTTGACGCCGAGCGAGAGGCCAAGGCGACGGCTGCGAACGGGCCCAAAGATGGGGCTGGCATTCAAAAACGTAGACATAGGCATATGCTCCTCAAGACAATTGTGCCTAAGCATAGCATCGGCTCCAAAGCAAGGTGCGGGCTCTTGCTTTACAAGTTTCGTTTTTTCACGTCGCTCATTTTGCCGTGTCATGAAAAGCCTCGGGTCGGGTAAAGTTAATCTGTTAACAAGGTGTAAAGCAATGCGGGTCCATCCAACCGCACTGACGTGCAACTGGATGAGCATTGATGATGGGGGCACAACATGGATTTTACGGTCGAGAATGCGGGCACCACGATTGCCTGTCGCGAATATGCCGGCCCGGATGTGTCGCCTGATGCTCCTGCCTTGGTGTGCGTGCATGGCGCTTGTGTCGACGGCACATTTTTCGACGGTATCGCTTGTGAGCTCAGCCGCAACTACCGCGTAATTGCCTACGACCGCCGCGGCTGCGGTGGCAGCAGTGATGCGGCAGACGGCAGCTATGATCTTGCCGCTCAGGCCGCCGACCTGCAAGCCGTGATCGAACACGTTGGCGCTCCGGCAAATGTGCTTGCGCATAGCGCCGGTACGTTGGTGGCGCTGGAGCTTCTTCGCACCGAACCCCATCTCGTCGCCCGTGCGATTCTGCATGAGCCGGCTGTGTCGGCCGAAGGCGTCGGTATGGGCGCAGCTCCGGTTTTGCTCGATATGATTGCGGCTGGAAAGGCTTCAAGGGCGCTCCGGCTTTTCTTGGGGGCTCTCGGCGACTTGGACCCCGAGGCTCCTGGGACGACCGAAGCGGAAGCCAAACATGCCCTGCGCAATGGTCGTTGCTTTATGGCCAATGAATACGGAACAAATATGACATACGCTCCCGACTGGGAGCGCGCCCGCGCGTCAAAGGCGGTGTCGGCCGTGTTTTTGGGCGAGCTTTCGGTCGATACGCCCCGCGAGGCTGGTACGCGAGCGGCTGCCGAATATCTCGATTGCCCCCTTGTGACGATTCCGGGCGCGCATAACGGTCTGCGCGATCGTCCCGTTACGGCGGCAAACGCCGTTCGCGATGTCTTGGAGCGTTAGCATGCTCGATGACTTGCGGGGAGAGGGGCTGTTAGCGTTTCGTCATTGTTAACGAATGCGCCCATAACCGCGCGCCCGCGGCTCCATTACCGCCGTTTGCCAGGTCATAAAAATGCAACGATAATCGCGCGTTTGCCTTCAGCTGTTAGATGTTACCCTTGTACCAATTGATATGCACCGTTGCTGTGCGTAACGATAGGAAGGGCCCCATATGCTCAATAATCACGAGGTCAATCTAACCGACGAGGAGGCTGCCGCCGAGGTCGCCCGCGTCGCGAAGACCTACCCCGTGGTGCGTTTGCTGTCGGCCGATCAGATTAAGAGCGAGCCTAACTGCCTGCTCGCCGGCGATCGCTGCCCTTGTCTGCGTCAGTCGAGTCTTGAGGCCTTGGCAGGTTCCGATGATGTATCGGAGCAGCTGCTCAATGATGGTACCGAGTACCGCGCTCGCCTACGCCCTCTGAAGGTCGAGGGCGAGCCTCACGTCCTGCTGATGGTGCGTCCGATCGATGAGCAAGAGGCTGCAGAAGAGGACCTCGTCTACACCGACGTGCTGACGAGTGTGCGCAATCGCCGATATTATGAGGAAAAGCTCCGTAGCGCCCGCATGAATGCCGGCGTTGCGGTGATCGACCTTGATGATTTTAGGGTCTTCAACGATACGTGTGGCCGTCATGCCGGCGACCTTGCGCTCGGTGCTGTGGCGACAGCCATACGCAGCGGAATTCGTTCGACTGACGAGCTCGTACGCTATGGCTGCGACAAGTTTGTGGTCGTCATGCCCAATATTCCCTCCGATGACTTCACCCGTCGCCTGCACCAGGTGTCCGATGCCGTTCATGCCACGATTGTTCCGGGCCATGAGTACGTGAGCTTGACGGCATGTGTTGGTGGCGTTCGCATTCATGGCGAGACGGTCGATGAGGGCGTTGGCCGCGCTGTCCAGTTATTGAGCCGCGCTAAGGCAAAAGCCGGTACGGTCGTGACCGATGCCGATTCCATCGAAGCCTTCCAAAGCGAAAAGCCTTTGGTGCTTATTGTCGATGACTCCGACATGAACCGAGCCATTCTCAATGAGATGCTCAAGGACGAGTATTGCATCCTCGAGGCCGACAACGGTCGTACGGCGCTCGACATGGTCGACCGCTATGGCGATG
The DNA here is from genome assembly GCA_048195375.1 of Collinsella sp. Taxonomy (GTDB): domain Bacteria; phylum Actinomycetota; class Coriobacteriia; order Coriobacteriales; family Coriobacteriaceae; genus Collinsella. The sequence continues at coordinate 16,352 of DBFADZ010000043.1, forward strand.
AGTTGTCGCTCGTGCTGCTGGATATTGTCATGCCGGGCATAAGCGGTTTTGAGGTGCTGGCCGATCTGTCGCGCCGATCGGGTATCGACAATCTGCCTTTCATCATGATTTCGAGCGAAGATTCCGATGATATGGTTCTGCGCGCGTACGAGCTGGGCGCCTCGGACTATATCAACCGCCCGTTTGACTCCCGTGTCGTGCGCCGTCGTGTAAGCAACACCATCCGCCTATACGCCAAACAGCGCCGCCTGACGAGCCTGCTGTCCCAGCAGTACAACGAGCGCGTCAAGAACAGTCGCATGCTCATCGACATCATGGCCGGCGTCATGGAGCTTCGCAACGGCGAGAGCGGCAGGCACGTTACGAACATCGAAAAGCTGACCGAGCTGCTGCTTGGCTGTCTGGTCCAGCGTAGCGGCACGATCTCCCTCGACAATGAGGAACGCTCCACGATTGCCCTGGCTTCGGCGCTGCACGATATCGGCAAGATGTCGATTGACGATGCGATTCTCAACAAACCCGGGCGCCTTACGCCCGAGGAGTTCGAGATTATGAAGACGCATACCACGATGGGCGCCGACATGTTGCTTGAGCTGGGCTGCCATCACGTCGGCAATGCGCTTATGGAATATGCGTACCAGATTGCGCGTTGGCATCACGAGCGCTGGGACGGCAAGGGCTATCCCGATGGCCTTAAGGGCGACGAGATTCCCATTGCCGCGCAGGTGGTCTCGGTGGCCGACGTGTATGATGCGCTGACGAGCGTGCGCGTGTACAAGGACGCTATCCCGCACAAGGAGGCGATCCAGATGATCCTGGACGGTAAGTGCGGCACCTTTAACCCGCTGTTGCTCGACTGCCTGCTCGAGGTGCAAGACCGTATTGCCGAGACGTTGGCACGCCCCGCCGACGTTGTCGCGTTTCCCACGATTTAGTTTGACCAAAGGAGTTTTAATCCATGATTTCCATGCGTGAAGCGTATGAGAAGATCGGCGCTAATTATAATGACGCGTGTGCTCGGCTGATGGGCGAGGAAATGCTTGCCCGCTTTGCCCTCAAGTTTTTGGATGACGAGAGCATGGACAAGCTGGAGGCCGCCATGGCGGCAGGAGACGCCGAAGGTGCGTTTATGGCAGCGCACACGCTCAAGGGCGTGAGCCAGAACCTGGGATTCGATAATCTGTACGAGCCGGCGGTCGTGGTGACCGAAGCGCTGCGCGGTGCCGATGCCGTTGACGGCGCCCGCGAGGGGATGCATGCGCTGCAGCGGCAATATGCGGCTACGATGTCGGCCCTGCGCGAAGCGGCTGAATAAGAGCTTGCGAGCCTTGGGCTGCTTGCCGGCCACATATAGGTAAAAGGGCGCCCCGCCGGACCATGTGGCCGGCGGGGCGCCCTTATCTGTTTTGTGGTTCGCGGGCTAGCGTGCCTGCTTAACCTTTGCCGCTGCCTCGACAAACGACTTCCACAGGTTAAAGTCGGTCTCGAGCGTCTGCCAGGTGTACTCGGGATGCCATTGCACGCCCAGGCAGAAAGGCTGGCCTTCGACCTCGATGCACTCGGGAACGCCGTCGGTTGCCTTGGCGACCAAGCGCGTGCTTTTACCCAGACGATCGACGCAACAGTGGTGTGCGGAGTTGGTCTGGATTAGCCTGTGCCCGCCAACCGCGCGTTCCAGCAGCGAGCCCGGCACGACCTCGACGGGGTGCACGGGATCGTTGAGCACGTGGGTGTGGCGCCACTGCGTGCGACCCTCGCGCGCACCCAGGCTCGGCACGTCCATGCACAGGGTGCCGCCGGTGGCGACGTTGAGCAGCTGCGTGCCGCGGCAGGTGGTAAAGAGCGGCTTCTTGGCGCGGAGTACCTCGCCGACCAGCTTAAACTCAAAGCTATCGCGAATCTCGCAGCAGAGGGTGGGGTCGTAGGGTCGATCATCGCCCCAGCGCTTGGGGTTGACGTCCGGGCCGCCGGGAATGGCGATGCCGTCGGCGATATCGACGTAATGACGGATAACCTCAATGTCCTCGGTGATGGACATCTGCAGCGGCAGACCGCCGGCGGCAAGGATGGCATCGACAAAGACACTTGCGATCTCCTCGTTGGGGGAGAGCGTTTCGCTCAAAAACGGCTTCGCCTCTTCCCAGCGCGGCGCGACGAGGATGAGTGGGCGGTCGGCGGGGGCGACGTCGACGTGCGGGGTGTAGGACGATGAAGTACGAGTTCCGATCATAGGTGTAACTTTCGAGTTTGGATGGGCATGGCGGGCGGGTGGGCGGTCTGGCTAGTGACCCTTGATGGAGTTGAGGAAGTCCTGGGCGCGCTTGGTCTGGGGGTGGTCGAAGAACTCGTCGGGCGTGCCGGTTTCCACGATCTGGCCGTCGGCCATGAACACGACGCGGTCGGCCACGCGGCGGGCAAAGTTCATCTCGTGCGTGATGACGATCATCGTCATGCCCTGCTGTGCCAGACGGACCATGACCTCGAGCACCTCGTTGATCATCTCAGGGTCAAGGGCGCTCGTGGGCTCGTCAAAAAGCATGACCTTGGGTTGCATGGCAAGCGAGCGGGCGATGGCTACGCGCTGCTGCTGGCCGCCCGAGAGCTGTGCGGGCACCTTATCGGCCTGCTCGGCAACGCCCACGCGGCCCAGCAGGTCCATGGCGCGCTCGCGGGCCTCGTCCTTGGAGACACCCAGCACATCGACCGGTCCCAGCATGACGTTCTGCAGTACGGTCATATGTGCGAACAGGTTGAACTGCTGAAACACCATGCCCAACTCGGCACGCATGCGGGCAAGGTCCTTGCCTTCTTGCGGCAGGGGCTCGCGCTCGATGAGGATCTCGCCCGAGTCGATGGTTTCCAGACGGTTGATGGTGCGGCACATGGTCGACTTGCCCGAGCCCGAGGGTCCAATCACAACGACGACCTCGCCGCGGTCGACCGAGAGATTGATGTCGTTGAGGACGTGCAGATCGCCATAGTGCTTATCGATGTGTCTGAGCTCGATCAGCGGCTGATTGCCGGTGGAAGAGGTGCTCTTTGCCATGGTGCTCGGCTCCTTATGACTCGAAATGGTAAAGCGTTAGCGGATGATGGTCGCGCCGGTCTTGTGTGAAACATAGACAGCGGCCTTGTTGATCGCGACGTTGATGAGGATGTAGATGACCGCGATAACCAGGTAGACCGACACGAGGGCGTCGTAGTTGGTAATGAGCACGCGGGCGTTTTGCATGAGGTCGGGGTAGCTCACCACGTAGGCGACGGTAGTGTCTTTGACTACGACTACAAGCTGCGAAATCAACGACGGAATGATAAACCGAATAGCCTGCGGCAACACGATTTTAAAGGTGATTTTGGCCTTGGAGAGACCGAGCGCCTGGGCTGCCTCGACCTGACCGCGCGGCACGGCATTGACGCCGGCGCGGAAAATCTCGGCCAGCACGCCGGCCGCAGCGAGCGCGACAGGCAGCGTGAGCATCCAAAACGACGGTAGCGCGATCTTGTACTGGGGCAGCACCAAAAAGAAGAAGTAGATGAACAGCAGGCTCGGCACGCCGCGGAAGAAATCGGTGAGCACACGGCAGACCAGCTGTAACGGCTTGATGCCGCTGGTACGGCCGAGCATAAGGGCTAAGCCCAGTACCAGTGCAATGACGCCGGCGGTGAGTGCAACTTTAACGGTGCCCTCAAAGCCGGCAAGCAGGAACTTCCAGGTGGTGAGGTGCGTAAAGAAATACCAGTAGTGGACTGAAAGCTGACCGGTCACATAAAAGCGCTGCAGGACCAGAGCGATGAGCGCGGCCACGGCAACGAGCGAAATGGCGGTGCCGATGCGGATCTTGGCGCGCATCTTGGGGCCGGGAGCCTCGTAGAGCGCATCGCGCATGGTAAGTGCAGGGGAGGAATGCTTGCTCATCGGAGGATCCTCACCTTCTTATCGATGTAGTTGCCAATGTGGCTCACCACAAAGGCCGTGCCCAGGTAGCCGAGCGCCGAGATAAAGAACGCGGCGACGCCGCCAAGTGAGCGCGTGTTGATATAGCTCACCACGCCGGTGAGCTCCTGCGGTTTAAGCGGCACCTGGCTGCCGAGCGCGGTGGTGAGCATGACGGCGATAAAGAGGTTCGTCATGGGCAGCACGCTTGAGCGCAGTGCCTGCGGAATCACGATCTTGGCGAGGATACGGCTGAAGCTCATGCCGAGCGAGCGGGCGGCTTCCACCTGGCCGACGCCAACGGTGTTGATGCCGCTCATAAAGTTCTCGGAGCCAAAGGCCGAGCCCAAAAGGACCGTGGCGACGATAACGCAGGTACGGTAGGGCAGGACGACCTTGAGCGGCGGCAGCGCATAGACGACGATGATGAGCAGTGCGATGCCTGGGATGTTACGGAAGACCTGGACATACAGGTCGCCAAAGACGCGCAGCGGCTTGAGCGGCGACACGCGCATCACAGTGACGGCAACGGCCAGCACCATGGCGATGGCAAACGACTCAAGTGTCATGCCCCAGGTTGCTAGCAGGGCGTCGATATAGTTCTGGCCATAGAGCGACCAGAGCTCGGAGAGACTCATGCGGACCTCCCGCCGATAAGGAAAGGGGCTCCCGTGTGTACGGAAGCCCCGACAACTCAGTGAGGAAACAGTTTACCGCAATAAAGCGCATCATGCGTTTCCGTATGGTTTCGTTGCGGTCGTTACCAGGCTCGCTGCCTAGGCGCCGATTTCGGGCAGCTCGGGAACATTGGTGTCGCCCGTACGGTCGCCGATGCAGATCTGCCACAGCTCGGTCCAGGTGCCGTCGTCCTCGATCTTCTTAAGGAAGTCGTTAACGAAGGCGACACCGTCGGAATCGAGCGGCAGACCGATGCCATAGGGCTCCTTGCTGCCGAAGGGCTTGCCGGCAATCTTGTACTTGCCGGGCTCGCGGACCAGGGCGCTCTGCTGCATGTTGTTATCGATGACATAGGCGTCAACGCGACCCTGCTGGAGTGCCTGACGGGCCTCCTCGTCGGTCTTGAACTCCTGCTGGCTGGCCTTGGGAGCGAACTCCTCCAGGATGGCGGGGCCGTTGGAGCCAGACTGGACGGCGACGTTCTTGTCGGCCAGGTCGTCGACGCTCTTAATGTCGTCGTTATCGGCGAGCACCAGGATGGCCTGCTGCGTGTAGTAATAGGGACCGGCAAAGGAGACGAGCTTCTTGCGCTCGTCAGTGATGGTGTAGGTGGCAAAGACGGCGTCGACCTGGCCGTTCTGCAGGACGGACTCGCGCGTGTCCGAGGTCACCTGGGTGATCTCGACCTTGTTCTCGCCCAGAATGTAGTTGGACAGGAGCTGTGCGATACCGGCATCGAAGCCGCGGGTCTGACCGTCTTTTTCGTTGAGGAGGGAGAAGAGCGTGGAGGTCTGAACGCCACCGATCTTAAAGACGCCGGCGTCCTTGACGGCCGTCGCCCAGGTGCTGGCGGCGATGGCGTCGTCATCGGCCTTGGGGCCGTCGTTGACGAGCTTGTCGAATGCCTTGGCATCGAGCGTGGTGGAAGCCTCGGTATCCTCGGAGCCCTTTGAGGAGCCGGCGGCGGAACCCTTGTCGGCCTCGGCGCTGGTGTCGGAGCAGCCGGCAAGACCAAGGCCGGCGACGGTTGCGAAGGTGGCGGCAACGAAGCCGCGGCGGTCGAGAACGACCTGCTGGGAGAGGTTCTTGCTCATGGTAGAACACCTTTCTCAATAAAATCCCTAGCGGTTGAGTAGAGTTATACCCTATTGCGCTCAGACGGGTCAACACGAAATAACTCAGAAACATACTTACCTTATGGGTAATTCTACCTACCAAAAAGGGACAGGTTTATTTTGGCAGGTTTTATCTGGGCAAACGTCGAATATTGCAGCTGAGATAGCGCTTTGCGGACGGCGTGGTCGCTCACAGCGGTCGCTATAATGGCGGCAACGCGACACATATATAAGTAAGGAGATGGCATATGAACGGCTATTCGTTTTTCGCTCTGACCATGATTTAAAACCACCACAAAGGGGACAGGCACCTTCGTGGTGGTTTTGACCGATGCAACGGCATGCCTTGCTGCTTTGTCTCAATCTGTAACATCTGCAGTCGTTTTTGCCGAGTAACTGTTACAGATCGAGATTTTCTCTTCAGGGGAATTCGAATGTCTCAATCTGTAACATCTGGATGGCCAAAAGGTCTCTATCTGTTACAGATTGAGACAAAGGTCAGGGACTAAGACGTCTTGTCTAGATCTGTAACAGTTAGACGGGAATTCGGGTCCTAGATGTTACAGATTGAGATAATCGTGTCGCGAAAATTAAAACCTCCGCAGGGGCGCTTCCCTTGCGGAGGTTTTCTTACTCGTTGAGTAGCCTCACAGCTTCGGCGGCCATGTTCTCGACCGTCATGCCGTTCTGAGCGAGCAGCTCGTTGGGGTCGTAGCGGTCGGGGAAGCCCTTGGCGATGCCGAAGGTGCGTGTGCGCACTGGCGTGCAGGCCAAGTAGCACGCGACACGCTCGCCCCAGCCGCCGTCCAATATGCCGTCCTCGAGGGTGACGACAACGCGATGCTCGGTGGCAAGGCTGTCGAGGAACTCGCGGTCGAGCTCGGTTGCAAAGCGCGGGTTGACGAGCGTGGCCTCGATGCCGTACTCGGCAGCCAAGCGGTTTGCCACGCGCTCGCCCAGCTCAAAGAAATCGCCAAGCGCAAGCACGGCCACATCGCGGCCCTGACGTACGACGTTGTAGCGAACGGCGCTGTAGTCGGTGTCCTCGGCGGGCGCCAAATCGGGGCGGCTCACCAGGCCAATGCCGGGCACGCGGATCGCCACGGGATGCTCGCGGTGGTCGAGTGACCAGCTCAGCATGGACAGATATTCCTCCATGCAGGCCGGTGCCAGGTAGTGCATGTTGGGAAGACCGCCCAGCATGGAAATATCAAAGAACGAAAGGTGCGTCTCTGACGTGGTGCCAAAGATCGACGCGCCAAACACCAAAATGGTTGCCGGGGCGTCGTTGAGGCACAGGTCGTGCCATAGCTCGTCGTAGGCGCGCTGCAAAAACGTGCCGTACACACCAAAGACTGGCTTGGCGCCCGAGCGCGCAAGCGCGGTGGCAAAGGTCACGGCGTGCTCCTCGGCAATGCCCACATCGACGAACTGTTTGCCGGCGGCAGCGCGAAGCTCAGGTGTAAAGCCCATGATGTAGGGCGTGGCGGCCGTGATGCCCACGACCTGCGGATCGCGCTTGATGGCGGCGCTGAGCGCCTCGCCCGTAATGTCGGCGTAGGTGCGCGGCGCAGGCTCGCTCGGATGGCCCGGGCAGAGCTTGCGCCCGGTCGCCATGTCAAACGGACCCACGTGGTGCCAGCGCTCGGGGTCGCTCTGGGCTGGCTCAAAGCCCTTGCCCTTGGCGGTGGAGACGTGCAGCACGATGGGATGATCGATATTACGCAGTTCCTGCAACGCGTCGACGAGGGCCAACACATCGTTGCCGGCGTCCAGATAGCGGTAGTCGAGCCCCATCGCGCGGAAAACGTTGCGCTCACAGGTGCCGTTGCTGGCACGCAGCTCGGCCAGATTGCGATACAGGCCGCCATGGTTCTCGGCAATGGACTGGTCGTTATCGTTGACGATAATGATCAGGTTGCTATCGAGTTCGGCGGCATTGTTAAAGCCTTCAAACGCCAGGCCGCCCGAAAGCGAGCCGTCGCCAATGATGGTGATGACGTTGTACGCATCGCCCGCCAGGTCACGAGCGTGCGCTAGCCCGCAGCCCAGGCTCACCGAGGTCGAGGTGTGGCCCATGGCGAACAGGTCGTGCTCGGACTCGTCGGGATTGGCAAAGCCAGAAGCCTCACCATAACGCTCCGGATCGATATAAGTGTACGCGCGCCCGGTCAGCGCCTTGTGGGCGTAGGTCTGGTGCGAAACGTCAAAGACAATCTTGTCGATGGGGGAGTTAAATACGCGATGAAGCGCAACCGTAAGCTCAACGACGCCCAAGTTGGGGGCAACGTGCCCGCCGACGGCGGCGGAGCTTTCGAGGATTGCCTGACGGATCTCGCCGCAGAGCAGCGGAAGCTCGGCGCGGTCGAGAGCCTTGACGTCCTCGGGCGTTGTCGTTTGCGTAAGCAGCATCGTTGTGGGTTACTCCATGCGAATCGTGCGCCGGCACTCCCTCGGCCGGCACAATTGCACAAGACAGTCTCGCACATTTTGGCGTTTGATATGTGACGGCGGCGCGGTAATTCGCCAACTGGTGGGGCAAAACGTTTTGTCCGATGCCATACTGATATGTTCCATGATGTTTTTATCGATTGTGCACAGGCCGTGGCTTGTCGCCGTGAGTCGCTGGAAGGAGGCAGCATGTCCGATGCCGTTCGTGCCGAAAAAATCGCGCACGAGGTCGACTATGCCGCCCGCCAGCTGGCCCAGGCGGGCCGCTTGGACCTGACGCACGAGTTTATCCAGCATGGCGACGTGACGGTCTATGCACATGTGACTTCGGTAGCGCGGGCGAGCCTGTCCTTTGCCGAGCGCTTGGGCCGTGCCGGCATTTCGGTCGACCGTGCTTCGTTGTTGCGCGGGGCCTTGCTGCACGATTACTTTCTCTATGACTGGCACGATCCTGACCCAAGCCATCGGCTGCATGGCTTTCGCCACCCGTTTTTTGCCCTGGCACGTGCGGAGGAAGATTTTGAGCTGACGCCGCGCGAACGGAATATTATCGTGCGGCATATGTTTCCGCTGGTGCCAGTGCCGCCGACGTGTCGTGAGGCTTGGATTGTATGCCTGGCAGATAAATGGTGCGCTCTGCGCGAGACGGTCGCCGGTCGTCTGCGGCGCAAGGACGAGGCGGACGATGACGTGAGTAAAGCATCGAGCGAAAAGAGGAGAGGGTAGACGGTGGAAACCGCGATTGATATGGCATTTGGCGGCGCGACGCTTGCCGCCTGCCCACTCTCGGCACTGGTGCTCTCGTTTGCCTTTTACGGGTTTTGCGGTTGGGCATGGGAGTCGACAGTATGTGCCATGCTCAATCACGGACGATTTGCCAACAGCGGCTTTTTGCTGGGGCCGTGCTGCCCAATCTATGGCGCGGGCGGCATTGCCTGCTGGCTGCTGTTGCGCGGGATTCCGGATGCCTCGAGCCAGTTTGTCGCTGCAGCACTCGTATGCAGCGTGATTGAGTATAGCGTAGGCGTGCTGTTGGAAAAAACAACGGGCGCTCGCTTTTGGGACTATTCGCACCTGCCGTTTAACCTGCACGGACGCATCTGCCTGTACTGGGCATGCGCGTTTGGCCTGGGTGCGTTGTGCATTTGCCGTTTAGTGGAGCCGGCATTGCTGGGGCTGCTTAGCCATCTGCCGGTGCTGATTGTGCGGCTGTCCGCCTTTATCGTCGCGGTCGCGATGATGGTCGACGCGGTGTGCTCTTTGGCCAGCTGGCGCCGCCTGTCCGATCAGCTGGAGCGTGTGCGCGCCGACCTTGCCGACCGCATCAATGAGTCGCTTGCCGATGCCTCGGACTCAATGCTCGAACGTATTCCCGATTCGGCGATCGACTCGGTGGCACAGACGCATATCCGCAGCCGTGCCGTTAACGCATGGCTGGCGGAGCTGGGCGACGCGACGCTCGATGCCCTTCGTGAGAAGGCTTCGATGCCGACATTTATCTCGGATGGTGCTCGCGGCCTGGCGCTTGCCGCCCGCCGCGTGGCCGATGCCGCGCCGAGCATGCCGCGTCCGTCGCTCAGTCGCCGCCTTGCCGGCAAGCGCATGAGCCGTCCGGTGCCGAGCGTGTCACTCAGCCGCCGCGACCTACGCTTCTTTAACGCCTTCCCGCGCCTGCGCATCAATCGCTACGAAGGTGTCATTCGAGCAACTAATCTCCGCGACCGCGCCCACGAGCTGTTTCGGCGCTAGCCGGGACGGGCGCGCTCACGGCTCCCTTGCTCGCGTATTTCCCGTCCGTTTCGCGTCCGTTGCCGTGCCGTTTCCAAGATTGCGGCACCGTTTCCATTCGACAACGCAGCGTTTAACAACGCCGTGTCTGGTCTACACCAGTTGCCCCTCGGCCGCATTATGGGCGCCGACAACGTTCATGCGACCAAGGGGGAGCGAATGTACGATACGGGATCGACAACATTTATGCTCATCTGCACCATGCTCGTGTTTTTAATGACACCGGGTCTGGCGTTTTTCTATGGCGGCCTGTCCAGGCGCAAAAATGTCATCAACACCATGCTCATGTGCTTTGGCGCCATTGGCCTGGTCGGCGTACTGTGGATTGTTGCCGGCTGGTCGCTGGCCTACGGCGGTGACGGTTCCAGCCCGTTTATTGGAGGCCTTGACCAGCTGCTGTGCCTGCCGGTACTCAACCAGGTGCTGCAGGCGGCCGAGGGCAATGCCACTGACGGCGCCGTCTACCCTCAGATCATCAACATCGCCTTTCAGATGGCGTTTGCCATGATTACTGCCGCTATCGTCACGGGCAGTCTGGCCGGTCGTGTTAAGTTTGGTGCCATGACGGCCTTCCTGGGCATTTGGCTGCTCGTGGTCTATGCGCCGCTCGCCCACATGGTTTGGGGCGGCGAGGGCTCCTTTATCGGCGACATCATCGGCGCGCTCGACTTTGCCGGCGGCGACGTGGTGCACATTTCGTCCGGTCTTACGGGCCTGATTCTCTGCTTAATGCTCGGCCGTCGTCGCGGTTTTGGCATGGTGAGCTATCGCCCGCATAACGTGCCGTTTGTGGCGCTGGGCGCCGGGCTGCTTTGGTTTGGCTGGTTTGGCTTTAACGGCGGCAGCGAGTTTAAAGCCGACGCCGTGGCGGCACTCGCCATCCTCAACACCGTGACGGCCAGCGCGGCGGGCATGGTCTCGTGGCTTGTCGTCGAGCGCGTGCACACCGGTCGCCCCACGCTGGTGGGTGCCAGCACCGGTCTGGTTGCGGGCCTTGTGGTGGTCACGCCGGGTGCGGGCTTTGTCGAGCCGTGGGCAGCGCTGGTCATGGGCCTGATCGTCTCGCCTGTCTGCTACTTGGCCATCAGTCATCTTAAGACCAAGTTTGGCTACGACGATGCGCTCGACGCGTTTGGTTGCCACGGCATCGGCGGCATCTTGGGCGGCGTGCTCACGGGCCTGTTCTGCGTGCCGGAGCTTTCGTGGACCGGTAAGGGTGGCCTGTTCTACACGGGCGATGTGTCGCTGCTCATCTCGCAGATTTTGGGCATTGTGGTGACGGTCGCTATTGTACTGGTGCTCGATTTGGTGATCGCCGCGGTGGTCAAGGCGCTGTTCCACGGCAGCCTGCGCGTGGACGAGGCCGACGAGGCGCTGGGCCTGGATGCGAGTCAACACGGCGAGAGCGCGTATCCCTCCTTCTCGGGACTTGACTAGCGGCGCGGCTTTCCCAGGCACCCGACCTTGCCCCTCAAACCGTCGCTTGCGTACCGAAGTACGCGGCGCTCCTCTTTCGGGGCAATCTCGGGCACCTCGAAAACCCGCGTCATTGAATGGCAATTCATTTCTTTGATAAAGAGAGGAATTCATTATGAAAAAGATCACGGCTATCGTGCGCCAGGAAAAGCTTGAGGTTCTCAAAGACGCGCTGTTTGCTGCTGATGTTCGCGGTATGACTATCAACCAGGTGCAGGGCTGCGGCGCACAGCATGGCTGGAAGGAATACGTACGCGGCAACGAGCTGCTTGTCAACACGATCCCTAAGGTGCAGTTCACGCTCATTTGCGCCGACGAGCATGTCGACGGCATTGTCGACATCATCTGTAACGCCGCCCGCACCGGTGCCGTCGGAGACGGCAAGATTTGGGTCGAGCCGATCGAGGAAGTCATCCGCATCCGTACCGGCGAACACGGCCCCGCCGCGGTGTAGGACAATCTTTCGCCTGACGGGCGTGCCTCTCTTGGGGCGCGCCCGTTCTCGTCTACAATATCGTGCAGACGAAGGAGAGGCACGCCCATGATCAAGATGTTTGCGAGTGACTTAGACGGAACGCTGTTGAACGCCCTGCACGAGGCGGATGGGACCATCCGCCGTGCCATCCGCGAGCTGACCAAGGCTGGCCTGCATGTGGTTCCCGCGACCGGACGCTCGACGCTGCCGATCGGCGAGCATGGCTTTACGGGCCTGGCGCTTGACGCCTGCTGCTCTAACGGCTCCATTGTGCGCGACAGTCATGGCGAGGTGCTCAAGACCTGGACCATCGACCCGCAGGTCACCGAGGAGCTGCTCAAGGAGTTTCCGGACATTTGCTTTGATTGCTCCACGCCCGATGGCATGTTTTCGAGCGGATCGTTCGAGATGCACCAGGAGGGCTTTAAAAAGGACAGCCCCATCAAGCGTATCGTGATGCGCGGCATGCGTGCGCGTGGCGGCTATCACGAGGAACAGTATTTCGACCAGTCGATCGGCGATATCTTGCGTCACGATGTATGCAAGATCAACTGCCGCGTGACCTCGCCCGAGCTGGAGCGCGACCTTAAGGCGTATTTGGCCGAGCGATCGGACCGTGTAGTCAACGCGCCGTTCGATCCGGTGATGTTTGAGATCACGGACGTGGCGTGCAACAAGGGCGAGAGCGTGGCATGGTTGGCGGGCTACTACGGTATTGCCGAGGATGAGGTTGCGGTCTACGGCGACGGCGGCAACGACATCGCCATGCTCAAGCGCTTCCGCCACAGCTATGCCACCAAGAATGGCAGTGACGCGGCCAAGGCCGCCGCGAGCGCGACTATCGGCAGCTGCATGGTCCACGCCGTCCCCAAACACATGCTCGCCACCATGCGCAAGCAAAACTCCCGCACCGTCATCGAATAATGTGACAAAGGGATAGCCCCTTTGTCACATGGGTCTGTGTGCTTGGAATACGAACATATATTCGTATATATAACTAAGCTCTGGTAGAATCGGTATCGTTGACGGCAGTTCCATGTGCCGGGCAACGCCCTCCATCTGATGGGAGGTGATGCCCATGACCGATCTGATTGATTTTGTGAGACTTCTGACCGCTTTGGTCTCGTTCTTCACAGCGCTCGTCGGGCTTTCCGAGGCACTCAAGCAACGTTCGAAGCAACGTAAAAGGGGTCGCCGCCGCTAAGGCGTTGACCCCTTAATCCAAGCAACGGCGCTGCCCAGCTTTCCAGAACTTGGGCTGCCGTCGACACTATTCTACCCACGAATGACATTTTGGACAATCGGTAATGCCGCTCTAAAAGCCTGGCACAACCGGCACAACCTAGGCGGTCGCTGGATGTGACAAAGAGGCTGCCCCTTCGTCACATCCCAAATATTGCCTTTACGTGTTGATGCACACGGTGTGCAATAATACTCGCACTGTGCAATAGCGCACAGGTTGAGTAACAAGGAGGACGCTTGTCCCAGCTCGAGAAATGCGATCGCCGGTCCCTTCGCTCGCAGCGTGCCCTTCGCCAGGCACTTGCCAGCGAGCTTGCCGAAAGCGGCGACCTTTCGCGCATTAACGTCGCGTCGCTCACCGAGCGCGCCGGTCTTACACGCCGCACGTTCTATTCGCACTACCGCGATATCCCCGACTTTATCAGCCAGATCGAGGACGGCCTGCTTGCCGAGATTCGCGAGCGGGTGGAGCTTATCACCGCAGCTCAATTACCCGATCTTTACCGCAATATCGACGAGCTCGAGCCGGCACCCGGTTCGGTTGAGCTGCTTCGCTATCTTGCGGCTAATCGCGACCTTATCGGGGCCCTGCTGGGCCCGGGCGGCGACCCCGCCTTTATTAAAAAGATCATCGATACCGCACGCGAGGCCGTGGTGCCGCGTGCACAGACGGGCATTTTGGGCTTGGCGCTGGGCACCTTCTTTGACTACTACGTCACCTATGTCGTGAGTGCCGAGGTCGGCATGATCCAACGTTGGTTTGAGCGTGACCTTTCTGAATCGCCCGAGACCATGGCGCGCATTATGACGGTCATCGCCTTTGTGCGCCCCGGCGACCTGTATGGCCAACCCATCGATATCAACGTGCCGGAATACGGCATGAAGCTATTGAATCTGCAGCTCGAGGACGCGGTCGACAGCACCGCAACCGTCGAGTCCAACAACTAAGAGGAGAGACAATGAGCAAACTCGTCGAGGGCATTAAAGACCGTGTGGTTGCTGCCGCACGCGAGGCCGCGCCCGCCGTGGTGGACGCCGCGCAGAAGGCCGCGACTGCCGCTGCCGAGAAGGTCGCCGAGGCGGTTGCCGAGGCCAAGAACGCGGCAGGGGAGACGTCCATCGCTAGCGAGCCCGCCACCGCCGCTGAGCCCGTAGCCGTCACCGCCGTCCACGCCCCCGAAGGCGCGATCTTCAACCCCGAGAACGCTCGTGGCAACCTGCACTTGGGCATCGACGTGGGTTCCACCACCGTCAAGCTCGCCGTGCTCAACGACGACAACCAGATCGTCTATGCCAAGTACCAGCGCCACCACACCGACGTCCGCGCCTGCGCCCGCGACCTGTTCGAGGGTGCTGCGACCGTGCTGCCGACGGCCCAGATGACCTGCGCCATTACCGGCTCGGGCGGCCTGCTGCTGTCCCAATGGCTCGACCTGGAGTTTGTCCAGGAGGTCATCGCCAGCAAGCGTGCCGTCGAGACCCTTATCCCGGCCACCGATGTCGCCATCGAGCTGGGCGGCGAGGACGCCAAGATCATCTACTTCGACAACGGCATCGAGCAGCGCATGAACGGCACCTGCGCCGGCGGCACTGGCGCGTTCATCGACCAGATGGCCACTCTGCTGCACACCGACGCCAGCGGCCTCAACGAGCTCGCGGCCAACGCCACCACCATCTATCCAATCGCCAGCCGCTGCGGCGTCTTTGCCAAGACCGACGTCCAGCCGCTGCTCAACGAAGGCGCCCGCCCCGAGGACGTGGCGGCCTCCATCTTCCAGGCTGTCGTGACCCAGACCATCTCGGGCCTGGCGTGCGGCCGTCCCATCCGCGGCAACGTCGCCTTCCTGGGCGGCCCGCTGCAGTATCTCTCCGAGCTGCGCCACCGCTTCTACCTCACGCTCAATCTGGACGAGGAGCACCGCATTGTGCCCCAAAACGCTCACCTGTTTGTGGCGAGCGGCGCCGCCATGGCGCATGAGTCCAACAAGCTCAGCACGTTCCCGCAGCTCATCGAGGCTATCGATGCCTTGGGTGACACACAGGGTGCCGAGGTCGAGCGTCTGGATCCGCTCTTTGCCACCGACGAGGATTTTGCCGAGTTCAAGACTCGCCACGACACCGAGGTCGTCCCCAAGGGCAAGCTCGACGGCTACACCGGCCGCGTGTTCATCGGTATCGACGCCGGCTCCACCACCATGAAGGCCGCGCTCGTGGGCGAGGACGGCCAGCTGTTGCACACCTGGTACGGCAACAACAACGGTGACATCCTAGGCACGGCCAAGGTCATCATGGCCGATTTCTACAACCACATCCCCGCCGGCTGCACCATCGGCCACGTGACTACCACGGGCTACGGCGAGGCACTGCTCATCGAGGCCCTCAAGGCCGACTCCGGCGAGATCGAGACCGTTGCGCACCTGCGCGGCGCCAAGGCATTCCTGCCCGGCGTCGAGTTTATCCTGGACATCGGCGGCCAGGACATGAAGTGCCTGCGCGTCAAGGACGGCGTGATTGAGCACATCATGCTCAACGAGGCTTGCTCGTCGGGCTGCGGCAGCTTTATCGAGAGCTTCGCCGTCTCTATGAACATGGACGTGCGCGCGTTCGCCAACGCTGCCATCCATGCCAAGGCCCCGGTCGACCTGGGCAGTCGCTGCACGGTCTTTATGAACTCGCGCGTCAAGCAGGCGCAAAAGGAAGGCGCCACGGTGGGCGACATCGCGGCCGGTCTGTCCTATTCCGTCATCAAGAATGCCCTGTTCAAGGTCATTAAGCTGCGCGACCCCAAGGAGATCGGCAGCCAGGTGATCGTCCAGGGCGGCACCTTTATGTCCGATGCCACGCTGCGTGCGTTTGAGCAGCTCACCGGCGTTCATGCCGTGCGTCCCGACATCGCCGGCTGCATGGGCGCCTACGGTGCGGCCCTGCTCGCCCGCGATCGCGCCGGCGCCGACGGCACCTCGACCATCCTTTCGGCTGAGGACATCGCGCACCTTACCGTGACGCAAAAGCACGTCCGCTGCGGCCGTTGCTCCAACAACTGCCAGCTCACCGTCAACGATTTTGGCGGCGGTAGGCGCTTCATTACCGGTAACCGCTGCGAGAAGGGTGCCGGCCACAAAAAGCAAAAGACCGAGGCCCCCAACCTCTTCAAAAAGAAAAACGAGCTGCTTTTTAACCGCGAGGTGCTGAGCCCCGACGAGGCCCCGCGCGGCACCGTCGGCATCCCGCGCGCGCTCAACATGTACGAGAACTACCCCTTCTGGCATGCGTTCTTTACGCGCCTAGGCTTTAGCGTGCAGCTGTCCGACCAGTCGAGCAAAAAGACCTACCAGGCGGGCATCGAGTCCATGCCGTCCGAGAGCGTGTGCTATCCGGCCAAGATGAGCCACGGCCATGTGATGAACCTTATCGACCGCGATGTCGACTTCATTTGGATGCCGTGCGTGCGCTGGGAGCGCAAGGAGGATCCGACCGCCGGCAACTGCTACAACTGCCCCATCGTCATGAGCTACCCCACGGCGTTGGCGCTCAATATTGACGAGATCCGCGAGCAGAACATCGAGTTCCTGTACCCGTTTGTGCCCTATCACGATAAGACCGAGCTCAAGCGCCGTCTGTACCAGGTGCTCGCCGTCGACCGCGTGGCCGATGCTGAGGCCGGTCGCGGTCGCGTGCGTGGACCCAAGATCACGCGCTCCGAGGTCGATGCCGCCGTCAACGCTGCCTTTGAGGCCGACGCGCGCTTCCACGAGGACATCCAGACCATGGGCGAGGAGGCTCTTAAGTGGGTCGAGGGCCACGGCGGCCACGGCATTGTGCTCGCCGGCCGTCCTTACCACAACGACCCCGAAATCAACCACGCCCTGCCTGAGCTTATCTCGAGCTTTGGCTTTGCGGTCTTTACCGAGGATTCGCTCGCGCATCTCGTGAAGCCCGAGCGACCGATCCGCGTCGTCGACCAGTGGATGTACCACAGCCGCCTGTACGCCGTCGCCCGTTTTGTGACGATGCGCAACGACCTGGACCTGATTCAGCTCAACTCCTTCGGCTGCGGCTTGGACGCCCTGACCACCGACCAGGTGCAGGAGATCCTGGAGGCCAGCGGCAAGATCTACACCGTGCTCAAGATCGACGAGGTGTCCAACCTGGGTGCCGCGCGCATCCGCATCCGCTCGCTCATGGCAGCGCTCAAGGACCAGGAGGCCGAGCGCTTGGCCGAGGCCACGGCCGCGGGCGAGGCCTACGAGCAGGGCGATGCTGCGCCGGTGGCGCCCTCTACGGATGCCCCCGCGTTCGCGAGCCGCAAGTACACGTTTGAGGCTCAGCGCGAGAGCGCTTCGACCGCGTGGCCCAAGGTGCCCTTTACCGAGCAGATGCGCGAGGAGGGCTACACCATCCTGTGCCCGCAGATGGCGCCGATCCACTTTGACCTGGTCAAAGAGGTATTCCGCGGTGCTGGCTACAACTTGGAGCTGCTGCCCTCGACTGACCACGATGCCGTCGAGGCCGGCCTGCGCTACGTGAACAACGACATCTGCTATCCGTCGATCCTGGTGACGGGCCAGATCATGGAGGCCATCGAGAGCGGTCGATACGACCTGTCCAAGACGGCCGTGGTTATCAGCCAGACCGGCGGCGGCTGCCGTGCCACCAACTACATCGCACTCATCCGCAAGGCCCTGCGCGAGAGCGGCCACCCCGAGATCCCGGTGATCTCGCTTTCGGCCGTGGCGCTCGGCGAGGACAACCCCGGCTTTAAGATTACGCCGGCGCTGCTTAAGCAGGCAGTCTACGCGGTGCTCTTTGGTGACGTGATGATGCAGATGCTCTATCGTTGCCGCCCGTACGAGGCAACGCCCGGTGCCGCCAACGCACTCTACGAGGAGTACATGGCGCGCGCCCGCAAGCTGGCGCCCAAGTTCAACAGGCACAACTACACCAAGCTGTGCCGCGAGGCCATCCGCGCGTTCGACACCATGCCGCTCGTGGGCGAGGGCACCAAGCCGCGCGTGGGTGTGGTCGGCGAGATCCTGGTCAAGTTCCACCCTACGGCCAACAACCATGTGGTCGACGTGATCGAGCGCGAGGGCTGCGAGGCCGTGGTGCCGGGCCTGCTCGACTTCTTCCTGTACTCCATGAGCAATGCCGAGCTGCAGAAGGATGAGCTGGGTAGCTCTGCTACAACGCGTGCGGGCATGCAGGCGCTCATCAAGCTCGTGGACTGGATGCGTACGCCGGTGGAGGAGATGCTCGAAAAGTCCCGCCGCTTTGAGGCGCCCGAGCGCATCGGCACCATGGCCGACAAGGCCCGCACGGTGCTTTCGGTGTGCAACAACATGGGCGAGGGCTGGCTGCTCACGGCCGAGATGCTCGACCTGATTGACCATGGCGCGCCCAACATCATCTGCACGCAGCCCTTCGCGTGCCTGCCCAACCACGTGGTGGGCAAGGCCGTGATCAAGGAGCTGCGCCGTCAACATCCCGAGAGCAACATCGTTGCGGTGGACTACGACCCCGGCGCGTCCGAGGTCAACCAGCTCAACCGCATCAAGCTCATGATTAGCGTGGCCAAGGAGAACATGCGCGCCGGCAAGGGCTTTAAGCTCGAGAAGGTGGCGCCGCTCGCGATGGACGAGGTCACCGGCCAGATGCGTGCCCATGACGGCTGCGTGAGCTGCGGACCGGCCAGCGAGGAGGCCGTTGCATCGGTCGCCAATCGTCTGGGACGCGGCATTAAGAAGTAACTGGCCTGCTTTGGGCTAGATATGAGGCAAACGGGTGGTAGCCGTACCGGCTACTACCCGTTTTTGCTGGACATATGTTGCGCAAATGACCTTGCTACAGCCTTCCGTGGGCTTGCCCGATTTTTGGGCCGGCTCGGGCTTTGAGGACAAGCTGCTGCAGGCCCAGGGCGATTTTTCGCTCAACGCAGGCCAGCACAGCGTGACGTATCTGCCGAGTTCTGATACGGCAACGACCGGTTGCTACCAGGTGCTGCTGTACGACAACAACTTTGGTGCGGCCGAAAGCTATCCCAAGTTCGACTGGGGCCAGCTGGGCGCCGCAGTGGTGACCGACTACAGCAAGGGAACGCATTCGTTTGGGCGAATCTTTACGGTGGACGAGACCGCGCGCACCTACGAGCTTGTGGACCAGATCGCAGTGCCGTTCTCGGGTTACGTAAGTAGTGCGCAGCGCGTCGGCGATTCGAATAGCATGCTCGTGGCATCGGGTCAGGCCAAGACCTTTGCCGAGTACGATCGCTATGGACTGCCCATTGCCACCTACGAGATGGAAGCCGAGAAGTACATCTACCGCGTGTACAAGTACGAGCTGTAGGGCCGCGCTTAGGTTTGACCAATGGAGTATGAAAACACGCCGTTCGCCGATGCCCCCTCCGCGAGTGGCAGCCATATGGTTTGATGTCAGAAGCAGATAGTTGTCGTCAGCCTGCTGGCGACGTTCCCCCTGACATCGGAGGTTCCAGGTATGTTACGCGCTCCGTTAAACAACTATCGGTTGGGCTAACATGGGTCGCCGTGCTATTTCGATAACCTTTGCAGTGGTCTGCCTGGCTGTGCTCCTGGGCGCTACAGGGCTGTTTGCTATAAGCCGAGAAACGTCCTATATGCAGGAATGCGCTTCCGAAGGGTTTGCCATTGACGGTTACTATCGGGACGACAAGACGAGTCTGGAAACCCTGGCCTTTCTTGAAGAGGATAACCATCGGTGGCAACTGGTCGACAAAGACAGCAGCTGCGTTGACGGGCAGTTTAAGCGTACGGATGACCCCAACATCCTGGTATTAAAGAAGGAAAACGGCGAAGAATTCGGCACGGTTCACGTTGCATATATATCGCGCCGACGCAATCAAGGGCAGATTTACCTAATTAGAAATACTAAGGTGACCCGATTTTATCTTGTGAGCACCGATCCGGCGTTTACGGTGGAGTCTGGCGAGGTCGATTCGGACAGTTGATTCACGGCAATAAAACAGCGAGCGGGGCGCGGACGTGAACTACGTCCCGCTTTTTGCTTGTGCCTGCGTCGCGTCTGAGCCTCGCTGCGACTTGCGTCCGTGCGAGCATTCATCCCGCGCCGGCATCACTTCACATCGAACTCCACGCGATCGAGCTCGGGCACGTTGAGGTCGATGAGCTTGCGGGCAACGCGGCGGTCGTGCGCCCCGAGCGCCTCGCCTGTCGTCACGTGGGCGACAGTCTGGCGCTCGACAAGGCCCTCCTCGTCGCCCTCGGTGGCCGAGGTTTCGACGGCGACGGTGTAATCCTTAAAGCCTGGCAGCACCGCCGCAAGCTCGCGCGTGGTTTCGGTGACGCCGTAGCCGTCCTGCACGCCGGCCTGCGCCGAGCCAATAGACCCCGCCGTCATAACGATGCAGGGGATGGCAAAGACTACCGTGCCCATAATGATGCGGCGGCGCACCTTGCGCGATAGCTCGTCGACCTCGGCGTCTTCTTTGGCGGTTACAATGCCGTCGCCGTTGAGGTCGCGCTTGAGCGGCACGCGCAAAAGAAGCAGCACGGCCTCGGCGGCCAGTGCGATAAAGACCACGTTGATGCCAAACTCGTAAAGCGCCGAGAGAAACAGCGACCCGCTTGCGATGGCGATGCCATAGCCGGCCGCGCACAGGGGCGGCATGAGCGCAGTCGCCACAGCCACGCCGGCGATGAGCGTGGCGGGTTCCTGGTCGCGCGAGTTGCCCAGGCCACCCGCAAAGCCGCCTGCGAGTGCGACGGCAAGGTCCCACACAGTCGGTGTCGAATTGTCGATGATGGCGGCCGTGGTGGTGCCAAGGGGCGAGAGCTTAAAATACAACGTGGACGTGACCAGGCAAAAGGCCATCTGTAGAGCCAAGCTCGCGATGGCCTCGACGGTAATCTCGCGGTCGAGCGTGGCGATGCCGTATGCCATGGCAAGGACCGAGCCCATGAGCGGGCAGATGAGCATGGCGCCTACAATGGCGATATCCGAGTCGATATCGAGGCCGACGCTCGCGATGAGCATAGCGATGATGAGGATGCACAGGTGAGAGCCGGTCAGGCGCGCCCCGTTTACGAAGCGCTTGCGAATCACGTGATAGGGCGCGCGTCCCTCGCGAATGTTGAATGCCTGCTTTAGAAAGCGGCTTGCGTTCTCCATGGCCTCGCTGTGGGCGGGGCGGATGCCATGACGCCGATGATGACGCTCGCGCAGTCGCTTAATCTGTTGTTTGTCGAGTTCCATGTCCACCTCGTTCCAGCGCGGTCCGCGCAACGCGCCCGTTGTCCTAACTCTACACCGTGGCGGACGGGGTGTCTGTTGGATGCGGAATCCGATAGGGCGGATGACGCGGGAGCAAATGCAAATCACAGGCTCAATTCGATCCCGCAAGAATATGATGCACCAGCTCCTACATATGTGACGAAATTGTGAAGCACGAGAGCGCGAATTTCAAAAAATCCGCTGGTGACCAATGTTGCGCAACAGAATTCAAAAATCAGCTCCTACATTTTGAGGCGTATGGATACATCCGTGTCAAAGGGAGAAAGCCATGGCAAACTATATCCCACAGCACTTTGAGCCTCGGGCCAAGGCCGTCAACGTCAAGGGCGTTGCCAACCGCGCCGTCGCAACCGTTTTGACGGCGGGCCTCATCGCTCAGCCGCTCATGTCGCCGCTGGCGGCAATCGCCGCACCGACGGCAGATAACGGTGACGCCACGAAGGGCGACAGCGCTATCGAGAACACCGTTGCCACCGGTAACCAGGCGGTCGTAAAGACGGCTGCCCAGTTGGCCGAGGAGTCGGCAAAGCAGCTCAAGGACGCTCAGGCCGCCTACGATGCCGCCCAGAAGAAAGCCGACGCGGCGGGCCAGTCTCAAAAGCAGGCGCAGCAGCAAAAGAATCAGGCCTCGCAGGCCGTGACCGATAACGCCGCCGAGCAGAACGAGGCCGAGGCAGCCGCGCTTCAGGAGAAGATCGACGAGCTTAAGGCGGCTGTTGACAAGGCCGAGCAGCAGCAGAAGAAGCTGGGCGACCTGAACGATCAGCTCGATCAGGCCAACAAGAGTGTCGAGGATAAGACCCAGGCGCTCAAGGACGCCAAGGCAAAGCAGGATGAGGCCAAGAAGGCCCTCGACGATGCGCAGGCCAAGCTCGAGGCCATGGGTATGGACGAGTACGAGGCCGCCAAGAAGGCCGTCGAGGACGCGCAGGCCAAGCTCAATGCGGCGAATGCCGATGTGAAGACGGCCGAGGGTGAGCTCGATGCCGCTAAGACCGCCGCCGACAATGCTGAGCAGGCAAAGAGTGATGCCGAGTCTGCTCTGACGACTGCCCAGGCCAAGAAGCAGGAGACCGCCAATGCCCTTGCCGCTGCGACCACCGCGTGCGGCAACGCCCAGGATAAGCTGAACGACGCCCAGAAAGCGCTCGATGCCGCCATCTCGGGCACGGGCATCGATCTAAAAGCGCTTGAGGCCGCCAAGAAAACTGCTGCCGGTGAGCTCAAGGACGCGCAGACCGAGCTTGATGCCGCGAAGGCTGCCGACGCCACCGCACAAACGAACCTCCAGGCCGCACAGACTGATGCCAGCGCCGCGCAGGAAAAGGTCAACGCCGCCAACGCTGCCGTTTCGTCAGCGCAGACTGCATACGACGAAGCCAACGGCAAACTCGGTGATTTGACCAGCAAATACAACACCGCCAAGGTTGCTTACGAGCAAGCTCAGCAGACCGAGGCCGACAAGAAGACAGAGTACGACCGTCTGGCAGAGGTCGCAAAGCAGAAGAAAAGCGCTCTTGAGAATGCTACCAGCGACTACAACAAAGCGAATGATGAATACAACACGGCCAGCGCAAACGTCAAAGCTCTTGAGCAGCAGATTTCTGAGCTAAAAGCAAACATGACGGTGGATACGGATGCTGTCAAGGCTGGCCTGCTTGGCTTTATGAATCACATCGCAAGTAGTACGTCGTTTACTGCTGCTCAGCGTGCCAACGCGAGCGATGCGGCGAAGTTACTTGATGGGTCTGCTAGCAAGGCGGCATGGTATGACGACTATGTCAACTTGGATGCATCTGACGCTGACAATGCTTTTTCGCTCGTGAATCTGCAGAATACCTTGACCTACATGAATGCGGTCAATGGAATTCGTCGCGCAAATGGCTTGAGTGACATGAAGGTCAGCATTGTCTCTATGGCGCAGTCGGCGCTCGATGTTTGCTATTCGTCGAATGTTTGGGACCACGCGGGGAACAGCGGCGAGGGCTTTTATATGTCCTATAACGAAAACCTTGCCGGACGTGCTGGCGCCTACAAGGGGTCAGATAATCCTAAAGATTGGGAAACATCCTTCGATAACGGCGACAAGTACGGTGATGATTGGCCGTTTATCGGTTGGTATACTGCGGAAAAGCGCGACTATGACAGGGGTGACTATAGCAACACCGGCCACTATGAGAACTTTATTGATTCAGGTGCTAATTCCTTTGGGTTCGCCGTCGGCTACGGTAAGGATGGCAACCGCTCAACGCCCGAGGATGACGGTGCACCCAGTCCTGTTTCAATTTATCAGGGAAACTGGGCCGAAGGCGATTTTACGGTTGACGAGTTCAAGAACCTGGTAAACACGTACGTAGACTCCGTTTATCATGCCGGTGGTACCGCCGCGCAGAAGGCGCAGCTGGCGCAGCTGCAAGATCAACTTGCGGCAGCACGGAAGGCGCGCGATGTGAAAAACGATGCGCTTGGCTCTGCGGAGTCATCCCTCGATGCTGCCAAGAGTGCCGCGAATGAAGCGAACGGTAACGTTGCTGCTGCCAAGAGCGACTATGAAGCTGCGCAAGAGGCCACCGCTATCGCGAAGGCGGCATATGGCGCTGCCGATGTCAATTTGAAGAATGTTGACATCGAAACTCCTAGGGCAAATCTCAACGCCGCCAAGGACGAGGCGACCGTCGCGCAGGCCGCGCTTGACGACGCTAACTCCAAGCTCACCGAATGCCAGACGAACGCCTCCAAGGCTTCCGCCCGCAAGGCGAAGGCACAGGGCGATTACGATACCGCCAAGACAAAGTCCGATAAGGCCAACGAGGCGTATGACAATGCCACGGCTTCGGTCAAGGACCTTGCCGCCAAGCGCGATGCCGCCCAGGCGGACCTTGCGAATAAGCAGGGCTCGCTTGACGAGGCAAAGAAGGCCGACGATGCCGCCCAGGCTGGCGTTGACAAGGCTCAGGCCGCAGATACACACGCCGCGACCGCTCTTTCGGACGCCAAGCAGGCAGTTGCCGCCAAGACGCAGACCCTGTCCGACGCACAGGCGAAGGCCAAGGCCGCCGAGGACGAGCTTGCCACCGCAAACAAGGCCTTCGAGCGCTTCGCCGGTGCCCAGAAGGCGGTCGACGACGCCAAGGTCGCCTATGACGCCGCCGTCGCCGGTGTCGCCGATGCCCAGAAGCAGCTCGAGGCCGCCAACGAAGCCGTCGTCGATGCGAACTTCGAGATCGTCAAGGCCAAGGCCGAGCTTGCCAGCGATGAGGCACTCAAGGCCGATCTTGAGGCTGTCGACCACAAGGCCTCTCTTGCCGCGGGCACGACGGGTAACGAGAAGCTGGTCAAGCTGAACGCTGCCTACGCTCGCTATAAGGCCGCCGTCGATGCCGCTGCTGGTCTCAAGGCTGCTCTGAGCGATGCCGATGCCAAACTGTCCGATGCCAACGACGCCTATGCCGCCGCGCTTGCCGAGCTTAACGATGCTAAGGATGCCCTGGCTGCCGCACAGGCCGAGTATGACAAGTATCATCCCAAGGCTGAGCCGCAGGCCAAGCCTCAGGTTGCGCAGGCTGCTGCAAAGGCTCCTGTCGCCAAGAAGAAGGCAACGTCGGCCGCGCTCGCCCAGACTGGCGACAATTCCGCTCTTGCGGGCGAGGTGTTCGTCATCGGCGGTATCACCCTCGTGGCCGCTGGTGTGACGCTGAGCGATCGTCGTCGCAAGCACATGTAGTGATTCGGGCGTCGGCTCTGCAGTGAACTTCAATTCATAGCGGGACTGTCTCGATGGCCAAACGATAAGGCCGGCGCGCTGTTAAACGCAGCGCGCCGGCCTTTCTTTGTTTCGATATCAAAAAGCCCGGTCAGCAGCCGCAGAAGCTACCGACCGGGCAAGCCGTAGGCAATATGGTTGCTGTCGAGCAGCTGCTCAGCTTAGCCCAGCAGGTTTAAGCCCACGGAGACAAACGCCAGGATAACGCCGACGATGGACTCGCCGCCCAGCAGGCCGCTGGCAACGACCAGGCCCTGTTCCTGGAAGGCGGCGTCCTTGGCAGCCCTCTCCTCGTCAGAAAGACCAGCGGTGGCGTCGCGGTGGGCGGACCACTTGTCGTAGGCGAGCTTGACGCAGGAGCCCAGGAATGCCGTGAGTGACATGTAGAACGGCAGGTACACGCCCAGGCCGATCATCATGGCCGGAATGCCGAGCCAGTACATGACGATGCCGGCGATAAAGCCGCCAACGAACCACGGCACGCTCGGGATGCCCGAGACCATGGTGGCGACGACGCTTGCCTGCGCGGCAACGAAGCTCTTGTCGGGGCCAAAGGCGTCCGGGCCATAGGCGGTGACGAGCGCGACCATGACGGCTGCGGCGACCAGGGCGCCCACGATGCCGCCGATGGCTTGGCCGATCCACTGCGCACGCGGGTTGGTGCCCAGCACGGCGCCGGCCTTAAAGTCGTTCATGACGTCGCCCGCAAGGCCGCACGCCACGGCTACGATGCCGGCGATAAAGAACAGTTTGACCTGAGCGATCTGTGCAAAGGCGGCCACGATGAGCATAACGATGAGGCCAAAGATCTCCATGGGGTCGATGCCAGTCTGGCCGCAGCTCTGTGCGCTCATGATGGTGGTGACAAAGGTGAACAGCGTCACGATGACGGCCGGAACGGGGCCAAGGTCGAGCACGATGGCGATGATCACGGCGATGGCGGCGGCGCCCAGGCCGATGATGCCGGCGTCGAGCTTAAGGGAGCCCGAGATGAGCGACTGCTCGTCGGTGTCGGTGGAGCTGTCGGCGGCAAGACCGCGGACGATACCGGCGACCTGCGGCAGGATGTCCTTGAGGACGACGGCGACGCCAAAGCCCATCATGAGGCCCATGCCCAGGGACTTAACAATGCCCTGCGCAGTCACAACGTCGAACAGACCGGCAGCGGTGCCGCCGACGACGATGCCAAAGTTGCCCAACAGGGCGCCGGCAAACCAGAAGGCGACGGGGGCGAAGCCCACGAGGAAGCCGACGGAGAGCAGCATGGGCGAGTTGTAGATGGCAAAGGTCACGCCGGGGATATTGAGCGTGCACAGCATGCTGGGCACCACGCCCAGGGCGTCGCGCAGCACGCTATAGATGCCGGCGATGGCCATGGAACCAAAGAGCTGCTTGCCGGTTTTGCCGCCAGCCTCGGTCGCGCGCAAGGTCTGAGCTGCGGCGTTGCCGGTGGGGAACTCAAGCGCGGCGTCCACGATAAAGTGACGGTGGATGAGTGCGGTGGCCAGCAGGCCCAGGATAGTGCCGGCGAGTGCCACGATAAACATGTCGAGCCAGCTAATCTGGTCGGCATAGCCCAGCATCCAGGCGCCCGGGATGGTAAACGCCAGACCGCCGGCGACCATGGCGCCCGCGGACATGATGGTGTGGGTGACGTTGGCCTCGTT
Source organism: Collinsella sp. (assembly GCA_048195375.1). Classification (GTDB taxonomy): domain Bacteria; phylum Actinomycetota; class Coriobacteriia; order Coriobacteriales; family Coriobacteriaceae; genus Collinsella. The sequence goes on from DBFADZ010000043.1 coordinate 43,227, forward strand.
GAGACTGGCGTTGCCCATGAGCTTAAGGAAGAACAGCGAGATGACGGCAGCGAAGACAATCGGCCAGGGGAGAGCGCCCATCTTGAGGGCGGTGTAGGCCGAGCTTGCCGTGATGATTACGCAGCCAAGGACGCCGATGACGACGCCGCGCAGCGTGAGTTGCCCGCGCATCGAGACGCGGTTCGAGGGATTGCTCATATAAAACTCCTTTGCGTATATCCGCTTCCCCCGGGAGCGCCGCTACGGATACGGCGCGGGAAGTCGGGTTACCAAGGGCCGCCGCGTGAGCTCGCGCGCGACCGCGCACCAGTATAGCCGCAAGCTAGTCATTTTGGGATGACTGGTTTAGGTAGGGGATATACTGCTGGGCAGACGAAAGGAGCGCCGACGATGCTTAATGGGTGCGCATATATATTGACGGTCGACGTGGGCAACACGCTCATTCGCTTTGGCCTGTTTGCCGAGGATTCGGCCGCGGCGCAGGAGTGCCCGCTTGCGACGTGCGAGATCACGACGCCGTCGAGCATTACGGCAGACGAGGCGCGCATGAGGCTCGCGCAGGTCATGGGCGCACTGGCAGCCGATGCGGGCATGCCGGGTGCACTCGTTCCCGCGGCCGCAGTGCTGAGCTGCGTGGTGCCGGCGCTCGAGCGCCCATGGAAGGCGGCGCTTTCCCGCACCTGCACGGGGCGCGTGCTCACCGTGGGACCGGGCCTCAAGACCGGCATGCCCGTGCACTACGACGACCCGGCCGAGATCGGCCCCGACCGCATCGCCGACGCCGTGGCGGCCCGTGCCGTCTACGGCTCTCCGTGCATCGTAATCGACTTGGGTACCACGACCAATATCGAGGTCATCGACGCACACGGTACCTTTGTGGGCGGCGTCATCGCGCCGGGTCTGGCGCTTGGCGCCCGCTCGCTTTCGGCTGCTGCGGCGCGCCTGCCGCAGGTTGAGCCTTCGGCGCCAACGCACGTCATCGGCCGCAACACGCGCGAGGCCATGCGCTCGGGCGTGGTCTTGGGCGAGGTGGCCCGCATCGACGGTATGCTCGACATGGTGCTTGCCGAGATGCGCGCGACCAAGGCCGCGGGGGAGGGCGACATGCCCATCGTCATTACCGGCGACGATGCCGAGGCACTTGCGGCCCTTGTCGGTCACAGTCTGACGGTCGACGACGCGCTGACGTTGCGGGGTCTCGCCGAGCTCTACCGCATCAACCAAAAGCCCCGCCGCGTGTAAAGGTGAGGGCGCCGGTGGGACAAACGCCCCCACCTTTCACCTGCTACAATGGGTCAAACTATTGCGATTACGGAGGTGTCTGCCATGTCGGACGATCTTCATCAAACTTCGTCAGGCAAGCGCCTGGACGTCATTAGCTGGGACGAGTTCTTTATGAGCGTGGCCATCGCCGCGCAGCGCCGCAGCAAGGACCCCAATACGCAGGTGGGTGCGTGCATCGCCAGCACCAACCACCGCATCCTTTCGGTGGGCTACAACGGTACGCCCTCGGCGCTCAACGACGACTTTTTCCCGTGGGGTACGAGCGACGACCCGCTGCAGGACAAGCACAACTACGTGGTCCATGCCGAGGCCAACGCCGTGCTCAACTACCGTGGCTCGCTCAAGGATCTCGAGGGTTCCACGGTCTACGTTACGCTGTTCCCGTGCCACGACTGCGCCAAGATCCTGGCGCAGGTGGGCGTGGGCGAGGTTGTCTACCTGGACAACAAGTACGCCGACACTGATGATGGACGCATCAGCCGCCGCATCCTCGACTCCTGTGGCATCAGCTACCGCCAGGTTATCGTCGATGTTCACATCGGCACCGAGGGGCAGGCTCAGCAGTAGCTCGTGGCAACGCCAGCTGGCGGCAAAACAGCCAAAAGAGACCCGTCCCAAATTGACCGCTCGTGAAAGTCGTGTCCGCACGCATGGCTGGCGCCTAAGCGGGTACATGGCTGTAGTAACATAGCCCCTGTCCGCGGGCGCGCCCGCGTAATTGTGAGAAAGGAGCCCCTGTGGCTGTTAACGAAGAGCTGCTTAAGAAGGTTCTTGAAGAGATTCGCCCCAACCTGCAGGCCGACGGCGGCGATATGGAGTATGTGGGCGTTGACGACGAGGGCGTCGTCCAGCTTGAGCTTCAGGGCGCCTGCGCCGGCTGCCCTATGAGCGCACTGACCCTGTCCATGGGTATTGAGCGCATCCTGAAGGAGCATGTGCCCGGCGTTACCCGTGTTGAGCAGATCAATGCCTCCGGCGAGACCGACGACCTGTACGACGAGTACGCGCCGTTCTAAGATGCGAAGGCTGCGGACGGCATACTCCGCATAGACGTTACGCCCAAATATGCGGCTGCGAGCGCAAGGCCCGCGGCCGCATTTGTATTTAGGGAGTAGGAGGGTCGACATGCTCAACGACTTCTACCATATGCTTGATCCTGTCGCGATCTCGGCGGGCCCCATCACTATCTACTGGTACGGCCTGGCCTACGTGGTCGGCGCTCTGCTCACGGCGGTCGTCATGTACCGCACGCAGCGTCGCTGGGGCTTTAACATCACGATTGACGACCTGACGAGTGTCGTGGTCGGCGTGGTCTTTGGCCTCATTATCGGTGCGCGCCTGTTCTACGTCGTCTTTTATGGTGATGGCTACTACTGGGCGCACCCGCTCGAGATCTTTGCCACCAACGAGGGCGGCATGAGCTTCCATGGCGGCTTGGTGGGCGGCATTATCGGCGGCATCATCGTGTGCCGCATGTATAAGCTCGATGCCTGGACTTTGGCAGACCTTGCCGTCATAGGCGCGCCGCTGGCCTTGTGCCTGGGCCGTTGTGCCAACTTTGTCAACGGTGAGCTGTGGGGCAAGCCGACCGATCTGCCATGGGGCGTGGTCTTTGGCGGGGCTGCGGGCGATATGCCGCGTCACCCCTCCCAGCTCTACGAGGCATTTCTTGAGGGCATCGTGCTCTTTTGCATTCTGCAGGTGCTCAGCCGCAAAAAGCCGCTACTGCCCCAAGGCACGTTTATGGGCGTGTTTGTGATGGGTTACGGCATCGTCCGCTTCCTCATTGAGTTTGTGCGCGTGCCCGATGCCCAGCTGGGCTATCTGCTTGGTGGCGTCATCACGATGGGTCAGCTGCTGAGCCTGCCGCTCGTAATCGCGGGCCTGGCGCTCATCATCTTTGCTCGTCGCCGCAACCAACCCCAGCGCATCTACCTCGACGCCTAACCACCACAAAGGGGACAGGCACCTTTGTGGCGGTTCGCTGGACAACGATGACAGAACAATAACGTTTCCCCAGATAAAACCTGCCAAAATAAACCTGTCCCTATTTGGCAGGTTTCTAGAAAGGCTCTTTGGACTGTGAAGGATTCCGATCTCTCCACAACGGCTGCGCGCGACGCTGCCCGCATCGTCTGGTTTAAGCGCTACCCCGCCAAGCAGACGCTCATCGCATTTTTGCTCGCGCTGTTGGCGACCACGGCGTTTTCCATCGATCCTGCCCCGGTGTCGAGCAACGCAGTCTTGGCGATTGACCCCAAAGCCTCGGGCATGCTGTACGTGTGCTACGAGGTGCTCCTCTCGTTTGCCGGCCATACCGACGCGGTCATGCTGCTTGCACTTGCCTGCCTGCTCACCTTGCCGTTTCGCTACGTGTTCTTTGGCCGTGGCGACACCTGGCGTCCATCGATCATTCTGCCGTCGCTGTTCTTCGCCATCTGCATGGTGTTCGGCCGCAGCTACGACCTCACCGACTCGGCCGAGATTGTCCTTGGCGACAAAGCTCGCATCATCTGCGCCTGGATTGGCGGCGCGGGCTGGATGCTCCTGGCGATCGTTGCCTTCTACCTTGCCTTTGAGTGTCTAGATTGGCTGAGCTCCCGACGCATCCCGTTTTCCGAGGCGCACTTTGGCCGCATATGGCGTGTGGCTCACGCCGTGCTCTCGGTCCATCCCTTTGCCGGGCCCTTCCTGGTGCTTATGATCGCCTGGGCGCCCACGCTCATCGCTTCGATGCCTGGCCTTTTTATGGGAGATACGGGCGCGCAGATTCGCCAGTGGTTCAACTATCCCAACGGCACGAGCGACTACTTGCGTCTGCTCAATCCTAATGTGTTGCTCAACGGACATCACCCCGTGGTGCACACGGCTCTCATCGGTTCGTGCGTCCAGCTAGGGCTTTCACTGTTCAACAGCGCCAACGCAGGTCTTGCCATCTATACCTGCGCTCAATTTGTCATCACGGCTGCCTGCATGGCGTATTCCATTTCGTCGCTGCGCAAACTGGGCGTGAGCCTGCCGGTTCGCGGTGCGATCCTGCTGTTCTTTGCGTTTATGCCGATGTTCTCTAACTACGCGGCGTTGCTCACCAAAGACGTGCTCTTTGCCGACGCGTTCTTGGTTCTGCTGGTACAGACCGTCAAGCTCGTGGCATGTGGCTTGCCCCGTCGTGATGCCAATGTCGAGCGAGCGGGCGAGAAAGCCCCCGTGCTCTTTGCGCGCCACGATTGGCTGCTGCTCGCTCTGGGCGCCATGGGTTCCACGTTTCTGCGCAACGGCGGCCTGGTGTTTCCGCTGGCGGCATGCGTAATCGCGGCGGCGTTTTGCGTATGGGACGTGCATGTGGCTCGTCGTGCAGCCAAGCAGACTGGTACTGCGCCTTCGGGCGCCATCCCGCGTTTCCGCTGGGTTGGCGTTCTCGCGGTGCTCGCGCTCTGCCTTGCCTCTAATATGTACTTCACCAAGGTCTTTATGCCGACGCACGACATTACGCCCGGCTCCAAGCGCGAAATCCTCTCGATTCCATTCCAGCAGACGGCTCGTTTCGTCCAAAAGCACGACGGCCTCAACTCGGGCGTCAACCCTACGGTTAAGGAGGACGGCACCATCGTGGAGGCTCCTTGCGACGGTTCGGTGACCGACGAAGAGCGTGCCGTGATCGATCGCGTACTCAAGTACGAGAACCTGGGCCGCCGTTACAACCCCGACAAGTCCGATGCCGTCAAGAACTGCTTTAACGAGTATGCCTCGCAGGAGGACATCGATGCCTATTTTGAGGTATGGGCTCAGATGTTTAAGAAGGATCCCGAGTGCTATATTTCGGCGCTTATCAATAACTACTATGGTTATTTTTATCCAAGCGCGCGCGATGCGTGGGTCTACAGCACGGCGCGCAGTGCCGAGATTATGGCGAAGCCCGATAACCTTAAGTACTTCGACTTCCATCCGGTTGACAGCAACGTGGTGCGCTGGTGCGACCACCTGATCAATCTGTACCGTGTGGCGGTGCAGCGCATCCCGTTTATCTCGCTCACCATGAGTTCGGCCACCTATGTGTGGATCATGATCGCCGTGGTGGTCTACCTGCTGCGTCGTCATTCATGGCGTGCGCTGGCGATCTGGGTGCCGCTGTTGGGCGTGCTCGCCGTGTGCCTGATTGGTCCGTGCAACGGCTCGACCTACATGCGCTATCTGTATCCGGTCATCGCCTGCATGCCCTTCGCCATCGGCGCCACCGTCACCCGCAGCGACTTTCTCTGGTCCTAACTTGGTGCATTGGGGGTCAGGTTTCTTTGCACCAAAGGGGGCATCATCACGACGCCTTCATTTTGGGGTTTATCTCGCAGGCCAGTAGGTATATCATAACGACGTTTGTTTATATTGCCCGAGCATTTGCGCTGGGCTTTAGGTCGAAACCGATAGGAGACACGTATGTCCGGACACTCTAAGTGGGCCACAACCAAGCATCGTAAGGGCGCGCAGGACGCCAAGCGTTCCGCCCTCTTCTCCAAGCTCAGCCGCAACATCACCGTTGCTGCCCGTCTCGGCGGTGACCCGCTGCCCGAGAACAACGCCAGCCTCGCCGCTGCCGTTGCCAAGGCCAAGGCTCAGTCCATGCCTAAGGACAAGATCAAGTCCGCTATCGACAAGGCTTTTGGTTCGGGTGCTGACGCCGCCGTCTACGAGAACATCGTGTACGAGGGCTACGGTCCTGCCGGTGTCGCCGTCTACGTCGACTGCCTGACCGACAACCGCAACCGTACCGCCGCTGACGTCCGCTCCGCCTTCTCCCACGCTGGTGGTAACCTGGGTACCTCCGGCTCCGTTGCCTTCCAGTTTGAGCGCAAGGGCCAGATCGTCGTCGCCAAGGAGATCCTGGACGAGAACGCCAAGAAGGAGACCATGATCGCCAACGGTGCTGCCGGTGACGAGGATGAGTTCATGATGGCCATCGCCGAGGCTGGTGGCGAGGACTACGAGGACGCCGGCGAGGAGTGGATCGTCTGGACTAGTGCCAACGAGGTCATGGCTGTCTCCAAGGCGCTCGAGGAGCAGGGCGTCCAGGTCAAGGGCTCCGAGACCACCATGGTCCCGACCACCCCGACCGAGGTCTCCGGCGCCGACGCCAAGAAGGTTCAGCGCCTCATCGACCGTCTTGAGGAGCTCGACGACGTCCAGGATGTTTACAGCACCATGGACATGACCGACGAGGTCATCGCTGCCCTCGAGGAGGAGTAGCGCCCGCACGGGTTAAGCCGTGCATATCTGGGCATAATGAAGCGAGCATGCAAGCCTCGTGGAATAGATGAGCCGGATCCGCGTGCGTAGAGCACCGGACCCGGCTCTTTTATAATGATGCGAACCGTTTTGCATTTCGAGAGCCGAGATTTGAAGGGAGCGCCACGTGCGCGTACTCAAACGAGCCCTAGCGATTGTGTATCTTGCCGCCGCCATCGTGGCGCTGGGTACGCTTGTCTGCCAGTTTTGGGGGCCGTATACGTATCGCTTTATGCTGCTGATGCGCGACCCCATGCCGCGCATTGTCGTGACGGCATGCGGCGGAGTTGTGGCGATCGGCGTGCTGGTAAGCTTCTTCCGCCTGATGTTTGCTCGTCGCGAGCCGTCCTGCGTGCATCCGGCGGGGGAACGCAATATCGAGGTTACCCTTGCGGCGCTTTCTTCGTGTGCCAGGGCTGCTGCTGAGCGCGACGATCGCGTGATGGTCGAGCATGTCGAGGCCCGCGTCCAAGGCTCCGACGATTCGCACGTCCGATTTAAGGTCGAGGCTATCGCGCTTGACGATAAGGACGTGGCATCTCTGGCTACCGCGATGCAACAGCGCATCGAGGAAGCTTGCGACACCATGCTCGGCACGCCGGGTACGACCGCGCGCGTCCGTTTTTTGCCGTCCAGGACTACCGTCCAGACCGTGGAGGTTTCCGGTGAGTGATACCAATCAAGATAAGACCGCTCGTACGCCGCGCCTGACGATTGACCAGAGCGCCACGCCGGCGAGCGAACCTGTTGATTCCAAAGCAGAGGCAACCGAGTTGCAAGATGCGGCAGCCGCGGATTTTGACGAGGCTATGGGTCTCATCAAGGGCACGGGCGCTGCCATCTGGAGCTATGCTGTGCGTCATCCCAACACCACGCTCGGCGCCGTCGCTGGCTTTATCCTCGCCGTGTTGGTGCTCACGTTGGGCCTGTGGGACACGCTCGTCATTGCATTCTTCGTGCTGATCGGCGCTGTGATCGGCCAAATTCGCGACGGCGAGAACGGGATCGTCAACTTCTTCGGCCGTCTGTTTAGTGGCCGCTAATATGTATTCGACTGTCGCATCCGCGGCAGGCATAAGGAGGAACCATGGCTTTTAACACGAAGGTCGATGTGGCCGATACCGAGCTCGAGGCAGACGAGACCGTCGCCGCCGAGGCCGAGGACGTAACGCTCGAGGATGAGGCGCTCGTCGAGGCCGAGTCCGATGTGGATGAGGATGACGAGGAAGCGGACGAGTCCGAGGACTCGCTGACCTATTCCAACGGTGTGATCGAGAAGATCGTTGCCATGGCCACCCGCGAGGTTCCGCACGTTCTGGGCATGAAGGGTAACCTCATGCACTTTGTGCAGGAGCAGTTTGGTGCCGAGAATCTGACCAAGGGCGTGACGGTCGAGGTCACCGATGACAATCGCGTGGTCGTCAACATCTCCGTCATTATCGAGTACGGCGCCTATGCGCCCGCGATCTTCGACGATGTCAAGGCGCGTGTCACCGAGCGCCTTGCCGCGATGACCGGCCTTGAGGTGGCGGGCGTCAACCTGCGTATCGAGGACGTCATCACCCCCGAGGAGTACGAGCATCGCACCAGCCAGCACGAATAACCTTCCAAAAAGGGACAGGTTTGTTTTGGCAGGTTTTATCTGCGAAAACGTTAAACGGCCGACCGCGCAAGCAAAAGCGTGGCCGGCCGTTTTTGTACGCTCCCGATATAGTCATACCGCTCGTCTAACTAAGGGTTGCAATCCCCACGTTCCGCGTTACCCTAATGAGCGCATTGTTTCCAAATTGTTAACGAGGAGTTGCCGTAATGGCCGACGAGCACGAAACAGAAAGCAAGGCATGGGCAATTGAGGCCGCTGCGGCAGAGGCGGCGTCGCGTGCTGCCGAGGAGGTGCATCGTCCTCCCGTAGTGCCGATGGAGCGCGTGGTCGATCGCACCGATATCGAGCGCGGCGAGCGTGCCGGCCAAAAGCGCAGCCAGGAGCCGGGCTTCCCGCGCTTTTTTGCCGAGCTCAATCTGGGTCTGATTCTTACGGCCTTTGCCATCGTTGCGTTTAAAACCCCTAATCACTTTGCTTTTGGCGGCACCTCGGGCATGTCGGTCATTCTGTCCACGCTGTTCCCGACTCTGCCCGTCGGCGTCTTTATGTGGATTATCAACGCGGTTCTCGTCGTTTTGGGCTTTATCTTTTTGGAGCGCAAGGCGATTCTTTGGAGCGTCTTCGCCTCGTTTGCGCTGTCCGCCTATGTTTCGCTGTTTGAGCTCTTTATTCCGACCGATGTCTCGATGACGGGCGATATGTGGCTCGATCTGTGCTTTGCCGTCATCTTGCCGGCGCTCGGCAGCGCTATTGTCTTTGACATTGGCGCCTCGACGGGTGGCACGGACATTCTTGCCATGATCCTCAAGCGCCGCACGACGCTCGAGATTGGCCGCGCTCTGCTGTTGGTCGATATCGGCATCGTGACCATCGCGGCCTTCTTGTACGGCCCGCGCGTCGGTCTGTACTGCGTGCTCGGCCTGTTTGCCAAGACGCTCGTGGTCGACAAGGCCATCGAGAGCATTCACCTGCGCAAAGTCTGCACCGTCATTTGTTCCGAGCCCCTTAAGGTCGAGGAGTTTATCGTCAAGCATCTCAACCGTACGGCGACCATCAGTCGCGGCTACGGTGCCTTCTCGGGCAAGTGCGTGACGGTGATCATGAGCGTGCTGAGCCGTCGCGAGGCCGTGCAGCTGCGCCGCTATGCGCGCGAAGTCGATCCGGGTGCCTTTATCACGATTGTCGACAGTTCCGAGATCGTCGGCAAGGGTTTCCGCGGTACGAACTAGCGCGAACGCATTCAACGAACCGCCTGCTGGCGCCGTGTACCTTGCAAATTGGTCATCTTTGAGTATTTGAACTCACATTGGGTGATAATGATGCCAAAGACATCGTTTGCGATCCAGGTGACTCGCTCAAGATACGAAGGGATGATTTCGATGTTCTGCTCGCAGTGTGGCGCCCCCATGGGCGATAACGACAAGTTCTGCGGCGTGTGCGGTGCCCCCAATGCCGGCGCTGCAGCCTCCGCCCCTCAGGGTCAGCCTCAGCCTCAGCAGTTTGTTCCGCAACCGCCCGTGGCGAATGCGCCAAAGGGCTGCACGGCTCAGGCGTTCCAAGATATGACAAAGACTCCGGGCGTGCTTCAGCGTGTATGCCAAATCGCGTTTTTGCCGGCGCTGATTTGCGTTGTGTCGGTGCTCGTGTTGTTTATTCCCGTTATTGGCGGCATTGCGGCTGCCATCGGCTTTTTGGCAGCTTGCATTGCGAGCGTGTGCGGTTCCGGCTTTGGTATTGAGTGGGGACGTGATCTTTCGCTCAAGGTCGATGACGGCATGGACCGTCCACTCATGCGCTCCACGTCGTTTGGTCTCGGAGTCTTTTCGAGCGTCATCTCGGTGGTGCTCGAGGTTATCGCTGCCATTCCCGTTATCGGTGTAGTGCTTTCGCTGGTGGAGGGCGTGGTAATTGGCGCCGCGGGCTCGTATTCTTATTACGGCTCCTATGCACTCGAGGCAGCGCTGTTCGGTTCGCTCGGCCTGCTTGTCCTGGCTCTGATTGCCTCGGCGATTCTGGGTGTCTTCTTTAAGATGTTCGCCGACATCGCCGTGATGTACTTTGCGGTGACCGGTCGCGTCGAGAGCGCGTTTTCGCTCGATAAGGTTTGGGCGGCCTTTAAGCACAACAAGACCAAGCTGTTCTGTGCTTCGTTCCTTCCCGAGTTTTTGACGGGCCTGGTTTCCAACGCCATTACGTGGATCTTGACAGCTGTCTTTGGTGCCATCGCCGGAATTGGCGCGTACGGCTATTACTATCGCCCCACGGGTATCGAGGCGATTGTTACCGCCGGTGGTGTCACGCTCGTATTGTTCCTGGTGCTGATTGCATTCGTCACGGTGTTCCTTACGGTCTTTGGCAAGATGCTCAAGCACCGTGCCGTTGGCTATTGGGCTGCACGTTATGCAAGCGAATGGGCCGATGAGGACAAGGACGACGTTTTGACTTTTGTGCTCCCGGGTGAGAAGAAGCCTGCTCCTGCGGGATTCAATCCCACGGCAGCCACTGGTGCTGCGCCTGCCCCGGCACCCGCGCCTGCACCTGCCCCGGCACCCGCGCCTGCCCCTGCCCCGGCACCTGCTCCTGTCCCCGCACCGGCGTCCGAGGCGACGCCTGCGGAGCCCGATTGGGATGCCGTTGCCACGCCGGCGGATGAGCCGGGCGATAATCCTGCTGCCGAAAACAATCAAACCGAATAGCCGGTCGAGGCGCCCTGGGCAACTGAGCCCGGGGTGCCTTTTTCTACTGCGAAAGCAAGAAAATGCCTGGGAAAACGGTTGCAGCAAAATTTCTCGGAAATTGGTCAATGTTGCGCAACAACGTCGCGGCTATTGTTGAGAACGTAGACGTGTAAGGTTTGAAGGCGTGCGACGCCTTAGGAAAAGGAGAGGCTCATGTTCTGTCCCACTTGTGGTTCTCCCATTTCGGATGATGCCAAATTCTGCCCTGTTTGCGGATCCGCCGTTGGTGCCGCTTCTGCCGCTGCGGCCCCGCAGCCCCAGCCCGCTCCGGCCCAGGCTATTCAGCCCGCGCCCCAGCCTCAGCAGCAGTACACCGGTCAATACGCCCAACAGTCCGCATCCGCTCCGATGGGCTATGGCCCCATTAAGGCTGACCGCAGCCTGATCGGCTGGCTGCTGCTCTCTCTTGTGACCTGCGGTATCTATTCGTTCTACTTCCTGTATTGCTTGGCACGCGACGTCAACACGTTGTGTCAGGATGACGGCGATTACACGCCGGGTCTGGCGGAATTCATCCTTCTATCGTTTGTGACCTGCGGCTTCTACGCGTACTACTGGTATTACAAGATTGGCAACCGCCTGCAGGCCAACGCTCCTCGCTACGGCCTGGTGTTCCAGGAAAACGGCACCACCGTTCTTCTGTGGCAGATCTTCGGCGCGCTCCTGTGCGGCCTTGGTCCCATCTTCGCTATGAACATCGTCATCAATAATACCAATGCCATGGCAACGGCTTACAACACTCGCCTTGGCGCTCGTGCCTAACAATAAGGGCGGCGTGAACAGCTCCCAGGGACATAGGGGCACGGCAGAGCTCCTTCGCCGCGCCCTTTTTTGCACCGGCGCGCTCTTTGTCGCCTGGCTCGCGCTCTACCTGCTCGACATTGGCTGCATTTTTCGATTGATGACGGGCATTCCTTGTCCGGGATGCGGCATGACGAGGGCGTGGCTGGCGGCGCTGCGCCTCGATTATGCGGCTGCCTTTGCCTACCATCCGCTGTTTTGGGTGGTGCCGATTGCGTTTGTACTCGCGTTCGTGCGCGAGGAGGTGGCATCGAGCAAGCTAAAGCGTGGTATCGACATTGCGGTCACCGTGTTGTGCGTGCTGGTCGTCGTCGTATGGATCGTGCGCCTCATCAATCCGGCAGATGCCGGTCTGCTCTTTGGCGGCTATGCGCCCGCCGGAGTTCCCGACGATATCATCCACCTCGAACCCCCACGCTGGCTCACCATCCTTCGCTCTTACCTGGCGTGACGGAGGACGCGCTAGAAAAACGGTCGACACATAAGCGGGGGTGAACGTTGAGATAACGTCCGCCCCCGCTTTGCTTTAGCCAGGCTGTTATGGATGGGCGTGACGGCTACTCGTCGCGCTTTTCCTCGTGGCGAGCGGCAGCCCGCGCATCGTGGATGCCCTTGATTGCAGCATGGCGGGCGGTGCGAGCATCGTGCATGGCGTCGCGCGCCTCAGCGGCCGTGGCCTTGGCAGAGCGCAGCTTGGCGGCCAAGTCGGGGTTGGTTTCGGCGACCGCGGTAATCGCGGGGCCGTCGAGCTCCTCTTGCGTGGGCTCGGCCAAAAAGTCGATAGCATACTGGGCTGCCACCATGGAGCCCTTGGCCAGCACGCTCTCGTCGATCTTGTAAAAGCAGGAATGTTGGGCGTACGTGGCGCCAATCTTGGGGTTGCGCGTACCTACAAAGGCGAGCACGCCCGGTACGCGGCGCAGGTACTCCGAAAAATCCTCGCCCGAAAGCGTGCCACGATAATGGCCTTGGCCGGCGGGGCCCAGACACTTAATTACAGCCTGACGGCAGCGCTCGCTCGAGCCCGCGTCGTTTTCGACCTTGTAGTTGGCGATGGTGTAGTCGGTGAGCTCTGCCTCGGCGCCCAAGGCGGCCGCAGTATGCTCCACGATGCGGCGCATAAGCTCCGGCATTTCCTCGTGGGTCGAATCGCCGTAGGTGCGCACCGTGCCGGCGAGGTAGGCCGTGCCGGCGATAACGTTGCGCGCGGTGCCGCCATGCAGCTCGCCGACGGTGATGACGGCCGGCTCGTAGGGGCTGATTTCGCGCGAGACGATGGTCTGCAGGGCATTGACGATCTCGGCGGCAACCATGACGGCGTCGTGGCCGCGCTGGGGCATGGCGCCGTGGCACGAGGTGCCGCGGACATCGATGCGGAACCAGTCGGTATTGGCCATGCGCGGGCCGGGCTCGCAGCTTACGGTGCCGGCGTCGACCTCGCTCCAGATGTGCGCGGCGTAAGCGCCATCGACGCCGTCGAGCACGCCCGTGCCGATCATGAGTTTGGCGCCCTGGCCGTTTTCCTCACTGGGCTGGAAGACGATGCGGACCTCGCCGTGGATGTCGTCGGTCATATGGCGCAGGATCTGCAGCGTGCCGAGCATCATGGCGATGTGGCAGTCGTGGCCGCAGGCGTGCATGCAGCCCTCGTTGACGCTGGCGAATTCCTCGCCGGTCTGCTCGGTGACGGGCAGGGCGTCAATATCCGCGCGCAGCAGGATGCGGCGGCGCGGCGTGCCGTCCTCGCGGTAGGCGTCGGGTGCGGTGCCGCGGAGGGTCGCCACCAGGCCCGTCTTAAGGGGGCGCTCATAGGGGATATTCATGGCGTCGAGCTGGTTGGCGATGTCGGAGGTTGTGCGCTCTTCGGCGAGGCTCAGCTCCGGATGCTTATGGAAGTGCCGGCGCTGCTTGATGATATAGGGCTCAAACTCGGCGGCGATATCTCGGATGGCCGCGGTGACGTCGTCTGCCGCGCGAGCCTCGGTCGCCGCCATAATCTGCTGTGCCTTGGTCTTCGTCATGATCGATTTGCTCCTTGCTGGGTTGATCGCAAAATCGTACAGGCTCTCTCCAGTATGCCACCTGCCGCTAGGGCTGGCAAAGCTGCCGTTTGCCGCTTGGCATTTTGTAACCGAGACGGGGGAGTACACTCGGGGGTGTTGAATTTCCTGCCAGAGATGGGGATGCCCATGCAACATATCGATCGGATTATCCGCTCCAAGAACGTCTTTACCGCGCAAGACGGCATCGATACTGCTCGTGAGCTGGCGATTGCCATCGCAGGTGACCGTATCGTCGCAGTCGGCAAGCCCGATGACGTGATCGCCGCCGCTCCCGCCGCCACGCCGGTTCTCGACTACGGCGAGCAGTTTGTCTGCCCCGGTTTCCATGACGCTCATCTGCACTTCTTCCATACCTCGGTCGGTTCCTCGCCGTACATGCTCATGGATATGGGCACGTCCGAGGCGGCGCTGGTACAGCACGCGCTCGAGTTTTCCCAGGACCTGCCCGACGACGCTTGGGTTGTGACGCAGGGCTGGCGCGACTACCGTTGGGACCCGCCCGAGCATCCTACCAAGGCGTCGCTCGATGCGGCATTCCCCGATCGTCCCTGCGTTATGTATTCGGGCGACGGCCACACGCTGTGGCTCAACAGCCGCGCACTCGAGGCGCTCGGCGTCACGCGCGACAGCGAGCCGCCGGCGGGCGGCAGCTACGACAAGGACGCAAACGGCGAGCTCACGGGCATTGCTCACGAAGCGGCTGCCATGCAGCTGTTGCCGCGCTGTCTTGAGTGGCTGGGCGAAGATCGCATCGCAAGCGCTTACGCCGATCAAATGAGGCGCATGGCCGAGCAGGGCATCACCTCGATCTGCGATATGTCGCTCATGCCCATGCTGGGCTGTGATTTTATCCGCGACGATGTCTACGACAAGCTGCAGACGACCGGCAAGCTGGGCATTCGTGCCCATCTGTTCCCCACGCTGCTGGATGACCAGTCGCGTCTAGAAGAGCTCCAGGTACGTTACGCGAACAACGCGCTGCTTTCGGCGCCAGGTTTTAAGCAGTTCTTCGATGGCGTGTCGAGCGAACACACGGCATATCTCACCGAGCCCTATACCAATCCGCGCTTCCCGGGCGACCGGGGCCGTCTGACGGTCCCGGCTGAGCGCATGCGCAAACTGGTTCTGGCGGCCGCGGAGCGCGGTCATACCGTACGCATCCACGTTATTGGTGACGGTGCGATTCATGCCGCGCTGGATATCTTCGAGGAAGCGGCCGACCTGTACGGCCTGCCCCAGCACGGCCATAACACGCTCGAGCACCTAGAGAACCTTCTGCCCGAGGACATCGACCGCCTGCGCAAGCTCAACGTGGTCGCCTCGAGCCAGCCCTGCCATATTACGCTCGATCCGGGTGGACCGGAGCGCGATCTGGGCCTGGAGCGCAGCCGCATCATGTGGCCGTTCGCAACCTATAAGCAGCGCGGCATTCGCCAAGCCTTCGGTACCGACAGCCCTATCACGCCCGTTACCAGCATGAACGTGCTCTACACGGCTATCACGCGCCAGGACCCCAAAAGCCACTGGCCCGAGGGCGGCTGGTTGCCGAGCGAGCGCATCGATGCAGCAACGGCTCTGCGCAACTACACCCTGGGCAGCGCCTATGCAGCGGGCGACGAGCAAAACCTCGGCAGCTTGGAGCCTGGCAAGTACGCCGACCTGGTAGTCCTGGACCAAAACCCGCTCACCATCGACCCCCAAGAGCTCCAAGCCACCAAGGTCCAGGTCACCTACCTGGCAGGTAACGTAATCTACGAGCGCTAGCCTCATACCTCACTCATAGGGGGCACGTTTCAGCAACGTGCCCCTTTCTTATTCGCACCATCTGCATCGCCATTTTGCTGCACTGACTTTCCTGAATGCCGGGGCCGAATTAGTCAACCTGGCTCCCGGGGCGGACCGGAGGGCATGAAGTTTGTCGCGAGTTCCGCACGCAAAGGAAAGCACTTAATGTGCTTTCCGTCTTGCGCAGGACTGTAGAGCAG